>JANPCR010000027.1:0-3294 GCA_031431035.1 Rhodoferax sp.
CAGGTCTTCGGCGCTGTCGGTGCCTAGGCGCTGCAAAGTTTGTGCGGCAGTGGCTTGGCCCAATGAAAACGCAATCAAGCTTTTGAAGTTTTGGTTGCCAGAAGTCTCGGCCCCGTCAAAGGTTTCAACCAAATAGCGCAGTTCAGCGTTGAACAGTGCGTTGATGGACGTGTCGTTCTTGGCCGCGACAATTTTGGCGCGTTTAAGCAAGTCGCGATCCACCGCGCCAGTGAAATTGACGGTATTTGAAGCGCTTGTAACAATAGTGGGCATGTAGGGTTTTTCTTGTGTCTCGTTCAATTTTACACATAATTATGTGTGATGCATGGTTATGTGCTGTTTAGTGAATTGAAGTCTTATGTCTTTTTTGCGTTTCAAAGGCAAGTTGGTGGGTGTTTCGATTCAAGCGGTAGCCCTTTGCTGCCTGCATTTCACAGCAATCGGGCAAAGCGTCACCCATCCTGTGGCGTGGCCAACCCAACAATGGACGCCAAGCAGCCCTGAAGCGCAGGGCATGGACTCTGCGGCTTTGGCTGCTTTGCTGGATTTTGGTGCCGCCCATGAGATGGACAGTTTGGTTGTGACGCGCCATGGCAGCTTGGTGGCTGAGGCGTACTACGCGCCGTTCAAGGCGGGTATGCGGCACAAGGTGAATTCAGCCACCAAAGGTGTAGTGGCTGCGCTTGCGGGTGTCGCGATCGCGCAAGGGAAACTGAGAAGTGTTGACGAGCCGGTGCTAGGCTTTTTTGCGGATCAAACTGAGGCGAGGCCAGATACGGCCGGGGCGGCTATCACTGTTTCGCACCTGCTGAACATGACTTCAGGCATTGGGTGGTCTGAGCCTTTGAGCAATGTTGTGCCCGAGTCGCTGTTTGCCATGCTGCGAGATAAGAATTGGGTGCAGTTTGTGTTGAATCGTCCCATGGCCGACGCGCCTGGCACCCGTTTCAATTACAACAGTGGCAACTCGCAGTTGCTGTCGGCAATTTTGACGAAACAGACCGGTATGCCGCTGGCCGACTATGCCGCGCGCCACCTGTTTGCGCCGTTGGGAATTGCAAATGTGGATTGGCTTCGTGACCCGCAAGGCATCCATACCGGCGGTTTTGGGCTTTACCTCACGACCCGCGACATGGCCAAGTTGGGCTACCTTTATCTGCGAGGTGGCCAGTGGAACGGTCAACAAATCGTACCGCGCGAATGGGTGAATCGGGTGTTTCACGCGTCGATTCCCATGGAGATTTCTACCCAAACTGATTGGCGCTATGGGGATGGTTGGTGGACAGTGCCCGCACGCAAAGCCTATTTGGCCGTGGGTTTCAATCGCCAACTGATCATCGTGATGCCCGATTTGGGGATTGTTGTGGCAACGACTGGACGCAAAAATTACCCGTTTGAGCCGCTGTTCGATTTGATTGCAGCCAGTGTGAAGTCGGAAAGCCCTTTGGCACCCAACCCCCTGGCGGTGCTTGCCTTGGAGCAACGCCAGGCGCAGCTTGCAACTGAAAATGAGGCAAATTTACCTGCGCCAGCCTTAGGTAATGCCTGGTCTGGCAAGACTTACCGTCTGGCCAATAACAATTTGGGGTTGAAAGAATTCACCCTGAATTTGGAAGGCAACGGGTCTTACGAGTTGGTCAATTATGTGGCCCGGGGATCGAATGAAACCCGCAAAATCACGTTGCCACTTGGGCTGGATGGCAGGTTTGCTGCTGCGCTGCCCGACAAGCCCGATCCAATTGATCAGGGCCGCGATCGGCTCACCAGAGCGGCTTGGCTTAACCCCAGCACCTTGAAAATTGAAACTCGCCGCCCGTCAGAAGGTGAGGCGCAGACGTTTGTCTTGGAGTTTTCAGGATCGCGCGTGGTGATCTCTTTCAGCAACGAGCTGGGCCAAAGGATACGGCTGACGGGCGAAGGCGATTGAGTCCGCTGCAAAGTTTGCTATAGTATATATAGCAAACTTTCTATATTATTCGAGAGCTAGAGGCCAATTTGGCTAATTTTCTATGAAAAAGCTGGTTTTTTAGCCTAATTTACCACAATTGTGGTAAATTTGAGTTGTTTTAGGCGGACGGCCCTTCAAGGCTGCGCGCAAACCAGTGATGGAATTGCGGCCTTGGTCATTGATTTTTGATCAAATCACCGTCCACTTAAACGCCCACTTCACCGCCTAAACCACTCACTAAATTACCGTTTTGATCGCCGTACGCCACACCGTCGCCAGCTTTTTCCAGCCCTTCGAGTTGGGGTGAATTTCATTGAGCCAATCTTGGTCACTGCCAATTGAGCCCGCGGCAGCGGCAATGAGCGTGCCTTCTGTCGGCACCGCAAACACGTTGTTGCGGCCCTGCGCCCAGCCGGTCATTGTGGATTTGATGTCCAAAAATATGCGCCCAGTCAGGTCGGGCCACAGCGTTTCATCAATGCCATTGGCGCGGTACGACTCGGCAAGCCAGGTGCGGCCGCCTGCTGAAACGGGTGCGTCTCGCGCGGTGGGCGTGTCGTAGCTGTTCAAAAAAATGGGCACGTCGGCATGCTTACTGGCTTGAATCACGCTGTAAAAATTGCTGAAACTCGGATCCAGCCATTGGGTGATCAGGTCTGCCACCGCGTTGGGACGCAGGCAGTCGCTGCCATTTGCGGGCAATGGCAAGCCGTGCATGTCGCGCAAAATGCCTTGGCCGGGGCCAGGGTCGCTGGCAGCGTCGATGAAGTCGTTGCCACCGGCACTGAGCAAAATTGCGTCAAATTTCCAGCTGAAGGTGTGGTTGACCCACTGAATGAAAAGGGGACTCAAGCAATCGTTGATACGGCGCATCGTGTCGCCAAACCTGGACAGGTTGACAAACAGCGTGTCCTCATGGCCGGAGTCCATTTCAGGGGCCAATTTTTGCAAAAGCGAGGGGGCGACGGGGGCGCTGCGATCCATCCACGAGTCGCCTTCGACCAGAATTTTGTATTTGAAATTGGAGGGCACCAGGCTGCCGTTGTTCAGATCGCGAGTGAACTCTGCATCGGTGACGATTCGGCTTGCCATGGTGGGAATCCTTTTGAATAGAGGTTGAATTTCGCATCAATGGTCGCCAAAAAATCGAGGGGCGTCATCCCCCCAATGGATGAAAAACGGCCCTTTAGAAGCGCAACTTTAGGCCATGGTGTGCATGGGAATGTCTTTGTCTGCGCCCAATTTGTCCAATTGCTTGCGAGTCTGGGTTTTGTAAAACGCAGCAACACCCGCGTGGGTGGCGGGTGCAAACATGGTCAGCATGCCGTTGTTGGCAATGCCCGCCG
>JANPCR010000028.1:0-47105 GCA_031431035.1 Rhodoferax sp.
GCGCGAAACCGCCCAGCGCTGGGTGGCGCGCGCCATCACCGGTGAAGTGACGCTGGAACTGCGCCGGGGTAACGACTATTCGCTGCTCAACACCGAGTCCGCCAATCTGACCTACAAGCCCGAGCGCCTGACCATGGAGAAAGGCGAGCTGAGCTTCACCCCGCTAGACCGCATCGGCCAATTGACCATGCGCAACCTGGACATTGTGGATACCCGCGAAAAGCTTGAGATTTATGCCAAGGCGGGGTTGCTTTCATTGGGCACGGGTGCGGCGCTGGCCAGTTTGGGTCATGCTGCTGAAATGGCAAAGAAATAGTTTTGCTAATATTTGTATAGCAAACTATTGAATATATTCGAGAGCTAGAGGCCTATTTTATTGATAATTGTCGATTTTTGGTCTCAATATACCCAAATTGGGTATATAGTGGCTAAATTTCACTGAATCGAGCAATTTGGCGGTGTTTTTGAAGGTTGGAAACGAGCCTAGCCTCTGGCTTGCTTTGTTGGTTTCACAGTTGCCAGGATTACTCGGGTCTTCGGTTCTGGCTTCGGCTTGATCAACGTCCGCCCGCCGACAGGGCCATGCGCATGCGGTTTTGGGGTGGAAGTGCCGCGCGACCTCGAAAAATTCGTGCGACGCAGTGGTCGCGGAATTTTTTGGGGCACTTAATCGAGGTCGTCACCGCAACGCGTTCCACCCCAAAGCCCGGTCGCACGGCCCTATCACCGGGCTTGGTGAGTCCGGTACGAAGGACGTCAACCGACCGGTCGAGGCGCGTCCTTTGGTATCAGCACTGATGCGTTTGTGTAGCCGAGATCGAATTTCATCAGTGGGGCCGTTTGGTACTTGACTTGCAGAAACGCCAATAACGGACTTTCGTCTTTTCGATTGAGATCAGAGTCGAGAATAAAGGCTGTACCTCCTCTTTCCAGTTCTATTGGATCCTCGACTGCCGCGCCAAAAAGACGAACAACTTCTGATTGCTTCAGTGCTTCATATCTTGGCGACAATGCATTCAGGCATAGTTTGACTTTGATGGTGCCGCCGTCTATGCAAGCTGCAACGGCGCCGTCGATTGTTGCTTTTCGCCGGAAGAAGTCTGCATTGCGGAAGTAATAGCATCGCCGGTAATTGCTGGAATTCATCTCCAAAATGTTCGTTCGACCGTACACCGTCGCTATGAATTGCTCATAGTTGCCCTGCGCCTGAAGTCCCGTGGCCGTAAACCATAGAAGACGGAAATCGTGTTCCAAATCCGCTGAGGATTGGAGTTGCTTCGAGGCATATCGGACAATTTCAGAAATCCTCTCGTTTCGAACAATAGGAAGCGTCGTGAAGTGAATTTCGCCGCTTTCCAGCGCAGCTGCGCGCTTTGCCAACAAGTCATGCGAATCCGTCTTGGTTTTCTCTTCGATTAGCACCCTCGTGCCGCCAAATCTACAAAGGAAGTCAGCCTCCTTTTTGTGGTCAACGCCAGGGGTTGGAATGTCTTCAACGGAGACGTTCCACTGCTGGAGGAGGCCACGCGCGTAGGAGAAATTTTGCATTGGGTTGTTCATAACGACCACAGTCTATGTCAGCTTAACTGGTCCAAAGACCGGACTTTTGTTTGAGAGCCCAGTGGAGACCCAAACCCGCCTAGCCCGGTGATCGGGCCATGCGACCGGGCTTTGGGTTGGAACGCGTTGCGGTAGCGGTGCTTCAAGTTACCTCAAAAAATTCCGCGACCACCGCGTCGCACGAATTTTTCTATCCCGCGCGGCACTTCCAACCCAAAACCGCATGCGTATGGCCCGGTCGGCGGGCGGATCGCTACGCAGGCGGGCGGATCGTGACGCAGGTGGGCAGTTCGCTAGGCAGGCGGGCAGCTCGTCACCCAGGTGAGCGCAGGGTTCAGAACCCGAAACGAGGCGAAAAGGCGATAGACCTATACCACCACCGGCTCAGCCTCTAGCCGAATGCCAAATCGCTCATACACACTGGTTTGAATCGCTTTGGCAAGCGTCATCACCTCGCCACCCGTGGCACCGTCGGGCGAGCCGATGGCACCCCGGTTCACTAAAACCAGCGCTTGCTTTTCATACACACCGGCCTGTCCCACGGACTTGCCCCGCCAACCGCAGGCGTCGATCAACCAGCCGGCCGCCAGCTTGACCGAACCATCCGCCAGGTGGTAGTGCACGATTCGCGGCTCGCGGGCGATGATGTCGGCGCATTGCTCTGTCGTGACAGTGGGGTTTTTGAAAAAACTGCCCACGTTGCCAATCACTTGCGGGTCCGGCAACTTGGCACGGCGAATTTCGCACACCCAGTCGAAGATTTGCTGCGCCGTCAGGGGTGTTGCGGGTGACTGGGTTTGGTGCGCGGCGAGCTTTTTGTCAATATCGGCATAGCCCAAGACGGGTTTCCAGGCCTTGGGCAGATTGAAGCGCACGTTCAAAATCATCGCCCTGCCCGCCAAACCTGCCACGCCTGCTTTATCGGCTTCGTTGGCATTTTTGGCTTTGTCGGCTTTGCTGGCCGACATCGTCGCCGGGGCTGTATTCGCACCGCGCGTGAACGGGTCACCCCCAATTGCGGGTCGCTTAAAAATTGAATCTCGGTAACCAAAGGCGCATTGCAGGGCGTTCAGAGTAAAAACCTCACCCGTCACCAAATCCATGGCTTCGAGCGACTCAAAACGGTCTTGCAACTCAACCCCATAGGCCCCAATGTTTTGCACAGGCGTTGCGCCCACAGTGCCAGGAATCAACGCCAAATTCTCTAAGCCCGGATAGCCTTGCGCGACCGTCCAAGCTACAAAATCGTGCCAATTTTCGCCCGCGCCCGCCTCCACAATGAAGCTTTTAGCGGTTTCGGCTACCAAGCGGCGGCCCATCAGCTCGACCTTCAGCACCAAAGGCTTCACGTCGCCTGTCAGCACAATGTTGCTGCCCCCGCCCAAGATAAATTTGGGCAGTGGGGCCAGTTCGGGGTCCAAAATCACCTGGTTCAGGGTGGCCACGCTGTCGATTCGCACCAAAGACAGGGCCTTGGCGACGATATGGAAAGTGTTGTGGGCTTGTAACGGGACGTTTTTCTCGACTAACATGGTGAGATTGTCGCCTGTGGCGCTGGTCTTTTTTTGTTGATTTGCAAGTTTTGGGGAGCCTAAAGTGCCGTCGTTTGATACCGTTTGTGAAGCCAACCTGGTTGAGGTGAAAAATGCCGTGGAAAACACCTCCAAAGAAATCGCCACGCGCTTTGATTTCAAGGGCACCTCAGCGGCCATTGAGCTGAAAGAAAAAGACATCACGTTGATTGGCGACGCCGAATTTCAACTGAACCAAATTGACGACATTTTGCGCAACAAGCTGACCAAACGCAGTGTGGATGTGCGGTTTTTGGACGTGGGCGATGTGCAAAAAATGGGTGGCGACAAGGTCAAACAGGTCATCAAAGTGCGCAATGGCATTGAATCTGACGTGTCCAAAAAGCTGCAACGCCTGATCAAGGACAGCAAAATCAAAGTGCAGGCCGCCATTCAGGGCGACGCCGTGCGCGTGACGGGCGCCAAACGCGACGATTTGCAAGCCGCGATGGCGCTGATCCGCAAAGACATTGCCGACCTGCCCTTGAGCTTTAACAATTTCCGAGATTGATGACCCTGCCTGCATTTCATTCCTTCACCCTCTGCGCAATTTTGACGCTGGGCTTGAACATGGTTGCCCAGGCCCAGTCGGTTACCTTGGCTGGCATGTTGGGCAGCAAAGCGCTGGTGATTGTGGATGGCAAACCGCCGAAGTCTCTGGCGGCGGGTGAATCGCATTTGGGGGTGAAAGTGCTGTCCACCAACGGCGATTCAGCGGTGATCGAAATGGGTGGGCGCAAGCACACCTTGCGTATGGGCGATGCGCCGGCCAGCGTGGGTGCAGGGGGTGCGAGCAACACCACCGGCACCGCTGCCAACGGCAGCAAAATTGTGATGACCGCCGGCAGTGGTGGCCATTTTTTATCGATGGGTCAAATCAACGGGCACAGCGTGCAACTGATGGTTGACACGGGGGCCACCGCCGTCAGCATGAGCACGGCAGACGCCCAGCGCATGGGGCTGAACCTGAAGGGCGCGCAAATTGTTCGCTTGTCTACCGCCAATGGGGTGACGCAGGGTTGGCGCGTCAAGCTCGATTCTGTGCGCTTGGGCGATGTGGAGGTGTTCAACGTCGACGCTGTAGTGTCCAATGCATCCATGCCGTTTGTGCTCTTGGGCAACAGCTTTTTAACCCGCTTTCAGATGACCCGTGACAACGACCAGATGGTGCTGGTCAAACGCTATTGAAGGGGTCGAGCTTTGCAAGTGCAAACTGAAAACGATTACGAAGACCTCTTGAGCCTGTGGTCTGATCTGGAATCAGGGATTGGCATCATCGTGGCCAGCCCGGGCAGCATTCAAGAATTTGAGCAGCGCGTGTGGCAATACGACCGCTGGATGCAAACTTTGCTGCAACGCGACACCGACGTGGGCTTGTACCTTCTGTTCCAGTTGGCCACGAATTCGCCCGTGGGTTACAGCGCCTCGCACGCGCTGGTGTGTGCGGTGCTGTGCCATTTGATGGCGGTTGAGCTCAAGGTCAGCACGCCTGAGCGCAACAGCCTGGTGCATGCAGCGCTGACCATGAACATCGCCATGACCGCCTTGCAGGACGAGCTGGCAAGCCAAGCTGAAAAGCCGTCACTCAAGCAGATGGAGGTGATTCGAGCGCACACAGCCAAAGGCGGTTTGATGTTGGCCAACCTGCAAGTCAGCGACGACTTGTGGCTGGACATTGTCAGCAGACACCATGATGAACGCACCGACGAGGGGCAGTTCAGGCAAATCACGCCAGCCAACCGTTTGGCACGAATTTTAAGAATTGTGGACCGCTACGCCGCCATGATCAGCCCACGCCAATCGCGCACTGGGCGCAGCACGGCCGATTCGATCAAGTCCCTGATTTCAAGCAGCGTGGAGCAAGTGGACGATGTGGGCCAGGCCCTGGTGCGGGTGGTCGGCCTTTACCCGCCTGGCACTTACGTGCGGCTGGACAGCGCGGCCATAGCCGTGGTGATGCGCAGGTCAACGTCGTCTGCCTTGCCGCATGTGGCAATTGTGATCAACGAAGAAGGCCAAGCGGTGGCCCGCCCGCAATTGCACCGCACGGCGCAGGCCAAGGCCAAAATTGATTCTGCTTTGGCAGCGTCGGCCCTGAACTTGCGGCTGAATCACCATTTGATCTTGCAAATGGGTGCACACACTTCGGTTTAGCTGAGCGCGCGGTTGCGCGAGCTTGAGCCCAGGCTGCGCAAACGGTCTATTTGGCTTTGCCAGATACTTTTTCAGACGCCCTGCCATGCGCCTTGCCAGTCACGGTCGCGGTCGCCTTGCCCACCATTTTGCCGCGACCCAACTTGGATTCGGTGCCTTTGAGCAAGCGCGAGATATTCAGCGCATGCCGCCAAACCAGCAGCGCCGCCATGACCGTGATTGCCATCAGCACCGGCTTGGCCATGTACCAAGCGACGCCACCGCCCATGAGGTAATAAACCGGCGCAAAAACCGCCGCCACGAGCGACGCCAAGGACGAATAGCGCGAGAAAAACGCGATGATCAGCCAGGTGGCGCAAGTTGCCAGTCCGAGCCAGAGGTTGATGCCCAGCAACACGCCCAACGCCGTGGCCACCCCTTTGCCGCCCTGAAAGCGGAAAAAAACCGGGAACAAGTGCCCTAAAAACGCTGCCAACCCTACCAAGGCCAGCGTGCCTGCACCCAGCCCGTAAGCCGCGCCAAACCAATGCACCAGCATGACGGGCAACCAGCCTTTGATGGCATCGAGCAGCAGCGTGGCCACCGCTGCAGTTTTGGAGCCTGAGCGCAGCACATTGGTGGCTCCCGGGTTTTTGCTGCCATAACTGCGCGGGTCGTTCAAACCCATCACCCGACTCACGATGACGGCGAAAGACAAGGAGCCAATAAGGTAGGCAGCCAACGTGGCCAGCGCGGGAAGAATCGGCAGAATGGATTGCATATTCGCTATCCTACTCGCTCAAATCCCCTTGCCCCGCGCCACGTCCATCACCACCCGCGCCGCCAAATAAAGCCGCGCCTCCACGGTGTCCAGCAGCACGTATTCGTTGTCGGCCGTGTGGCCCCCAAACCCTTGCAGGCCAAAGCGCTCCACCACAGCCGCTTGGGTTTTCAGGGCCGCAAAGGCCGCATCGGTGCCGCCGCCCTCGGGTTGGTCGTCAACTTCGAGCTTGCGGCCGAGTTCAGCGTAAATGGTTTGCGCGTGCGCGGCCAGCTTGCGGTTGGCGGCGGTGACCTCCAGCGGTGGACGGCGACGCTCGAAATTGATGGTGACTTTGGCCTCAGGTAGCAACTGCTTTTTGGCCCTTTCACGCACAGTGGCCTCAATGCCGTCGTAGTCGGCCACGCGCAGCACGCGCACATCCGCCTGTGCCGTGGCATAGGCTGGAATCACGTTGCGGTTGGTGCCCGATTGCGCCACCGTCCAGTTCAGCTTCAGGCCCTTGTCGTTTTGCGACAGGTCGCGCATTTGCATGATTTGGTGCGACAACTCGTACAGCGCGTTCACGCCGCGCTCAGGCGCAGCCCCTGCATGCGAGGCGCGCCCTTCGACTTTCAGCTCGACCGAGGCAATGCCGCTGGTCGCCAAGGACAGTTTGTCGCTGTGGGTGCGGGTAGCTTCAAATGACAGCACGGCATCGTGCTCGCTGCCCGCCTTGGTCAATTCAGCGCGAGAGCCAGGCGAGCTGATTTCTTCATCGCCATTGACCAACACGGTCAAGGTACCGTATTCATTGAAATTCAGCGCCTTGAGCATAGCCACCACATGCACCACCATCGCCACGCCTTGCTTGTCGTCTGAAATCCCTAAGCCGTAGGCTTTGTCGCCATCAATGCGAAACGGCTGCTTGGCCGCCATGCCCTTGGGATAAACCGTGTCGATGTGCGCAATCAGCAAAATGCGTTTGCTGCCGGTTCCTTTGAACGTGGCTTTGACCATGCGACCTATTTTGTCGGGCGTGTCCGCCATGCGGTAATTGGTGGCCTCTTGCGGTTCGATGAACTCGATTTGCCCTCCCAACGCGCGCAGTTTGCTGCCCAGTAACTCTGTCGCCTGGGTAATGCCCTCATGGTCGCGGCTACCGGTTTCGATATTGACAAATTCCCTCAGCGACTCCAGCAAGGGCTGCTTTTGCGCGGCGGCGGCGGCCTGTACCGCTGCGTTGGGTGAAGCCACCAATTGGGCGAAAGTTGCGGTTGGCAAAAAGCTCGAGCTAATGAACAGGCTAAGCAATAAGCGATGAAATTTCATGGGATGAACACCTTTGGAGTTGACGACGCCAGCATAGCCTACTGGCGACGAGCTTCCCATTCCCGCTGATTCAGGCTGGTTTCGAATTGGCTGGACAGTGATTCATGGATTGGGGCCGTGGTAGGAGGGACAAGTGAATGATATCCACACCACTTCGTACAAGTTTGACAGGGATTTCAGCACCCCATCCTGCAACCCAACAAAAAAAGCGGAGCGCCCGAGGGCCTCCGCTTGGGTCAAAACAACAAGCTTGTTAGATGCGACGGCGACGGGCTGTGATCACGAGCAAGCCCAAACCAACCAACGCCAGTGAACCCGGCTCGGGCACTGTGTTCAGCGCGAGCAGGCCCAGCAGGCGGTGTGAGGCACCGGAAGGATGCAGGTCGTCAGAGAATGAGGAGATTGAACAATTGATGTCGATTGCATCTGGGAAGAAGTACTCACCCGAAAACGCGCCGGGTGCCAGGCAGGGGGAAGTGACATTGGTAATGCCATAAGTGGCACCGCCGTTGGTTAGCGCGTCTTCAGAAATACGCTCCACCAAGCCATGAAAATTCATCATGCGAATGTCCAGGTCAACACCGAAGGACCCAAGAAAAAAGGCGTCCAAGCCGTTAGACCGGGCGATTAACTGCGCGTTGAACTGGTTGGTGATGTCGGTTGACTCGGCCACGTTGCCCAGATCCACTGCCTCAGGGGTTTTGCCCAGGTCTGGCAAGTTCGAGATCAAAAAATGGCGCGCACCGGCTTGCGCCAACAGGCCCAGCGCATTGGTTAAATTTTGCGCGGTTTCGGCTGCAGCGGTACTGCGGGCGGCCGCATCGCCACTGCGGGCATCGCGCAGATCATTGGCACCCGCCACGACCACGTAAAGCGCGTCGGGGTCAGCGGCACGGCCCAAAGCGCCTGTACCCAGGAGTGACAGCGAACCGTCCCAAGCGATCAACTGCCCGACCAAACCCGTGGTGGCACCAGCCGAGCCGCCCAAGCCCGTGCGTGCGCCGCCGTAAGAATAGTTTTGTCCACCAGGCACGCCAATAGGAATAATGCCGGCCATTGGCCCCGCAAACAGCAAATTGGACGGTTTGGCGCTGTCGGCAAAGCCCAAGCCAGCGGCCAGGTACTCAGTCCAAACCGGGCCGTTAGAAAAGCGCCCCGGCGCACCTGAATAATTGGGGAACGAAGGCGCGCCAAAAGCGGTGGTCAAAGACAGCACATTGCCGGTGTCTGAGATGCTGTCGCCAAAAAACACGACGTTGCTGTAGCCTGCGTTGGCACTGCCTACAAACCCGAGTGAGCCGACCAGCGCGGATGCGCTGACCACAGAAAGCGCCAGGCAGCGCTGTAATTTTTTAAACATGGTGTCTCCGTTGACAAGGAATGAAGGGCCGAAACAGTCAACCAAGCAAGATTTATGCTTGCGCACTATCTTTGACATTTATTCAATCAAATCAACGGCTTGCGATAATCCTGAAGAACCCCTCAAACTGAGGTGTTAAATATTCCGACAACAATTTTGAGCAACGGCACAATAGTGCCACTTTGACTTTCAGGAGCATCGGTTTGTCGGATTCATTCATTCTCACGCTGTCCTGCCCGGACCGCCCCGGTATTGTTCACGCGGTAACAGGTTTTGTGGGCGAGCACAGTGGCAATATCACCGAAGCGGCGCAGTACAACGACCAAAGCACGGGCTTATTTTTTGCCCGCATGCGGTTTGACTGCCCGTCCAACACCAGCTTGACTGATTTGCGCACCCAGTTTGCGTTGTTGGCCACACCCATGCAGATGGATTGGGGTTTGCATTCGGCGAATGACCGGGTGCCCACGATCATCATGGTCAGCAAACTCGGCCATTGTTTGAACGATTTGCTTTTTCGCTACCGCACGCACCTGCTGCCGCTGGACATCAAGGCGATTGTGTCGAACCACCGCGATTACTACCAACTGGCCGCTGCGGCTGACATTCCGTTTCACCACATCCCGGTAACGCCCGACACCAAAACGGCCGCTGAAGGCAGATTGCTCGATTTGGTGAGGCAAGAAGGTGTGGAACTGGTGGTGTTGGCGCGTTACATGCAGGTGCTGTCCAACGATTTGTGCAAGGCGCTGACGGGCAAAGCCATTAACATTCACCACTCGTTTTTACCCAGCTTCAAGGGGGCCAAACCCTACCAGCAGGCGTTTGACCGAGGCGTCAAAACCATTGGGGCCACGGCTCACTATGTGACCGCCGACCTGGACGAAGGCCCAATCATCGAGCAAGGCACTGCCCGCGCCGACCATGCGATGGACGTGGCCCAACTGACCGCCATGGGGCGCGACGTTGAAAGCACCGTACTAGCCCGAGCGGTGGTGTGGCACGCCGAGCGCCGGGTGCTGGTGAACGGCCACAAAACGGTGATTTTCAGGTAGCTGCGGGCATGGGCGGTTTGACTAGCGCCCAGCCAACCCTTTTTACTGCGCCGGGTCGCGGATTTCCCAGCGAATTTTGTCGATTTCAGCCAGCAGTTCAGCTGACAGCGTGGTGCCCCAGGCGGCCAGGTTTTCATCGAGCTGAGCGACAGAGGTCACCCCAATGATGGTGCTGGCCACATGCCAGCGGGTGTAGCAAAACGCGAGGGCCATCTGGGTGGGCTCCATGCCATGCTGACGAGCCAAAGCGTTGTAGCGGCGCGCGGCGGCCAAAGACTCGGCCCGTCCCCAGCGCTGTTTGCGCACAGATTCGTACTTGGCAATGCGGCCCTGGGCGGGTGCTGCGGGGCCTGTGGTGCCGCCTTCGTCGTATTTGCCCGTGAGCAGGCCAAAACCCAGTGGCGAATATGGAATGGACGACACGCCCAAGTGGTGCAGAGTTTCGTCCAGGCCGTTCTCATACGAGCGGTTGATCAGGCAAAACGGGTTTTGCACCGTGGCCACGCGCGGCAAACCGTGCTGGTCGGCCAGGCGCACAAACTCGTGCACACCATAGGGCGTTTCGTTCGACAAGCCAATCGCGCGAATTTTGCCCGCCTTGACCAAGCCGTCCAGCGCCTGCAACTGCTCCAACACCGGGGTGATGGTGACGCCAGGCACTTGCACCTTGGCTGGATCGAAATACATGGAGCCAAAGGCTGGCACATGGCGCACCGGCCAATGAATTTGGTACAGGTCAATCACGTCGGTCTGAAGGCGTTTGAGCGATGCATTGCACGAATCCGCGATGTCTTGGGCGGTGACTTCGGGACTGCCGTTGCGCACCCAGTTCATGCCGCGCACGGGGCCTGCCAATTTGGACGCCAGCACCAGCTTTTGGCGGGCACCCGGGTGCTTGGCAAACCAGTTGCCGATGATGGTTTCCGTCGCACCAAAGGTCTCCGCGCGGGTGGGCACGGAATACATCTCAGCCGTGTCGATGAAGTTGATGCCTTGCGCAAGCGCGCGGTCCAGAACGGCGTGCGAGGTGGTTTCGTCCACCTGCTCGCCAAATGTCATGGTGCCCAGGCAGATGGGGGTGACGTTCAGGTCGCTTCGGCCAAGTTGGATTTTTTTCATGTGAGGGTGAGGGGTAAAAAGGACAATTTAGCAAAAAAGAACCTGCAGGTTCTTTTTTATGAGAAATAGAGTAAATTAGCCCAAATATGAATAAAAAAGGCCTCTAGCTCTCGTTTTATATAGATAGTTTGCTA
This sequence comes from Rhodoferax sp., assembly GCA_031431035.1. Taxonomy (GTDB): domain Bacteria; phylum Pseudomonadota; class Gammaproteobacteria; order Burkholderiales; family Burkholderiaceae_C; genus JANYCG01. Next base: position 11,025 of record JANPCR010000028.1, read on the forward strand.
TATATATTATAGCATAAAATCCTGATGACTCCGGGCCTGGAAAATGGCTGTGAATGTCTGTGAATGGCTTTGGGGGACATTGATGCCGCCACGAATCATCGCAGAAGCTCAATCCACTCGCGTCGCACGGGGCCCCATTTCGCCAAGCCCCAAGTCGCGCTGCTGACTCGATGACCTGCTGGTCAACGCGCTGGTGGACGAGCCAGCCCGGGTAGCCGACAAAATTGACGATTTCACCTGCCCATTGACTGCGGGGCAGCGGCCTGTGGCGATGTAGCCCAGGGCAGCTGCCGTGCGCCCTTCAAGCGGGTCGCCCAACTGGCGGGTTAGGTCGTCCGCCACAGGGCAGGCCGGTGCAAAGCCGCTGCTGAAATCGGCAAAACCGACGCTGTTGGCCACTTCAAGATTGACCGCGCTGTAGGTGATGCCACACGCGCTGATAGGCAAAAACGCATAGGGTTTGCCAAACGTGGTGCTGCCCACGGTCACCACATTTTTGTGGGGCCGCAGCGAATTGATCACCACCTCGCTGGCCGACGCCGTGTCGCCCGAGGTGATGACCATGACATTGCCAATGCCCTCCAGCGGTTGAGCTGGCAAACCGCTGGTTTTGAAGGTTTGGCTGAAGTTTTCAGCCGTGTAACGGGCGTTGAAGCGGTATTGCGCAAAAATTTTGCCCGCCACGCTGCTGCCGCCCACCATGCTGGCAATGTCACGCGCCTGCGCGGTGCTGCCACCGCCGTTGTAGCGGAAATCAAGAATCAGGTGCTGCACATTGGCAGCGCGAAAACTGGCAAACGCGGTACCCAGGGCGGCAGAACCGGTGGTGATGAACTCTTCGTACATCAAATAGCCCACTTTCGCGCCGTTCGGTGCCGTCAAAATTTGCGACGTGATCACTGGGCTTAAGGCAAAGGTGAGCGAACTGACGGTGAACGTGCGCTGCACGCCCACATCGTTTCTGACCACGAAGGTGCGCGGCACGCCCTGGGTGCTGACCGAACCGACCTGGCCCGCCACCACCTGCGTGGGCGTGAAGCCGTCGATGCTGACAATGGTGTCACCGCGGCGCAGCAAGTTGCCCTGGCCTAACGGGCTCAAGGGCTCGACGATGCGCACTTTCAGCACGGTTTGCGCAGCATCGGCCCAGCCCAATGAATACCCATAGCCGGTGCGGGTGCCTTCTACAAAAAACTGGTTGGCAGCAGCGGTGGTTTCGGCAAAACTGTAGCGGTCAATGGGTTTATTCAGTAGCGAAAAGAGGTAGTCGTCCATCGACGTGGCGGCCGCGTTGGGCACGCCTTGCTGGGTGTACCAAAAATACTCGTCGTCCATGTAGTCACGCAGCCAGGCGCGTTGGCCGTCAGTGCTGCAAGTGACCGGGCTGTTGGGGTAGCCGCTGGCCAGCACGAGCGGTGGCGCGGGCGTGACGGGTGCCGGGGTTGAAGAGGTCCCGCCTGACGAACCGCCACCGCCGCAACCCGCCATGAGTGCGCTGACCAACAGCGCGGTAAGGGTGACTTGGCTTTTTTTCATGAATCCTCCGTTGACTCTCAAGTTTTTTCACTTCACTCACTGTTTTTTGAGTCGCGCTGCTTTGGCGCGTTCTTCTTCTTGCAGTCGCAGCACGCGCCGTTGCACTTTACCAGTGGTGGTCATGGGCAAGGCATCCACAAATTCAATGTCTTTGGGGTACTCATAAGGTGCCAGTTTGCCTTTGACGTGGGCCTGCAATTGAGTAGTCAGGTTGAGGTCAAACTCCTCCAACTGAGGGCCATGGCCCTGAAAACTGGCGCGCGCCGCTGCAAAATCTGCTGACAAGACAATATACGCCTTGACCAGCGCCCCGCGCGCGGGGTCGGGTTTGGGCACCACGGCAGCATTGGCAACGGCGGGGTGTTTGACCAGGCAGTTTTCAACCTCGCCCGGGCCAATGCGGTAGCCAGCGGCCTTGAAAACGTCATCCGCGCGGCCTTGGTACCAAAGGTAACCGTCTGCATCTCGCGTTGCCAAATCGCCCGTGCGGCACCAGTCCCCTGTGAATTTGGCGGCTGTGGCATCAGGGTTTTTCCAGTAGCCCAAAAAAAACACCGGGTCGGGCCGGCCATGCACGTCAAGCCGGTTCACCGCCACGTCGCCCGGCACGCCCACAGCACATTCAACGCCATGCTCGTCAATCACCTCCACTTGATGGCCGGGGTAGGCCTTGCCCATGCTGCCGGGCTTGGGTGGCCAAAGCGCCGCGCAATTGCCTACGCAATAGTTGATCTCGGTTTGGCCAAACATTTCGTTCACAGTCACGCCCAGTTGCGACTGGCAAAAGTCAAACACCGCGTCGCCCACGGCCTCGCCCGCGCTCATGATGGCTTGCAGCTTCAGGTTGAACAACTGGCGAACGGTTTGCCCACCCTTCCCTGGCGTGCCAGTGCTGGCTTTCATCATCGCTTTGAGCGCTGTGGGGAATAAAAAAGTGTGTGTGACGGCCAGATCGCGCATCAAATTGAAAGCAATGTCTGGGCTGAAACGGCCGTTGTACGCCACGATAGGGCGACCAAAATACAGCGTGGGCAACAGAGCGTCCATCAAACCACCGGTCCAAGCCCAGTCGGCAGGCGACCAGAACACCGCGTTGGATTGGGCGTTGCTTACGCCATCAAAGCCAAACCAGTTCTGGCTGCAGACAAAACCCGTCAAATTGCCAATCAACGCGCGGTGTGGAATGAGTGCGCCCTTGGGTGGGCCGGTGGTGCCGCTGGTGTAGATCAGTACAGCGGCGTCATTGGCCAAAGTGTCAGCAGCAGCAAAATATGGCGACTGCTGGGCCAAGGCATCGGCCATGGTCGAATCCGCGCCCAGCAATGGCAGGGGTTCCTTACCTGTTTGTGTAGCGCCCGTGCCTTGCGCGACCAGCATCGTGCGCAACTGAGGGCACTGGGCGCGAACGGCCTGCATGGCGCCCAGCGCGTTGGCATCGACAATGGCGGCTATGGCATCGCTGTCTTGCAAGCGGTATTCCAGCGCCTCCGGGCCAAACAGCATCGACAACGGCACGGCCACAGCCCCCATTTGAAGCACCGCCATGTAGGCCACTGCGGTCTCAAATCGCTGCGGCATCACGATGGCCACCCGGTCGCCACGCTTCACGCTACGCTGAACCAGCGCATTCGACAAACGGCAGGCCTGGGCGTGCAAATCATCGTAAGACCAGCTCACATGGGCCGCAAAGTCGTCCAGTTTTACGTCCGGTGCCGCTTCATATTCGATGATGGCCACCCGGTTTTTGGCATTGGCGGCGCTGGCCCACCGGGTGCAGCACACCTGAGCCATGTTGAAGTGAAGGGGCACATGCCATTCAAATCGCTTGTGTAGGCTGGCATATTGGTCGGTGCGAGGGTCGGTAAAGGGATCGGTGCCGGGATGGGCCCCACCAGTTTGGGCCGACTTGTCCCTGTGTTGACTGACAGTTTGAGAGCGCTTTTGTATCATCAGGCCAATGTACCAATCGAAGCGAATTTCCAGAAGCGAGTTTGTCCCTATTCGTAACCTGAGCTACCACGTGCGGGTTTGGGGCGAGCCCAACCCGACCTTAAGCCCCTTGGTGTTGATGCATGGCTGGATGGACGTTGCCGCGAGTTATCAGTTTTTGGTTGACGCCTTCAGCGAAGCCTTTGCAGGCCATCGCCACATCATCGCCCCTGACTGGCGCGGCTATGGCCTGACTACCGCCACCCCGGTCGACAATTACTGGTTTGCCGACTACATGGCCGACCTGGATTTTTTGCTGGACCACTATTCGCCAGACCGTCCGGTCGATTTGGTGGGCCACAGCATGGGTGGCAATGTGGTCATGCAGTACGCTGGCGTGCGGCCAGAGCGCATTCGTCGCTTGGTCAACCTCGAAGGCTTTGGCGGGCCTGTGGGCAAGGCCACCAGCGCGCCCAAACGCCTGGCGACCTGGATGGACGATTTAAAAGCCATGAACGGCGGCAAAATCGTGCTCAAAACCTATCCGGACGCTGACAGCGTGGCCCAGCGCCTTATCAAAACCAACCCACGATTGGGCCGCGACGCAGCCAGCCGGGGCCGGGCTGCCTGGCTGTCTCACCACTGGGCGGCTGAAGGCAACGACAGCCGCTGGGCGATCTTGGGCGATGCTGCGCACAAAATCTCGGGGCCTTTGGTTTCGCGGGTCGATGAAGTGTTGGCACTTTACGCTGCCATTACCGCGCCAACCTTGTTTGTGGAGTCCAGCGACGACTCCATGGCTGGCTGGTACAACGGCAAATTCACCCTGGCAGAATTTCACGAGCGGCTGGCCTCTGTACCCCAGGTAACACGAGCCCGCATGACGGATTCTGGCCACATGCTGCACCACGACCAGCCCGAAGAACTGGCCCAACTGATCGCTGGCTTCGTGGCGTGAGAAAATAGCGGATTCCCTGCAATTGCCCAACCGGAATGACACAGGGCTCCCCGCTATTTTTTCAGGACAATCCCCATGGACGCAGAACGCATCAACCAAATTGGCACTCAACTCGCAGACCTGAGCGCACGCACCGAAGAGTTACGGGGGTATCTTTGACTACGCTGCCAAATCTGAACGCTTAAGGACCGTCAACGCGTCGCTGGAAGACCCAAGCGTCTGGAACGACAGCAAAAAGGCCCAGGAACTCGGCAAAGAGAAAAAAATGCTCGACGGCGTGGTGGGCACGCTGGACACCCTGACCAGTGAACTGGCCGACAACGCCGAATTGTTCGACATGTCCAAACTGGAGAACGACGAGGCGGGCCTGGTCACCATTGAGGAGGACACCGCCAAACTGGCTACAACCATTGAGCAGCTTGAGTTTCGCCGCATGTTCAACAACCCGGCTGACCCGTTGAATGCTTTTTTGGACATTCAGGCAGGCGCTGGCGGCACCGAAGCCTGCGACTGGGCCAGCATGCTGCTGCGCCAGTACCTGCGCTATGCCGAGCGGAAAGGCTTCAAAGCCACGCTGGAAGACGAAACCTCCGGCGACACAGCGGGCATCAAAGGCGCGACGATCAAGGTCGAAGGCGAGTACGCATTTGGCCTGTTGCGCACAGAAACTGGCGTGCACCGGCTGGTGCGCAAGTCGCCGTTTGACTCGTCAGGCGGTCGGCACACCAGCTTTGCCAGCGTGTTCGTCTACCCCGAGGTGGACGATTCCATCGTGATCGACATCAACCCCTCTGACGTGCGCACCGACACCTTTCGCGCCAGCGGCGCGGGCGGTCAACACATTAACAAAACCGACTCTGCCGTGCGTTTGACCCACCTGCCGACCGGCATCGTGGTGCAATGCCAGGATGGCCGCAGCCAGCACAGCAACCGCGACGTTGCATGGAAGCGCCTGCGCAGCCGCCTGTACGACTTTGAAATGCGCAAGCAGCAAGAAGCGCAGCAAAAACTCGAAGACACCAAAACCGACGTCGGCTGGGGCCACCAAATTCGCAGTTACGTGCTGGACAACAGCCGCATTAAGGACTTGCGCACCAACGTCGAAGTGTCAGCCACGCAAAAAGTGCTGGACGGCGATTTGGACGTGTTCATTGAAGCGTCTTTGAAGCAAGGCGTCTAACCGTGCCAAGCACAACAATTGCAAATAGACCGAGCGAGCAATTTTTCGACGGGCCGCCCCTAGAAAAATTAGCCCCCTCGGGGGGCAGCGAACCACACGCAGTGGGGAGCGTGGGGGCCTTTATCTTCGACATGGACGGCACCATGGTTGATTCCATGCCTTTTCATGCAAAGAGCTGGATTGAATTCACCCACCGCCATGGCATTCAAATTGATGTCGACGACCTGCTGCGACGCACAACCGGTCGAACCGGGCCAGAGTGCATGAACGAGCTATTTGGGCGGGTCGTCCCGCTTGGTGAATCTGCAGCACTGGTTCACGAGAAGGAAACCCTGTACCGAGAACTTTTCACTCGCCACTTCGCAGAGGTCAAAGGCTTCAAAGCGTTTTCAGAAATGGCGCTGTTGCAGGGTTTCAAAGTGGGCGTTGGCACCGCAGGCGATCGACACAATATTGAATTTGCAATGGCCAACCTCAAGATGCAAACCCAACCCACCGCCATCGTCGGGGGAGATGAAGGCTTGCCCGGCAAACCCGATCCTGCTATATTTTTAGAAGTTGCAAGGCGTCTCGGTGTGGCACCGAGTGCATGCCTTGTCTTTGAGGATGCGCCCTTTGGCATCGAAGCCGCGCGCCGGGCGGGCATGCGGGCCGTGGCACTGCTAACCAGCCACTCGGCCCGTGATCTGGCTGGCCCACATGTGGTCGCCAGCGTCAACAATTTTGACGAACTGATTGAATCTAACTTCCTGGAGAGTTTGCATGTTGCAATTGCGTGATGGACAGAACGAGCCGGTAGTCACCCGCCGCGAGAATTATTCACCCCCCGCTTTTTTAATCGGTACGGTTGACCTTTCGTTTGACCTTGATCCTGTAAAAACGCGCGTCCTGAACCGCATGACGCTGCGTCGCAACCCCGAGGTTGCCGCTCAAGCCTTGAAACTCGATGGCGAAGACCTGAACCTGGCGCGTGTTTTGGTCAACGGTCAGGGCACAACTTTCAAAATGGAAGGCAATTTGCTGGTGCTTGAGAGCTTGCCTCAAGGCCTAGAGTCGTTCGATCTTGAGATTTTCACCACCTGCAACCCGGTCAAAAACACCACGCTGACAGGCCTTTTTGTCAGCAATGAATCCTTTTTTACGCAATGCGAAGCCGAGGGCTTCCGGCGCATCACCTACTTTTTAGACCGTCCGGACGTGATGGCCAGTTACACCGTCACGCTGCGCGCGGACAAAGCGAAATACCCGGTCTTGTTGTCCAACGGAAACTTGGTGGAGCAAGGCGACCTGGAAGACGGTCGCCACTTTGCCAAATGGGTTGACCCGCACAAAAAACCGTCCTACTTGTTTGCGCTGGTTGCAGGCAAGCTGGTTAGCCGCGAACAGCGTATCACCTCCCGCGCGGGGTTGAACCATTTGTTGCAGGTCTATGTCCGCCCTGGCGATCTGGACAAAACCGAACACGCCATGAATTCGCTGATGGCGTCAGTTGCCTGGGATGAGGCTCGCTTTGGTCTGCCGCTCGATCTGGAGCGCTTCATGATCGTGGCCACCAGCGATTTCAACATGGGCGCCATGGAAAACAAAGGGCTGAACATCTTCAACACCAAGTTTGTGTTGGCAAGCCAGGCCACGACAACCGATGTGGATTACGCCAACATCGAAAGCGTGGTGGGCCACGAGTACTTTCACAACTGGACAGGCAACCGAATTACCTGCCGTGACTGGTTTCAACTGAGTCTGAAAGAAGGCTTGACCGTATTTCGCGATCAGGAGTTCTCACAAGATCTTTGTGGCACCGCATCAGCGCGAGCGGTCAAGCGAATTGAAGACGTTCGCATGCTCCGCACCAACCAGTTCCCTGAAGATGCAGGCCCGATGGCCCACCCTGTTCGCCCTGACAGTTACCTTGAAATCAATAACTTTTACACCCTGACCATTTATGAAAAAGGGGCTGAAGTTGTCCGCATGATGCAAACCCTGGCGGCAGAAGACGCCAGCGACACCGCTGGCCGACGAGGATTTGCCAAAGGTATGGCTCTCTACTTTGCCCGCCATGACGGTCAGGCGGTGACTTGCGATGACTTTGCCCAGGCCATTGCAGATGCCAATCCGGCATCAGACCTGGCGCAGCTTTTGCCTCATTTCAAGCGCTGGTACAGCCAGGCGGGCACCCCACGGGTGAGCGCTCAGGGGCAGTACGATTCAGAGCAAAAGACTTACTCGCTCACGCTGTCGCAAACCTGTGCCCCCACGCCAGTACAGCCCCTGAAGGAGCCCTTTGTCATTCCGGTGGGCCTGGGACTGGTTGGCCCAGACGGCAAAGACATGCCATTGCAGCTTGCGGATGAAGCCAATACGGGCGCAGGTTCAAGAGTGTTTGTGTTGACGCAAGCCACAGAGACCCTGCGGTTTGTCAACGTTTCGAATGAACCCGTCCCGTCTATCTTGCGAGCGTTTTCTGCACCCGTGGTACTTGATTTTGCCTACACCGACGCACAGTTGCTGACCCTCCTGAAATCAGACTCTGACCCGTTCAACCGATGGGAGTCAGGCCAGCGCTTGATGCTCAACAGCGCTGTGCGCAACGTCGCAGGCACTGTTGATTTGTCTGCCGGCCTGTTTTTGGACGCGCCGTGCCTGGAGGCCTTGCGCGGAGTTTTGCGCCACCCCGAACTGGATGCAGCTTTCAAGGAGTTGGTGCTGACAGTTCCGTCTGAAGCCTACATTGCGGAACAACTGGAGGTGGTCGACCCAAAGCGCATACATGCCGTGCGCGAAGGCATGCGCGCCCAATTGGCGCAAGCCCTTCACGCCGATTGGGTCTGGGCGTTTGAGGTGCATCAAAGCTCGGGTGCCTATGCGCCTGATCCTGAGTCTTCAGGCCGTCGCGCCCTGCTGGGCATGGCTTTGAGTTATTTGTGCCTAGACGCGCGGCGAAGTGGCGACACGGTTTGGCCTGGCCAAGCGCTTCAGCACTTCAAAACTGCGAGCAACATGACGGATCGGGCCAACGCCTTGAATGCATTAGTCAACAGTGGCCATGAATTGCGATTGGCAGCGCTCTCAAAGTTTCATGCTTTGTTCAAAAACGAGCCATTGGTGCTGGACAAATGGTTTGCGGTGCAAGCGCTAGCCTGCGACCGCAATGGCGAAGTTTTGCCTGCAATTCGTCAGCTTATGCAACACCCGGACTTCAGCCTGCAAAATCCAAACCGCGCTCGCAGCGTCATTTTCAGCTTTTGCAGCGCAAACCCTGGTGCGTTTCATCGTCTGGACGCGGCTGGCTACGTGTTTTGGAGCGACCGGGTCATTGAACTTGACGCCATCAACCCCCAAGTCGCCGCCAGATTGGCACGGGCCATGGACCGTTGGAGCCGATTGGTCGAGCCCTACCGCAGCGCAGCCAGAGAGGCCATTGCCAGAGTAGCCGCCAAGCCGGATTTAAGCAACAACGTGCGCGAAGTCGTCGGTCGCGCGCTTGAAAACTCATAGCCGTTCAATTCATGACCTCCAAAATTTCACTCACCCGCTACCTGGTTGAAAAGCAGCGGGTGGAAGGGCACATTCCATCGCAACTCAGACTCCTTCTAGAAGTAGTTGCCAGGGCTTGCAAAAGCATCAGCCAAGCCGTCAACAAGGGGGCCTTGGGTGGGGTTTTGGGTACTGCTGAATCAGAAAACGTGCAGGGCGAAATACAAAAGAAGCTGGATATCATTGCCAACGAAGTTTTGATTGAAGCCAACGAGTGGGGCGGCCACTTGGCGGCTATGGCGTCTGAAGAAATGGAGGGCATCTATGTCGTTCCCAACCGCTACCCGCAAGGCGAATATTTGCTCTTGTTTGACCCGCTTGATGGTTCCAGCAATATCGATGTCAATGTCAGTATCGGCACTATTTTCAGTGTGCTTAAAAAGCAGGACAAGTCGGCAGAAGGTGCTGCCAATGGCGTGTCTGAACAAGACTTTTTACAGCCTGGCAGCAAGCAAGTTGCTGCTGGCTACTGTGTGTACGGGCCGCAAACCACGCTGGTGCTCACGGTCGGCGACGGGGTTGCGATGTTCACCTTGGATCGCGAGCAGGGCTCATTTGTATTGACTCACGAAGATGTGAGGGTCCCGGCTGACACCAAAGAATTCGCCATCAACATGAGCAACATGCGCCACTGGGATGACCCAGTCAAACTCTACATTGATGAGTGCCTGCAGGGCAAAGACGGTCCGCGCGGCAAGGACTTCAACATGCGCTGGATTGCTAGCATGGTGGCCGACGTGCACCGCATTTTGACCCGCGGCGGGGTCTTTCTGTACCCATGGGACAAAAGAGAGCCCGAAAAGCCAGGCAAACTGCGTCTTATGTACGAGGCCAATCCTATGGGTTGGCTCATCGAACAAGCCGGTGGTGCCGCCACCAATGGCAAAGAACGCATCCTTGACATCGTTCCTGGCAAATTGCACGAACGGGTGAGCGTGATATTGGGGTCCAAAAACGAAGTCCAGCGCATCACCGACTACCACGCGCGCGCAAGTGCATCCGGACCGAATCCAGTCGCTCCCTAGCGGCCTGGGGCCAGCTATAATAGAAGGCTTGTGCCGGTGTAGCTCAGTCGGTAGAGCAGCTCATTCGTAATGAGAAGGTCGGGTGTTCGATTCATCTCTCCGGCACCAAAAAAATTAGAAGTCTGAAAATAAAAAGCCCGCTGCTTCAAAACAGCGGGCTTTTTCGTTGCCTGCGGTTTTCACCCGGCTATGGCACAAACTTCAGCATCGGCTCACTGCAAAATCACACGCAAACGCTCCCGAGTTTCGGAACTCATTTGATCGGGTTGGGTCACCAAGGACGCTTGCAGCGCTGTGTGTGCGGCTGACACCGGCATTTCAGCAGCCAACAAGCCAATGGCCGCGGCGGCAATGCGTTGCGCATGGCCTGCGTTTTGCATCAAGTTGGCAATGGCAGTGTCTGCGGTGACGTGCGCTTCACGCGGGTGCCAGCAGTCAAAATCAGTCACCATGGCCAGGGTGGCGTAAGCCATTTGTGCTTCTTTTGCCAATTTGGCCTCGGGCATGTTGGTCATCCCGATGATCTTGGCGCCCATGCTTCGGTACCAGAGCGACTCAGCCAAGCTCGAAAATTGAGGGCCTTCAATGCAAACGTAGGTACCGCCCCGGTGCAATTCAAATCCGGATGGCATGTTCGCTGCCTTCACAGCCTTAGCTAACACGTCGCTCAGGCCGGTGCAAACGGGCTGCGCCATGGAAACGTGAGCCACCGCCCCTTCGCCAAAAAAAGTACTGTCGCGCCGTTTGGTCATGTCAATGAACTGGTCGGGCAGAACCATGTCCAGGGGCTTCATTTCCTCTGACAGGGAACCAACGGCCGACAATGAAATCAGATAGCGAACGCCCAAACTTTTGAGCGCGTAGATATTTGCACGGTACGGGACTTCAGAAGGAATTAAGCGGTGCCCGCGTCCATGGCGGGCCAAAAAAGCAACCCCTACACCATTGACCTGCCCGGTGACGATGACGTCTGACGGCTTGCCAAAGGGCGTGTCAATCTGGTGTTCTGTTGCATTCGTCAACGCCTCCATCGCGTAAAGCCCACTGCCACCGATCACGCCAACTATTATTTTTTGCATTGCAATTTCCCGAAAAATGACACTTTTATGAAACTCGCCAAAGCCTGATCAACAGGCTCGTCTGGGCCAAGATATCACACCCAAAAATCACCGATTTCATTGTAAGACCCGCCACACATTCGGTCACCCAACGGACGGTTATCATCGATCTGGGACTGAACTGCCCGCCGCCAAAGCCGACGGCATTGACCACGGTAACGCCCTTTGACAACGCGGGCATGGCGAGCTTGTAAGAATTCAAGACAAACTCTCGACCCTTTCAGACATTTTCCGCAGTCAAACTCATTTTTTTGGATCGCCATGCACGCCACGCTGCCCCTGCTCAAAGCCACCAACTTCCCAGCCTTGCGACGCCAAAAGCTCACCACCTTGCAGGTGAACTTGGGTTACAAGTGCAACCAATCTTGTGTGCACTGCCATGTGGATGCCGGCCCCAACCGCACTGAAATGATGGCCGCCGGATTGACTGAGATGATCGGCCAAGCCCTTCACGCGCGGTCCATCGACACACTGGACTTAACCGGTGGTGCGCCAGAATTGCATGACAGTTTTCGCAAAATTGTGATTCAAGCCCGCACGGCGGGTGTTCGGGTGATTGACCGCTGCAACCTCACGATTTTGTTTGAGCCAGGGCAAGAAGGGCTCGCTGAGTTTTTGGCAGACCAAAAAGTTGAAGTGGTTGCATCGCTGCCGTGCTATTCCCTGGAAAGAGTCGACAAGCAGCGTGGCAAAGGGGTTTTTGACCTCAGTATTGCGGCTTTGCAGAAACTCAACTCGCTGGGGTATGGCCAACCTGGCACAGGTCTGGTGCTTAACCTGGTTTACAACCCGCAAGGCGCGTCGTTGCCACCCAACCAAAGCAGCTTGCAGGCGGAGTACAAGACGGAACTGTTCAAGCATTTCGGCATTGTGTTCAATGAATTGTTTGCGCTGGCGAACATGCCCATCAAGCGCTTTGGCTCCATGCTGATTTCCAAGGCGCAGTTTCAGCCTTACATGCAGCTCCTCAAAGACAATTATTCCCAGGGCAACCTGGCCAACGTGATGTGCCGAAGCACGGTCAGCGTCGATTGGCAGGGCTATCTGTACGACTGCGACTTTAACCAGCAGTTGGATTTGTCGATTCCCACAGAAATCAGCGCTGATGGCGCAATGGCCAACCGCCCTCACCTGCGCGACCTGTTGACAAGCGACCCCGCAGGCAAAGAAATTCGCGTGGCAGACCATTGCTACGGCTGCACAGCCGGTCAAGGCAGCAGTTGCGCGGGAGCCTTGCCTGCTTGAAGATTACGGCGCGGCATGAAAATATCCGTCGTCGTTCCCGTGTTGAACGAGGAAGCTTGTTTGCCTGACCTGCTGCTGCGCTTGCGGCAATCGGTCAGCCCAACCGTTGAGGTGCTTTTGGTTGACGGCGGTAGCATAGACCAAACCCTTGCTTTGGCACAAAAGGCCGGTTTGTCAGTGATTCAAGGTGGCCGGGGCAGAGCACGGCAAATGAACCTGGGTGCAGCCGTCGCATCAGGGGACGTTTATTTGTTTTTGCATGCGGACAACGTCTTGCCGGATGGTTGGCAGCAAGCCATCAAAAAGAGCCTCATTCACCCCCTGTGTTGGGGCCGATTTAACGTGCGCATTCAGGGCAAATCGGCGATGTTGCCGGTGATTGCAAGTTTCATGAACTTACGGTCACGCTTAACTGGCATTGCAACGGGCGACCAAGCGATGTTCATGACCCGCGAAGCATTTCAGGCCGTCGGCGGGTTTCCTGACCAGGCTTTAATGGAAGACATTGAAATGTCCAAACGACTGAGTCATTTGTCTCGTCCCGTATGCCTGGCCAGCAAAACCACAACCTCAGGGCGGCGTTGGGAGCAGCGCGGCGTTTGGACCACTATTTTGCTGATGTGGCGCTTGCGCTGGCGCTATTGGCGCGGGCAACTACCCAGTGAATTGGCGAAAGACTATGCATGACCACAACCCGCATTGTGATCATCGCCAAAGCACCGATTGCGGGATTTGCCAAGACCCGTCTGATCCCCGCTTTGGGCGCGAAAGCGGCTGCAGAGCTGGCAAAGCGGTTGCTACTGCACACAGTCGCCACGGCCCTCGAGTCAAAATTGAACAGCGTTGAATTGTGTGCGACGCCAGACCCATTTGAAGGCACTTGCACAAGCACAGCAGAGAGTCCGACCGAGAGCGTTTGGCAAAATTTGGGGCTACCCAAAGGCATTGAATGGAGTTCTCAAGGCGAAGGTGATTTGGGAGAGCGCATGGCGCGGGCAGCCTTGCGTTGCACGAACAGGTCAGAATCAATTCTGCTCATCGGCACCGATTGCCCGGCCTTGACCGTGGCTGTGATGCAGTCTGCGGCGCAAGCTTTGCTTGAACATGACGCGGTGATCGTGCCCACCCATGACGGCGGCTACGCCCTGTTAGGCCTGAATCAATTTGACGCGTCGCTGTTTGATGGCATGCCGTGGAGTACAGACCGGGTAGCCACATTGACGTTGAGCCGCATGGAAAGCCTGGGCTGGCACGTCAAAACTCTTGCAACCCAGCATGACATTGACGAACCCGCCGACCTGCAATGGCTGCCCGCGCCATGGGGCTACCGTTAATGCTTTGACCCGCGCTGCCGAATCAAAAAAGCCTGACAAACAACCAGGCAGCAGCCGCCGCAAAAGGCAAGGTTGCAACCCAGGACAGCAACACCGCACGAAGCGCTGGCCAATTCAGCGTTTTGGCGCTCGACCCCACACCAGCGATGGAACCCACCGACACATGGGTGGTTGACACAGGCAGACCCAACTTGCTGGCCATCAACACCAGGCTGGCCGTGACCAGGTTGGCCAGCAAACCTTGGGTGTCGTCCAGCTTGTTGACACGCTGGCTCATGGTTTCTGCCACCCTTCGCGCAAACACGAGGCCACCGATGGCCATCAAAGCCGCCACCATGGCAATGGACCCAGTAGGTTTGAAAACCTGTGCAGCAATCAACAACGCCGCCAGCTTGGGCGTGTCATTCAGGCCACGGGCAAAGCAAATGGCCGCAGCGGAGGCAATGTGCAGGCCCGTTTTGAGCTTAGCTGCCGATAACTTGACAGCTGTATCTTGGGTATCGCAAATGGCCTCCGTGCCCATCATGAGTATGGGCATAACCGCGCGGCGCACAGGCATGCCAACGCCCTGGCTTGAGCTCATCGCCAAGGGGCTTGCCACCGGAAGATCAGACGCGACCACACAAACGCAGTCGCCCTGCGCAGCCGCCTTTGCAAGGCGTTTGGCAAACAATTTGTACACCAAAAGACCTAAACCTGCGGCCAAAAATGGACTAAGCAGCAGGGGCACAAAAAAGGAACTGACGAGCTTTTGAAAATTAACATCGCCACCTACCTGCCCCATGCCTGCACCGACCAAACCTCCAATCAAGGCATGCGTGGTCGATATCGGAAAACCTAGCCGCGTCGCGACAAACACGGTCATTGCTGCGCCAAATCCGACGCTCAAAATAAAATTGGGTGCGCTGGCAATCGAATTGGGCACCAAACCTCTGCCAGAAAACTGCTGCACTAGCGTATCAGCTAACCACAGCGATGCAAGGCTGCCCGCCACCGTCGCCAGAGTTGCCAAGATCAAGGCCTGCCGATAATTCAGCGTGTCTGACCCCCACACTGTGGCAAAACCCTTGAAGTTGTCGTTGGCGCCGTTGTTGAACGCCAAAAACAGGGCCACCGCAATCATTGCGATTTCCACCTGGCAGCCCTTAACAGCAGGCCAATGCCGCCGCGCCGTCCACCGTCAATTCAAACGGCAAATTCGAACCACAACCCTCGAAGATGCCGTAATGCCGACTGAAGTCTCCGATGAAGTCGAAATGGGCTGCAAAGCGAGTTTCATGCAGCATGCGCCAGGTGTTGCCACACACTGGAAAGACGCGACCCGTCTCGATGTTGTGGTGTTTGTCCAGCATGAAGCGATCCGGGTGGTCTGAAATGCTGCCACGGTAAACCACGGCTTGGCCATAGTCTTCGCAAGCCGTCTCCAGACCGTCGATTTTAAAAAGCCGGTAAGTGGCTGAATAAAAACGCAAATTACCGACTCTGGGGGCCAACGCGGGGTCGGTGATTTCAAGCGGGCGGTCAGTCACCAAACGCGGGTCGGCAAAGCCATGCTGGTGTGACAAACGCAAAAAATCGTTCCAGTACAAGGCACCACCCAGACATTCTCCGTACAAAACCGAGTCATTGCGCACGGCGTCTGGCACGCGGCGGTCAGCGTAAACGTCTGAAAAGAAGAATTCACCGCCATTTTTGAGCAGGCGATGCACGCCGCGCATCACGGCATCTTTGTCGGGCGACAAATTGACCACACAGTTGGACACGATCACGTCAAAGCTGCCAGGCTCCAGGTTCAAGTCTTCCAAACGCTCGATATAACCATGCAAAAACTTCACATTGTCAAAACCAAACACCTGCGTGTGGTGCGCGCGGTGCTTTTCCGCAATGGCCAGTTGCTCGTCGGTCATGTCAACACCCACCACTTCACCTGTGGGGCCGACCAATTGGGCCAGCGCGTAAACGTCACGGCCCGAGCCACAACCCAGGTCCAGCACGCGGCAGCCTTCCAGTTTGGGCGGACACACCAGGCCGCAGCCGTAATAGCGCGACAGCACATCGGGGTGAATGCGCCCCAACAAGGGCTTTAACCACTCAGGAATCTGGCTGATATCGCAACAGGCGCTGGTTTTGAGATCGGCCGTGCTTTGAAGTTGGCGACCGTAATAATCTTGAACAATATCGTGCATCAGAATGGAACCTTGAGAAAAAAAGTGACTGGTGAAAGGTCGTTTGAACGGCAGCCTTATTACAGGTTGACAATTATGCGGCCTTCAAGATCCTTTGTTGTTGGCTCTGGATGGGTTAGCGCCGTCTGGCCTTCCCGCTTTGCATTTTTCTGAAATAACCATGTTCATCGCCTCCAAATTGCTTGCCTTTGCAACCCAGCCCATTGCCTGGGTGCTGACTTTGCTGTTTCTCGGTTTGATCTGCCTGCGGCAACAGCCCAAGCTGGGCGCCCGCCTCTGCTGGGCGGCTTTGCTGGTGCTGGCGGCCCTGGGTTGGCAGCCCCTGCCCGACACCTTGCTGCGACATTTGGAAGGCCAAAGCCCATCCATCGACCAAACGGACAATTTGCAGGTCTACGCGGGCGTGGTGGTGCTGGGCGGCGCGTTGGAGCCCGCTCACGTGTGGCACGCCAATGGGGTTGAACGCAAACCGGGTTTGGGGCAAATCGCCTTGAATGACGCGGGCGAACGCATGGTGGCAGCCGCGTCGCTGGCCAAACAGCACCCGCAGTTGGTGATGCTGTTCACTGGCGGTGAGGGCGAATTGGCCGCCCAAAGCCTGACCGAAGCCGACCGCGCCCGCATATTTTTCAACAGCATGGGCGTGCCGACCGAGCAAATGCGCTACGAGTCCGAGTCGCACACGACCTATGAAAATGCGATTTTCAGCGCCAAAGTGGCGGGCGTTGACATTCAAAAGCCTTGGCTGCTGCTGACTTCTGCCTCGCACATGCCGCGCTCTTTGGCGACGTTTCGCAAAGCCGGGTGGAACGTCACGGCCTACCCGGTTGATTTCCAAACCAGTGACCAGATTCAGTGGACGCGCTACTTTTTTGTGCGAAGCGCAGAGCGCTGGCACTTGGCGCTGCATGAAATTGTGGGGCTTTGGGCGTACCGGCTTGCCGGGCGGGCTTGAGCGGGAATCGCCACGTCCTGCCCCAACCAGATCCAACCAGACCCGACCAACTCAGCCAGCTTTGCCCACTTTGCCTTCAATGGGCACGGCAATGCGCGATGCCAGCACTTTGTCAATGCGCCGCCCGTCCAGGTCCACCACCTCAAACAGCCAATCGGCGCAGGCTATGCGCGCACCCGTGGTGGGCAAACTGCCTGACACCGCCATCAGCAAGCCCGCCACGGTGTTGTAACGGCCCCTGTCTTCAGCGGGAAGCTCTTCAATTTCAAGGCGAACCTTGAGTTCGCCCACGGGCATCAAGCCGTCCAGCAGCCAAGTGCCGTCATCGCGCTGGGTGGCCCAGGCATCGGCTTGGGCTTTGGGCTGCAGTTCGCCCGTGATGGCTTCCAGCAGGTCGCCGGGCGTCAGCAGGCCCTGCACCACGCCATATTCGTCCACCACAAACACCATGCGCCCTGCGCGCTCTCTAAATTGTTCTAAAAGTTCCATGCCGGTCAGGGTTTCGGGCACGAACACGGCGGCTTGCATGTGCGCGTCAATACTGCCGACATGGCCGTTGCCCAATTGCAGCAAACGGCCCACACTGATGATGCCCACCACGTCGTCCAGCGAGCCGCGACACACTGGGTACCAAGAATGGGCACCACGTTCGCCGCCCGTGCCCGCCAGGTGCAGGCTGGTGGCCACCGAATGGCTGGCGTCCAGCCACTCGATGTCAGTGCGCGGCACCATGAGCGAGGTAAGGGGCCGGTCGTCGAGCTGAAACACGTTTTGCACCATCTGGTGTTCATGGTGTTCGATCACCCCGGCGTCGCGCCCTTCTTCCAGGCTGGCTGTGATTTCCTCTTCGGTCACGGCGCGCGCGGCATTGGTGTCGATGCGCAGCAACTTCAGGGTGCCTTGCGTCGTGGCGGACAGCAATTTAACGAATGGGCTGGCAATTTTGGCCAACCACAGCATGGGCCGCGACACCCATCTGGCCACCAGTTCGGGGTACAACTGGCCGATGCGCTTGGGCACCAGTTCGCCAAAAATAATGGTGGTAAACGTAATAACCGTGACCACAATCGCGGTGGCGGAGATTTTGGACGCCTTGTCGCTCACACCCCAACCCTGCAGCCACAGCCCGACGCCTTCGCTGAACGCCGCTTCGCCCACAATGCCATTCAACACGCCAATCGAGGTGATGCCGACCTGAACCGTCGATAAAAACCGCGTCGGGTTGCTTAAAAGCGTCAGCGCTGCAGTGGCACCCAGATCGCCCGCCTCGGACATGGCGGCTAGGCGCGCCTTGCGGCTGGCCGCCAAAGCCAGTTCTGACATGGCAAACACGCCATTGAGCAAGGTCAGAAAAACGATCAGTAAAAATTCCATCAAATCGGCGTGAAAATAAACATATGGCACTTTACTTGATTGGTGATCTTCAGGGCTGCGATGAACCCTTGCAGCGCTTGCTGGACGAAATCGCGTTTTCGCCCAGCCGCGACACACTTTATTTTTTGGGTGATTTGGTCAACCGGGGGCCCGCTTCTGCGGCGGTTTTGCAGCGGCTGATGCAATTGGGCGAATCGGCAAAGTGCCTTCTGGGCAACCACGACCTGCACCTGCTGGCCGTGGCCCATGGGGTGCGCCAACCTGGCAAAAGCGACACGTTGCAGCAGGTTTTGCAAGCGTCCAAGCGCGCAGACATGCTGCATTGGCTGGCCCAGCAGCCCCTGGCAATTTCAAAAAAAATAGCAAACCAGCATTACTTGATGGTTCACGCAGGCGTTTTGCCCCAATGGAGCGCCGACCAAACCATGGCCTTGGCAGGCGAGGTCGAGGCGGTGTTGCGCAGCCCCGACCTGGGCGACTTTTTGCACCAGATGTATGGCAACCAACCCGCCGCCTGGCGCGATGACCTGCGTGGATCGGCGCGTTTGCGGCTCATCGTCAATGCGCTCACCCGAATTCGATTTTGCACGCCCAGCGGCGAGATGGAGTTTGACGCCAAAGGCCTGCGCGCTATTGACGCACCCGCCGGATTTGTGCCGTGGTTTGACGCGCCAAACCGCCAAACGGCGACTGTCACCGTAGCATTTGGGCATTGGTCAACCCTGGGCTGGCTGGATCGCCCCGACCTGTTGAGCCTGGATTCGGGCTGCGTGTGGGGTGGAAGTTTGAGTGCGCTGCGCTTGAAGGAACCTGAAGCGCCATCAGGCCAAAACCTGCCGCAAACCCTGTTTCAGGTGAAATGTGAGTGCTAAATGGCAAAAAAGAACCTGCAGGTTCTTTTTTTCTAAAAATCGATGAAAATAGTCAAAATATGAATCAAATAGGCCTCTAGCTCTCGAATAATATAGATAGTTTGCTATATATTTTATAGCAAACTAAACGACTCTTCAAGTTATCAATTCAAGTCGCATTGCCAACTTGCTTTGCGTTTTTGCCAACTGTCTCGGCTTGACCCGCCCGCCAAACCGGCAGATTCAGACCACCGGCGTGGCAGATTTGAAAAGCGCCGCCACCCGCTGCTTGGGCTTGATGTTGGCTGAAATGCTGCGCACGGCGCGCTTGACGGTCGGCTCCCAAGCTGGGGCGGCATCAGCATCGGTGCTGACGGCGGCTTCGTAGGGTTTGTCAAAAAACGGATCGCGCGAGACGGGCGCGGGGCGCGAAAAGTCTCGGCGCGGCGCACGGGACGTTTCGCGGCTGCTGTCTCGGCTCGAATCTCGGCTTGAATCTCGGCTTGTGTCGCGGCTGAAATCGCGGCTGGATTCCCGGCCACTGTCCCGGCCACCTTCCCGCCCGCGTTCGCGACCCGCGTCCTGCGCGTTGTCGCTGCTGTCGTCGCGCCCTGCGTACATGCGCCGTCCGTCGTTGATGCGGCCCTGCTTGCGAATATCGGGGGCGTCTTCGTCAAATTCGATGGCTTCGAGCTCAATTTTGGATTTGAGCAATTTTTCAATGTCCCCCACCAAACGGGCGTCGGATTTGGACACAAAACTCACTGCCAAGCCTGAAGCGCCAGCACGGCCCGTTCGGCCAATGCGGTGAATGTAGTCTTCCGCGTTGAACGGAATGTCGAAATTGAACACGGCGGGCACGTCTTTGATGTCCAGCCCGCGGGCGGCCACGTCGGTGCAGACCAGCAGGTCAACTTCGCCTTTTTTGAACGCATCCAGGGCTTTCAAGCGCTCGTCCTGGCTCTTGTCGCCGTGCAGCGCGGTGGTTTTCAGGCCTTCGCGCTCCAGGGAACGGGCCAAGCGGGCGCAGCCCAACTTGCTGTTCACAAAGACAAAAGCCTGCTTCATGCCGCGTTTTTTCAGAATTTGGTGCAAGGCGTGGCGTTTGTCGTCGTCGCCCACACTGTAGAAATGCTGCTCCACGGTTGACGCAGCCGCGTTGGACCGGGCCACCTCAATCGTCACCGGGTCTTGCAAATAGCTGCTGGCCAAACGCTTAATTTCAGACGAGAACGTGGCTGAAAAGAGCAAGGTCGTGCGCTGTTTGGGCAGGTAACTCAAAATGCGCTGCAAATCGGGCAAAAAGCCGATGTCCAGCATGCGATCGGCTTCGTCCAGCACCACGTACTCCACCTGGTTCAGCACCGCCGACTTGGCTTCAATATGGTCCAGCAAACGCCCAGGCGTAGCCACCAGGACTTCAACCCCGGCCTTCAGTTCCAGGGTTTGCGGCTTCATGTCCATGCCGCCAAACACCACCGCCGTGCGCAAATTCGTGTACCTGGCGTAGGCTTTGACGGCTTTGGCAACCTGGTCTGCCAGCTCGCGCGTGGGCAGCAGCACCAGCGCGCGCACTGGATGGCGGGCGGGCGATGTGGAGCTGTTTTCGTGCTTCAGCATGCGTTGCAGCAAGGGCAGCGAGAACGCGGCCGTTTTGCCAGTGCCGGTTTGGGCGGCACCCATCACGTCGCGGCCTTGCAAAACAACTGGAATCGCTTGCGCCTGAATCGGCGTCATGGACTCGTAACCCAGTTCGGCTACCGCGCGGGCCAGGGGTTCGGCCAGTTGCAATTGCGAAAACGAGTCAAGGCGGGACGATTCGGCCAGCTGGGCCGCGGCCAAGTGGCCCGGCGTGATGACGTTGGGGTCGTACACCGTGGCAGGCGCGTCTGTCGACTCGGGCTGTGCAAATGGGGCCGATTGGTCCGATGAATCAGGTGATGCAGAGGAAGCTGCGGATGAAGCATTCACCAGCACGGGGCCCGCCTCAGTGGGGCTGGGCGGGGCGTCAAGGGCTGAACTGGGTTCGGTAGCGGTGTGAATCATTAAAACGTCAAGGGATAAAGGGTGAACCTGCTGCAAAACACGTGACCCACCACTGGCATTCCAATGGGTTTCGTGAGGTTTGGCAAAGTTCTGGCACCCTTTGATCCAGAAAAATCTCTGTCCTAGGGCAAACCTCCATTATCCGCTATGTCTGCGCCCTGCACTTCAGGGGGCGCAAAACCTTAAATTTGGCGTGCAGAAAAGGTGTCACAGCCCTTCACACTGCCGTTTTGCAGGCCGTTATTGAACCAGCGGGCTCGCTGCGCACTGGTGCCATGCGTGAAGCTCTCGGGCACCACGCGCCCGCCACCACCTTTTTGTAGGGCGTCGTCGCCAATTTTGGCAGCAGCGTTCATGGCTTCTTCCACGTCGCCATTTTCAAGAATTTGGCGGGATTTTTGCGCATGGTGCGCCCAAACGCCCGCAAAACAATCGGCTTGCAGCTCAAGGCGCACACTCAATGCGTTGAACTCGGTCTGGCTGACGCGGCCTCGCCTTTCCTCCATTTTGGCGCTGATGCCCAGCAGGTTTTGCACGTGGTGCCCCACTTCATGGGCAATCACGTAAGCCTGCGCAAAGTCACCGGGCGCACCCAATCTGTCTTTGAGGGTTTGGTAAAAAGCCAGGTCAATATAGACTTTTTGGTCGCCTGGGCAATAAAACGGGCCCATTGCCGCTTCGCCGCCGCCGCATGCTGTTTGGGTGGCACCGCGAAACAAAACAAGTTTGGGCTCGCTGTACTTGGCACCGCCTTTGGTGAAGACATCTTTCCACACGTCTTCGGTGTCGGCAAGCACAGTGCCGACAAATTTGGCCATGCGGTCGTCCGCAGGCGGGCGCTGGGCAGGGCCCTGGGCCACTTGGGCCTGGGGCGCTTCGCCGCCACCCAGAATGCCCAAAACCGTCATCGGGTTGATGCCAAAAAAGTAGGACGCCGCCAACGCAATCACGATGGAGCCAATGCCAATGCCGCGCCCGCCGATGCCGCCCCGACCACCGCCACCACCGCTGCCGTCACCCCGGCGGTCTTCAACGTTCTCAGATTCGCGATTGCCTTCCCATTTCATACTGGCTCCTTGGTCGGTCGTTGGTTTCACAGCGCAGCCTGACGGGTCCAATTGCGCTA
This sequence comes from Rhodoferax sp., assembly GCA_031431035.1. Lineage (GTDB taxonomy): Bacteria > Pseudomonadota > Gammaproteobacteria > Burkholderiales > Burkholderiaceae_C > JANYCG01. The sequence goes on from JANPCR010000028.1 coordinate 33,422, forward strand.
AATTAGACGCATGGTACAACGCAAGTCGCAGCCGCCCCAGCAGGCCAAACCCTCAGCCCAGGCGCGTGCCGCCAAACCCAGCGTTTTGCTGACTGGCTTTGACGCATTTGGGGGCGAAAGCATCAACCCAAGCTGGCTGGCGGTGCAGGCGCTGAAGGGTCGCCAAATTGCAGGGCACCGGGTGGTGGTGGAGCAATTGCCCACTGTGTTTGACGCGTCAATTGCCGCTTTGCGCGAGGCTTTGCTTAGCCACAACCCCCAATTGGTCATTTGTGTCGGCCAGGCCGGTGGCCGAAGTGCCTTGTCGATAGAGCGCGTCGCAATCAACGTCAACGACGCGCGCATTGCTGACAACCACCAGGCCCAGCCGATTGACACGCCAGTGGTGGCAGAGGGGCCTGCGGCCTATTTCAGCAGCCTGCCCATCAAAGCCATGGTGCGCGACCTGCTGCAGGCAGGCATTGCTGCAGAAGTCTCGCAAACCGCTGGCACTTTTGTCTGTAACCATGTGTTTTATGGCTTGATGCACTTTTTGGCGACGCAGCGCGGGCTTAAAAAGTCCCCATTCAAAACAACACGGGGCGGTTTTGTGCACGTGCCGTTTGCCACCGGTCAAGGTAACCCCTCTATGGCGCTGCTTGACATGGCGCGTGGGCTGCATATTGCGGTGCGCTGCGCGCTGGCGAACCAGCAAGACGTTTCAATCGGCGCAGGGGCGATTCATTGAACAATCCGATCAAGGGGGTTTCCGTCGCACCTCCCCCAGCGCTGTCCATAGAATTTTTGCAGGCCATGCCCAAGGCCGAGCTGCATTGCCATCTGCTGGGTGCCGTGCGGCGCAGCACGTTCACCGCCCTGGCCCGCCGCGCCAACACGGGGGTCAGTGAAGCGGATATTGAGTCTTTTTACACCCGGGGTGCCAAGCCCGTGGGCGTGTTGCGCGTGTTGCGGTCGCTGGACGCGCAGTTGGTCAAATCACCTGATGACCTGCACCGCATCGCCTACGAGTACCTGCAAGACGCCGCAGCCCACACCGTGCGTTATGCCGAATTTTTTTGGAACCCGACAGGCACTGTGGAGACCTCTGGCATTCCCTACACCCAAGCCCAGGCGGCCATCGTGCAGGCCGTTGCCGATGCGCAAACTGACTGCGGCATCATCGGGCGGCTTGTGCCCGCGATTGACCGCGAAGCAAGCCCCGCACAAGCCCTTGAAATGGTGGGCTGGATAACAGAAAACCGCCACCCGCACGTTGTGGGCATTGGCATTGACTACCGCGAAATCGACCGCCCGCCCGAGCTTTTTGCAGAAGCCTATGCGGCCGCCCGGCGCGCGGGCCTGCGCACAACCGCCCACGCGGGTGAATTTGGCATGCCCTGGACGAACGTGCGCACCGCCGTTGATCTGCTGAAAGTCGACCGCATTGACCACGGTTACACGGTCATCGACAACCCGGCTTTCGCCCAAGAGTGCGCAGACCGGGGCCTGGTGTTCACCGTGGTTCCTACCAATTCCTTTTACCTGCGCACTTTGAGCCCAGATCGCTGGGCGCTGGACCACCCCATTCGGCAAATGCCCAAGCTTGGGTTGCGCATCCACCCCAACACCGATGACCCCACCTTGCACCATGTGACACCCACTCAGGCCTGGGCCAGCATGCAGCGGGATTTCGGCTTTACCGCTGACGATTTACGCGGTTTTATGCACAATGGCCTGGACGCCGCCTGGATTGACGACAGCACGCGTCGCCAATGGCGCAGCGATTGGAGCCAGCGCTTTGACGACCTGCGCAGGCAAGATTTGACTCACCAAGGAAACGACCCATGCTAAAAACAATTTCACTTTCATCGGCGGCTCTAATCGCTCTAACTGCCTGCACGATGGCAGGCCCTGCGCAGGCTCAAGCGGCCTGGCCAACCGCCAAACCCGTCAGCATCATCGTGCCCTTCAGCGCTGGGGGCAGTCTGGACGCCACCACCCGCCTTATTGCTCAAAATTTGGCTGTGCGCCTCGGACAAAGTGTGGTGGTTGACAACGCCACGGGCGCGGGCGGCGTGGTGGGCATCAGCAAGGCGATTGCAGCCACTGCAGACGGCTACAACCTGATCATGGCGGGGGATTCGCCGTTTTTATCGCCTGTGGTGTCTGGGCAATCGCCCTACCGTTTTGACATGCTCAAGGAGCTGATTCCGGTGGTGTTGGTCAACACCGCGCCCATGGTGCTGGTGGCGCACCCTTCGGTGCCAGCCAACAACCTGCCAGAGCTTTTGGCCTATGCCAAAAAGAACCCTGGACGGCTGAACTACGCAAGCTCGGGCATTGGCACTATTCCGCATTTGGCGACCGAAATGATCAAGGCCAAAGCGGGCGTGCACATGGTGCATATTCCGTACCGGGGTGCCGCGCAAATCGCCAATGACGTTGCCGGCAGACAGGTTGACTTGGCCTTGATGATCAGCGCCTCGGCTCTGCCCCATATTCAGTCCAAAGTTGTCAAGGCCCTAGCCGTGACGGGCGACGCACGATTGCCCAGTTTGCCGGACGTGCCCACCGTGGCAGAGGCGACCGGTTTCAAGGGCTTCAACGTGGTGAGCTGGGCGGGCCTGTACGCGCCAGCCAAAACACCCGCACCCGTGGTGGCGCGGCTGGCGCAAGAAATCACTGAAGTGCTGAAGACTGATGCGGTGCGAAGCAAATTGCAGGAGCAGGCCATCGTGCCGCGCGGGGGCACGCCCGACGCGTTTGTGAGCTTCATCGAGAAGGACCGCGCCCAGTTCACCCAAGTGCTGAAAAGCGTGTCATTGAACCCTTGACGGTTTTTGCCCCTCCCAAATGACCGAGCCTGCAAAGCGCCGCGTTTGGCTAGACGCTGACCCCGGGTTCGACGACTGGCTTGCCATGCTGATGCTGGCAGCGAACCCCAATGTTGAGTGGATTGGCATGAGTGTGGTGGCTGGCAACGCGCCCTTGCGCCACACCTTGGCCAACGCGCTGGCCATTCGGCACTTCCACGGGCTGCAGATGCCAGTTTTTGCAGGCGCTGACAAGGCGCTTAACGTTCGCCCGTCAGATTTGCCGCGCCTCACTGCGCAAAACATTTTGGGCGAAAGCGGCATGCGCACCGAAGGGCAGCCTTTGCCGCCCAGTGCTGATCCACCCAACGGCGCGGATGCCGTGGCGGCGATGCTTGCCGCGATTCACGCCAGCCCAACGCCCGTCACCGTCGTGGCTTTGGGGCCGATGACCAATATCGCCCGCGCTTTGTTGCTTGACCCTAGCGTGACCGAATGCATTTCTGAAATCGTCTTCATGGGTGGATCGACCGATCGGGGCAACCACACGCCAGCGGCAGAGTTCAATGTGTTTGCCGACCCGGAAGCGGCCGATGGGGTGATGAAGTCTGGCGTTGCGCTGCGCATGTTTGGCCTGAACCTCTGTCGTCAGGTTCTGGTCACGCAAAAACATGTGCGGGCCATGCAAATTTGGCCGGGTCCGCAAGCCAAGGTGCTGGCCGGGTACCTGGACGCCTACCAACGGATTCGAAGCGAGGACGGGACATCACCCATGCCCTTGTACGACCCGGTTGTGACCGCCTGGTTGGCTGCGCCGGAACTGTTTGAATTTGTCGCGGCTCAGGTGGATGTGGAACGGGTTGGCGAGTTCACCCGGGGCATGACGGTTTGCAACTTCAAGCCGATGGCCCAAGCAAAGCCGAATGTTCAGGTTGCCATGGCAACCCGGGGCGAACAGGTTGTAGATTTCATTTTGGAAACGCTGAAGGCTGCATTGCACAATCCTGCGCAGGGCTAGCTTTACCTTAACCGGTCCAAAGCCCGTTCCGCATCGCGCAAGCGATCCCGCGCGCGGCGAATGTCCAGATCCAGGTCGCGCAGGGCTTCACGGGCGCGACGCCTGTCATCGTCCGTGGCGGCAGTGCGCAGGCGTTCTTCGGCGTTGTTGATATTGCCCTCCAAGCTGCTCAAAGCCGCTCTGGCGTCATACACATCGCGCCCCAGACGAAATCGCCGGCGAAATTCCGCGTCTATCGTGACCGGGCACACGCCGCTGTAATTTTTGCCATTCAGCCCCAAAGGCACCGCGTTTTCAATTCGGCAAAACTGCTGCAAACCCTGCTCCCGCCCTTGCAGGTAGCGCGGCGTGTCCAAGGCCACTTTGGCTTCGGCACAGTCTTTCGCGCGGTCGTCCAGTTTGGACAATGCAGAGCCCGTTAATCCATCGCGCAGGCCTACGTCGCTCCAGTTGGCTACACGACACTCATCAGCCGACATGGTGGCGCACCCTGTCAAGGCGAGGCACAACAAAACGCAAACCCAGTTCGCCCTCGACTTGATCACTGACCCGAATTTTTTGTGCATAGTGCGTGGAATTTAACCATGCAGCGAACGCACTGGCAAATTACTTTTTGACGTTACTTTTTGGCTTTACTTCTTGACTTCGGCCGCAGGCACATCAGCGCCGCGGTTGGGTTGACCGTCAACATCGGCCCTGCGGTCATACGTCAACAGCTTGCCCATGACCACTTGCATCCACTGTGGGTAGGTGTAGGCGGTGCCCTTGTTGTGGTCGATGATGGCCCCAATACCGCCACCAAAAATAATGTTGCCGGCCATGCCCGCGTTGGCGCGAGAAATCGCAACACCGCGGCCATCAGACTCACCTGCTTTGACGCAAGTCACTTGCAGGTCTTTGGACGAGCGGCGCACGTTGACGGTGGCGGGCGTCTTCACGTTTTGTGCGCCATAGTCGTTTTCCAACTTGCACTCAGCGTCTTTGACTTCAACGCCCGCGGCATTGAAAGTTTCAAAGCGAATCGGCGTTGTGGTGTCGTTGGTGATGGATGCGCAACCGGTCACCGCGGCGCAGACCAGTGCGATTGAGATCAGACGAAAAGACATGAAAGCCTCCCTTTAATTAGTAAGAGGCAGACTGTAAGTGAGTGTGTCAAAAACCCGTGTTGTTAACTTGAGAAGGGCGATCCGATTAGAGGTTCCGCTCCACCCAAAATGCGCATTCGTTCACGCTTTGGGCAGCGTCACACCCACTTGCCCCTGGTATTTTCCGCCCCGGTCTTTGTAACTGACTTCGCAAACATCGTTGGGGTCGCTTTCAAAAAACAGCACCTGCGCGCAACCTTCGCCCGCGTAGATTTTGGCGGGCAGCGGTGTGGTGTTGCTGAACTCCAGGGTCACGTAGCCTTCCCATTCGGGCTCAAACGGGGTCACGTTGACAATGATGCCGCAGCGGGCGTAGGTGCTTTTGCCCAGACAAATAGTCAAGACGTTGCGCGGAATGCGAAAGTATTCCAGCGTGCGGGCCAAAGCAAAGCTGTTGGGCGGAATGATGCAACTGTCGCCCTGAAAATCGACAAAACTCTTTTCGTCAAAATTCTTCGGGTCCACCACCGTGCTGTGAATGTTGGTGAACACCTTGAACTCCGGTGCACAGCGAATGTCGTAGCCGTAACTGCTGGTGCCGTAGGAAATGATTTTTTGCGCCGCGCCATTGACCTCACGACTGCGAATCTGGCCGGGCTCGAACGGCTCGATCATGCCCGTAGTTTCGGCCATGTGGCGTATCCATTTGTCGCTCTTGATGCTCATCGGTGTTTTCTTTCGCAGTTCATGCCATTGGGCTGGCCCCGATTGTAGGCAAGGCAAGCCCGTGCAGCGCCGCTACTGCTTTTGCGCACCAATATCGACGACGGTCGTGTCGCGCGTGACCACGCGCACCTCGGTGCGGCCATCTTTGACCAAACCCCATGGCAGGGGCAGGTTGTCGCTGATCACCGTCAGCACGTGGGCACCACTTTTGACATAGGCAAATTCAAAGCGGCCTTGCGCGTCGGTCTGGACTGAAAAGCGCCCATCCAACACCACTGTCACGTTGGCAGCACCGCGTTCACTGGCCTCGCGTTTGCCGCTTTGGTTGTCATCCAAGTAAACAGAGCCCTCCAAACGGCCTGCTGCGGTGCCTGGCGCGCCACCCAGGGGCGCGTTGGCACGCCCGGCGTTGAAGTCGTAACGCACCGTCATGAACACGCCATTGTCGTTGAGCGCCTGGGTGATGGGCACGACCGGGGTCAATGGGCTTTGCGCCAGAACAAAAGGGTTCACTTGGCCCTGAATGGCGAAAATATTGGCCTGAAGTGACCATTGCGGCGCAAAACGCCAGGTCACGCCTGTGTTCAGCGTGAACTGCGTTTGCTCGGTGCTCCAGCGCCCTTGCAAGCTGTGCGTGGCCGACAGGTTTTGGCCCAACAACCAGTCGCCGTTAATCGCCACACCGCGCCCTTGGGACTCAACGCCTTGCTTGCGTTCCGTGTCAAGCGACACCGAGGTAGACAGGCGCAGCGCCTGGACAAAGCTCCAGTCGTGATCCAGCTGAAAGCGCGTCAAACGGTCGCCCGAATCGGCATTGGCCCATTCGGCCTGCGCGCGGCTGCTGCCCAACGGGTTGACAAACTGGGAGTACAACAGCAAAGCCTGCGAATTTCCACCAAAGCGCCGCAAGTTGGCCGAACCGCCAAAACTGGTGCTGCTGCTGTACTGGTAGCGCAGGCTTTGCGATGCAAAGTAGCCGTTCGAGGTGGTGCCTGAAACCGAGCTCAAAAGATCCAGACTGGTCTCCATCGACCATTGCCGCGTACGCCGGGATAAGCGCCAATAGCCGCCCTGCAAATCATTGGCAGTTGGCAGATCAAGCCACGCCAGTTGGGGGTCCAACCGGAACAGGCCCCAGCTGTGCAACACCGGGCCTTGAGAAAACCCGCCATCCAGCCAAAGACCGTTGGCACGCGGGTTGGCCAGGCCATCGAAGTTAATGCCCGTATTGCCGCCTGCCAGCAAGTTAACTTGTACGAAACCACCCCCGTCGGCAGCGTCTGAGCCTGGCCATTCGTGGCGACCGGTCAAGTAGGTTCCTTGAGCGTTCAGGGTGCCCATGCCTTCAGCAGAAAACGACAGCACCGATGGAACGTTGTTGGCTTGTGCCAGCATGCCGCCCCAGGCCCACAAACCGCGGGCATTGCGCCTTTGGTCGTGAACACCCAGCAGGGCGTAGTTGCCACCCGATGCAATGTCAAACCGGGCCACCGGAAACCCTGAAAACTGCCCTGGTTTGCCTGCACCCAGCAGCACACCCAGGTCGCCATTGCGAACCCAATGGCTGGTCAAGCCCAGCATGGTGGGGCCAGTCAAGGTGATGCGAGGGCTTTTGCGGGCCAGATCCAGGGTGGGCAAATTGGTCATGCCCAGGGCGTTGTCAGCCCGCCAGCCGCCCTCAAAAGCCATGCCAATCTGGCGCAAGATGTAAGACACAGGTTGGCCCGTGCCGTCACCATCGCCCTGCCAAGTGACGTTGCCCGATAGCCCACCGAAATGCAGGGTGTCCATGTAACCGCTGGCTTTCAAGCCCAGGGACCGGGTGACGATGCCCTGACTTTGCCGCAAGTCAGTCTGAGCTTCCAGGCTGTAGCCGCGCGGAAGGCCGGCATTGTCATAGGGGCGCTGATTGTCGGCGTCGGCTTCGTCCGCGGTGGTCGCCTGCATCACGCGGTCTTGATAGGGCGCTGGGGGAACTGGCTGGGCCGGAACAGTCGGCGTCAGCGTCAGCGTGGGCGGGGGCGTGGGCGGGGCCTCAGCCAGAGGCTGTGTTTGGGCTTGGGCTTGCGCCACCTCGCACAGGGGAACGCTGCAAATCAACGCGGCAATTGAAGCAATTTGCCGCGTTAATTGCCGCGCTAGAGGGTGCATTACTGTGCCTTGAACGTGTGCTCAAAAGGCACCCGTTTGCCGTCCAACTCCAGCGCACCTTTGACAGTGACCGGGTAATTGACCACCGTCACTGGGGCGCCGCCCTCCAGATTGGCGCTCAGGGCAATTGCCCGCGTTTCGCCCGGCAGGACTGGCAGGGTGCTGGGCGTGAATTCCAGTTTGATGCCTTTGTCATCGGTGCCCACCAGCAAGCCTGCGACCCGGCCATGGGCCGTGCCGGTGTTGCGAACATCCAGCGTCGGAAGTTTGGCGGCGTCGGCGCTGATGCGGTGCCCGGCAATTTGCATTGCAGACTGGGTGCCCACCATGCCCGCGTAAACGATCACGCCAATGCGCCCTGAGACTGGAAAACTGATGCCTGACGAGCTGGACGCCGTGGCCGAGTCCAGCCCTTCGAACATGATGGCAAAACGGCATTCAATGGCCGGTGCATCAGCGGGCGGCGTGATTTCGAACCGGAAACGCAACTTGCCGTTGCCTGCGACGGTCATTTCTTTGCGCTCCAAAGCGACCCAGGGGCGGCAACTGTCCGGCTGCAGCGCGTCGAAAAAGTCAACCCCGCCCGTAGCGTTGATGCGCCAGTCGTTGGTGTAGACCTTGAAACGACCTGGCAGGGGCCCGACCTGCGACACCTCAAGAACCTGGCGGGTGGTTTGGCCGGGTTTAACCGCAGTTTCAACCCGGGGCGGAGAAATGAGCGCGGAGAAGCCTTGCGCCAGGCTCAGTGTGGGCATGGCCAACAAAGACACAAAGGCCAACAACATGAACACCGCGAACCGACTCAAATATTTCATGGCACATCAATCTCAAAAGCAAACCGCAACAACTGGGCACTGGACAAAAAGCGGCCATCGGTTTGAATGGTGACCGTCAACACGTCGTCCAATGACGCCGTGGGAATGACACCCGACCAGACCAGGCCGCGCGCCCCTGAGTTTAATTGCCCGCTTAAGAGCGGCCCTTGGGTGCGCCAGCTCGCCACCAAGGTGCCATTGACTTGGGCTGGCAGCGTCATGTAAATGCGACCGATTTTGCCCACCCAGGCGCGGGTGTCCAGACGGATTTGCACGCGGGTGGTGCCCTGCATGATGTGGTCACCCTGCGAAGGCGACAGCGTGCGCCATTGCAATGGCAAAGTCGAATCCAACACCGTGCTGCGCGAATCGTCCACCGGAAAGGTGGCTGCCGACACGCCCATTGGCAAAGCCAGCAAAAGCGTCACGGTAGCCGCTAAAACTGCCGCGAGCCCGCGCCAGGCAGCGGTTTTACCTAAAACTTTAACTTGCGGTTTCATGGGGCGGTCAGGGTGTAAGTGGCCACACCCGTGTAAGTTCCGCTGGCCACTGGCGCGGTGTTGGCATAGCTGAAGGTGTGGCAGTTTTCAACAAAGGTGTTGGCCCCAATATTGCGCAAAAAGCGCGTGCCTCCGGTGACAAAGTTCCCCGCTGGAATGTCTGCCGCCCCACCGTTGCCAATGGACGTGCTGGTCCAACTGATTTGCCCAAATGGAATGCTGTTGGCCCCACTGACCAAATTGGCCAAAGTCGCCACTTGCAGCACGGCCGAGGTGGCGCTGGCGCCTGGCATGCGGTAAAACCCGCCCACATAAACTTGATTCGTCGCAGGCGTGCAAACCGCAAAATTGTCAAACGGGCTGTTGGCTTGGGTGCTATTGCTGGTCATCAGCTTGGCAACACCGCTACCGACATCGGCCGCCAGCAAGGTGGTGGTGACCAAGTTGACAGTGGCATTGTTGGCGTTGGGGGTGGAATTGCCAACGCCCAAATAAACGGTGCGGGCACCTGCCGGGATGTTCAACACCCAGGCATGGGCCACTTGGCAAGCGCCGAGCGCTGCTGCAAAGCACAAAAGCCGGGCTTGATGGGAAAAGCCCCCGCTAGCTGCCTGCGCGATCCGATAGTTGCTCATGATTCTCCTTCCAGAGAGTGTGGAGTCGGCTTTTGAAGCGCTGACAGGCCGAATTCTCCCATACGCCTTGCCCCAGGGGAACCCTGCCCCCAGTGAAAAAGCACGCTCCAGGCCAACCCGGAGCGTGCTTTGGTGATGAATTACCGGGATTGACCGGGAAGTTCAGCGCTTGGGCAAATTAAGGCATCGTGGCTGTGTAGGTCACGCGACCGTTGTACTGACCTTCTGGAACCGACACAGTGTTGTCGTAGGCGAATGTCCAAACACCGGTTTGGTTAACGATCCGGGCGGCAGCTGTCAGTGTCGCTGTGTTGTTGATTGCCGGGTTGGCGAATGTGCCCGTTCCGGCTGGCAGGATTTGGGACCAAGGAATGATGTCGCCTGGGGTATTGACCAATCCTGCGCCCGAACCTACGTTGACCAGAGTAATGTCACCGCCGTTGCCGAAGACGCGGGTGTTGATCGTGCCGCCAGTGCTCACACCGGCCACGTTGGCACCAGGGGTGATGACGTCAGCAGGCAACACGTCGAAATCCACACGGTTGATCGTGCCAACGTTGATGAACTCAGTACCCGTGCCAACTTGCAAAAACAGCACTTTAGGAACGTTAATACGGAAGTCAAGGCGGGCAACTGCACCGGGGGTCACGGCAGCAGCGCCCGTGACAAAGTTGGACTCAGCTTGAGCGGAGACTGCAGCACCAACAACAGCCAGTGCGAGGAGGGTCCTGACGAATTTCATGGGGTAACCTTTCAGTAGTGAGCCCACATGAGTTCGGGGCTGATAACCTATCTAAGCAATTGGTGTGCCAGGTTTTTGGTGGTGTTTTCAGACTCGAAGCCGTGAAGTTGTTCACGAATTGGCGGTCAGAAGGCCCCTTTTACCCAATCCACCTCGTTTCAAAATTTTCGATATTCGCATTTTGCAAGTGAATCACGTATTTATTTGCAAATTGCGAAATTCTCAGGGAGATAGGGCTTGAGTCACGGTGTCACGACCGATAGAGGGATTCTTTGCCCCCCAGGCTCATCGATTACGGAACCCTCAATTCAAACCAACCTCACAAGTAAAAAAGCACACTTCAGGCTAGAGCCGAAGTGTGCTTGAGAAGAGATCTGCTTGCTTTGACTTACAGCACGGTGGCCGTGTACGTTACCTGCCCCAGGTAGCTTCCTTCCGGGGTGGTGGAAATGTTGTCATAGGCAAACGCCCAGGTGCCAGACCGGCTCACGATGCGACCCACGGCGGTGACGGTGCTTGACGAATTGATCGCGGGGTTGGCGAAAGTACCGCCAATCGAGCTTGGCAAAATTTCCGACCAGGCGATGGTATCGGGGCCGCTGACCAGGCCTGAGCCTGATCCCACGGTGCTCAATGAGACGTTGCCACCATTGCCAAAAATACGGGCGGTGATGACGCCTGCCGAGCCCACGCCATTGACGTTGGCGCCGGGTGTCAAAACCGCCGTCGCAGGCACAGTGAACACCACCTCATCAACCGTGGGGACGTCAGTGAAATCGATACCTGAACCTACCCGCAAATACAGTACTTTGGGCACATTGATGCGAAAGTCCAGGCGGGCCACTGCGCCTGGGGACACGGCTGCTGCGCCCGTGACGATATTGGATTCGGCTTGCGCAGACATCGCAGTGCCAATGGCAGCCAGTGCGAGGAGGGTTTGGACGAATTTCATAGTTTTCGCTTTCTTGGTTTGGCTCAGAAAATTAGAGTCTGGAGCCTAGTTATGCAAATGACGTGCCAGGTTTGTTGGGTCCGCGCCGGGTCATATGCAGGTCTGTGGTGGGTCTGTTGTGGGTCTGTTGCGGGTGAAATTCGCGCTTTGACTCCAGATTTCGCCATTTCAAGCGGACTTGAGCCTGCCTTTATAGTCGCAAACAAAGTTTGATCGCAAAATGCGAAAAAAAATCATCTTTTCATTGCAATTTGCGAAAAGTTGGCCAGAGGGACAGCCCGAAGTGGCAAATTCCGACCGTTGAGTTGTCGAACCCAGAGTCAGCTCTGAGCAGAGTGCTCCACCGAATTACTATAAAATATATAGCAAACTAGTCAATATACTGGAGAGCTAGAGTTCTATTTCATTGATATTTTCGATGCTTTTTTAAAAAAAGAACCTGCAGGTTCTTTTTTTGCAAAAACCAATGAAAAACGCACTTCAAGGTGATTGAAGTGCGTTGTAAGAAAGCCCACGAACCGGGCGCGAATGCCCTCTTCTGCCTAAGTGCCTTCAGGTCAAGGCAGCGCAGCGGTGTAGGTCACGGTGCCGTTGTAGGTGCCAGCGCCTTTGATCACGTCGTTCAGGTAGTTGAAGTTCCAGGTCGCGGTTTGGTCCACCACGCCAAGGACCGCAGTCAAGGTGGATATTGCACCGGACACGCCGTTGCCGATGGCTGGATGAGGCAACGCGCCTACGGCAGTCGGGGCAATCTGCGTCCAGGGAATGGGGGTCAGACCTGTGTTGGTCAAACCGCCCGACGTGCCGTTGGCTGAGAAGCTGACGTTACCGCCGTTGCCCAAGACACGTGCCACCACACCACCTGCGGGTACGGTCACACCAGCCACGTCCGCGCCTGAGCCGACATCAGCGACAGGCACCGTGAATGTCACGGTGTCAACCGCTGTGTTGACGGCGAAGTTGGTCCCCGAGCCGACGCGCAAAAAGATGATGCGCGGCACGATGATGCTGAAATTCAAGCGGGCCGACGTAGACAAACCTGCGGCAGCGCCCGAATTGATGTTCGACTCAGCCTGGGCTGAGAAAGCCGCACCGACCACAGCCAGTGCGAGGAGTTGTTTAGCGAATTTCATAATGTGCTCCGGTACTGTTCAGTTGAGTAGCTGGCAATCAAGGAAGCGCGGCGGTGTAGGTCACAGTGCCGTTGTAGGTGCCAGCGCCTTTGATCACGTCGTTCAGGTAGTTGAAGTTCCAGGTCGCGGTTTGGTCCACCACGCCCAGGACTGCGGTCAAGGTGGATATCGCACCGGACACGCCGTTGCCGATGGCTGGGTGAGGCAACGCGCCTACGGCAGTCGGGGCAATCTGCGTCCAGGGAATGGGGGTCAGACCCGTGTTGGTCAAACCGCCCGACGTGCCGTTGGCTGAGAAGCTCACGTTACCGCCGTTCCCCAAAACACGCGCTACCACGCCACCTGCGGGTACGGTCACGCCTGCTATGTCTGTTCCCGTGCCGACATCGGCGTCAGGCACTGTGAATGTCACGGTGTCTACCGCCGTGTTGACGGCGAAGTTAGTCCCCGAGCCAACGCGCAAAAAGATGATGCGTGGAATGATCACGCTGAAATTCAAGCGGGCTGTGGTCGACAAACCTGGGGCTGCGCCTGAATTGATGTTGGACTCGGCTTGAGCGGACATTGCAGCGCCAACGACGGCCAGTGCGAGGAGTTGTTTAGCGAATTTCATGAACTTGCCCTTTCTGAATGAGCCCCGATGCTGGGGCAGGATGATCCAGATACGCAACTAGCGTGCCATTAGATTCAGCAAATCAACGTGAATGTGTTGCGTAACATCAACATTTCAGCCTGAACCTCTTGCCAGAAACACGCAATCGTTGCAAATTGCAAAAGACTCGCCTTCAATTCACCTTCAACTCGCCTTCCAACTCGCCTTTGACAATTCGCATTTTGCAAAAACTCACGCCCACGCCCGCTTTCACGCCCTCCACCTCGCCAACCTTCTCACCCTCCACTTCGCCCTCTTCCACGCCCTCTTCCACGCCACCATCCACGCCTCCAGCAAGCCCCACCATGTCTGCCCCCCAAATCGCTTCCCTCTTTCCTGGACTGCGCGTGCTGGTGGTAGAGGACTTGATTGCTTTGGCGATTCAATACAGAACGCTGGCCGCCAGGCTGGAAGTGCAGGTCACCACCGCTGGCACCATGGCCGAAGCCAAGCGCCAGGTGCAACTTGGCCCTTGGCACGCGG
>JANPCR010000029.1:0-22677 GCA_031431035.1 Rhodoferax sp.
CCGTGAAGGCTTTGGCAATGCCTGTCAGTTCGGCCACACTGGCGGCAGAGGCGGGCGTTTCTTTGCCCTCAGAGGTGCGATGGTTGTCGCTTCGCCCCGTGCTGAAGCCTGCCGCGCCCGCTTCCAGCGCTTCGCGCAGCAGTTCACGCATGGCCTCCACGTCGAGCGCCGTGGCCGCCTGGTCGGTGACCGCGCGTTCGCCCATCACATACATGCGCAGCGGGTCGTGCGGCACTTGCACCAGGTAGTCTAGGCTGCGCGGGGTTTTAGCCAGCGAATCCATGTACTCGCCAAAACTCTCCCAGTCCCAGCGAATGCCCTCGTGCAAGGCTGCCCCCGGAATGTCTTCAACGCCTTCCATCAGCTTGACCAAGGCGTCTTCACCACCGGGGCGCTTAGGGGCAAAACCCACGCCGCAGTTGCCCATCATCAGGGTCGTTACGCCGTGGTAAATGCTGGGGGTGAAACAGGCGTCCCAGGTGACTTGGCCGTCGTAATGGGTGTGAATGTCGACAAAACCGGGCGTGAGCCACAGACCGGTGGCGTTCACGGTTTGTGTGGCTGCCTGAGTGATCGCTTGGCCTATGGCAACAATGCGTCCGCCTCGCACGCCGACATCGGCCACAAACGGCTCGGTGCCGCGGCCGTCCACAACCAGCGCGTTTTTAAACACCCAATCAAGCGGTGTGCTTTTTTTGCTTTGCATCTTTTCTCCTCCACAAACTTGCCAGTGTCATGCCGCTCACAATATGCCAAATACCCCACAAACTTGCAAGTGTCACCATGCCCAGGTCGCTGTTGAACTGCACGGCAATGATGCCCAGCGCCAGCCCCGCGTTTTGCATGCCGCCTTCAATCATCACCGCACGCCGGTTGGGCTCGCTCAAGCCCATCGCCAGGCTTGTGGCCCAGCCAAAAAACAGCCCACAGGCGTTGTGAGCCACTACCAAAAGCAACAGGGGCAACAGCGCCATGTTCAGTAACTGTCGCTCTTTGACCAAGCCCGCCACAATGAAAACCAGCAGCATGACCAGTGCAAATTTGGCCAGAGGTTTTTGAATTTTCGCAGTCAAGGCGGGCAAGCGGGTGGCCACCACCAGGCCCAGGCTCATGGGCAGCGCCAGCAGCAATACCAGGCTGAACCAAATGTCAGACGGGTCAATCGTCAGAACCTTAAGCCAGCTGGCGGTGTTGGGGTTTTGCGCCACCATCCAACTGAAGTTGAGCGGCGTGGCAAACAAGGCGATCAGGCTGGCCACCGCTGAAATGCTGACACTCAAGGCCGTGTTGCCCCGCCCAAAATGCGTCACCACATTGCTCAAACTGCCGCCTGGGCACGAGGCGACCAAAATCATCGCAACCTCAATGTTTGCAGGCAAATTCAGCACCAGCGTGGCAAGCCAAGTGCCAACCGGCAGCAAAATGAACTGCGGAATCAGCCCGGCAATCACCGCTTTGGGCGTTTTGGCGACCCTGGCAAAGTCTGACGGTTTGACCTCGAGCGCCACAGCAAACACCATGGTGGCCAAAACCAGGCTCAAAATCAGTTGTTGGGTGTTCATGGTGCAATCTTCATAACTTTAAGAGTAAACCAAGCCCAGGCCCGTAAAATCAAGGGTTTACGCGGGTCAAACCGCTGTTCACTCCACCGCCAACCTACTGTGGTCATGCTGACGTTTCAACAAATCATTCTCAAATTGCAGTCCTATTGGGCCGACCAGGGCTGCGCCCTGCTGCAACCCTATGACATGGAAGTGGGCGCAGGCACCTCGCACACCGCCACGTTTTTGCGCGCTTTGGGCCCAGAACCCTGGAAATGCGCCTACGTACAACCCAGTCGCCGCCCCAAAGATGGCCGCTACGGCGAAAACCCCAACCGCCTTCAGCACTACTACCAGTACCAGGTGGTGTTGAAGCCCGCGCCTAGCAACATTCTGGAGTTGTACCTGGGCTCGCTCGAGGCGTTGGGGTTCGATTTGAAAAAAAACGACATCCGTTTTGTCGAAGACGATTGGGAAAACCCAACGCTGGGTGCCTGGGGCTTGGGCTGGGAGGTCTGGTTGAACGGCATGGAAGTCACCCAATTCACCTACTTCCAGCAAGTCGGCGGCATTGACTGCCGCCCCATCACCGGCGAAATCACCTATGGCCTGGAACGTCTGGCCATGTACCTGCAGGGTGTGGACAACGTTTACAACCTGACCTGGACAGACGGCCTGACTTATGGCGATGTGTACAAGCAAAACGAGGTCGAGCAATCAACCTACAACTTCGAGCATAGCGATGCCGACTTTCTGTTCGCCGCCTTCTCCGCGCATGAAAAGCAGGCCAAGTATTTGATGGAGCAGCAACTGGCTTTGCCAGCTTACGAACAGGTTCTCAAAGGTGTGCACACCTTCAACCTGCTGGACGCGCGTGGCGCTATCAGCGTGACCGAGCGCGCCGCCTACATCGGGCGTTTGCGTAACCTCGCACGCACGGTGGCGCAAAGCTACTTTGAGAGCCGTGAACGCTTGGGTTTTCCGCTGGCACCGCGCGAGTGGGTGGCGCAGATGGCGCCGATGACGAAAAAGGCGGCATAAAATGGCCAATAACTTAGAATGTAGATACGCGTATCTACGTGAGGAGTGAGCGATGGAACTGCAAGTCAACCGTTGGGGCAATAGTTTGGCCGTGCGCTTGCCCGCAAGGCTGGCGCGCGACATTGGTGTGAATGAGGGATCAAGTCTGTCGCCCCAAGAGCTTGGGCAACGGCTTCTGGCGCTGCAAGATGTTGGTCAGCAAGAGGCGTTGTTGACGCGCAAGCAATTGCTTGAACGCATTCGCAAACTGCACAAACAGATGCCGATTACTCAGCCGGTCAGCAAAGACGAGATGAGTCGCTACTGACATGGATGGCACGCCTGCTCGGTCTCGTCGCGTGTATGTAGACACCAGTGTGTGGGTTGCCGTGTTGACGCACGAGCCGAGCGCCGAAACGCTCATGCGTGCACTGGAAGCAGAGGCGGGCCAGTTGCTCACCGCCATTTGGACACGCACCGAGCTGGCCAGCGCTTTGGGTATCAAGGCCAGGCGCCAAGAGTTAACGCAAGCGCGCGTGCGCCTGTTGATGCAAGAGTTTGGGCTCTGGGTGGCCGGTGGGCTTGCTGCCGTGCCGGTTGACAGCATGGATTTTTTGCAAGCAGCGCGTTTGTGCGAAGACATCGACACCAAGCTGCGCAGCGGCGACGCCTTGCACTTGTCTGTCGCCAAACGTTGTCAGGCCACACACCTGTTGTCTCTGGACAAAGACATGCTGGCAAACGCCAGCAGTTTGGGTATGCAATTTATTGATTACGATGACCACAAAGAATTTACTCATTGAACTGTTCGTTGAAGAACTGCCGCCTAAAGCTCTGAAAAAGCTGGGTGAGGCATTTGCTTCTGCATTGGCCGATTCGCTTAAAACTCAGGGCTTGGCGGCTGCAGATGCCGCAGTAACGAACTTCGCTTCGCCTAGGCGCTTGGCCGCGCACGTCACAGCCGTGGTAGCCCAAGCGCCCGACAAATCGGTTTCGCAAAAGCTCATGCCGATCACCGTGGGGTTGGATGCATCGGGCCACGCTACACCAGCATTGCTCAAGCGCCTGCATGCGCTGGGCGCTGGTGAGAGCGCCGTTGCAGGGCTCAAGCGTGTGCTGGACGGCAAGGCCGAAGCGCTTTTTTACGAGAGCGTGGTCACCGGTGCCACGCTGGCGGCAGGGCTGCAAAAAGCGATTGAAGAGGCCATCGCCAAACTGCCAATTCCCAAGGTCATGAGCTACCAGCTAGAAAGCGGCTGCGACCTGCCTGGCTGGAGCAGTGTGAGCTTTGTGCGGCCTGCGCATGGGTTGCTGGCCTTGCATGGGGCCGATGTGGTGCCAATTCAGGCCCTCGGACTGAAATCAGGCAACACCACGCAAGGCCATCGTTTTGAGGCGGCGGTGTCACCGGTTGTGATCAAAGACGCTGGCAGTTATGCCGCGACTTTGCTGAAAGACGGCGCAGTCATCGCCAGTTTTGCCGAGCGCCGCGCAGAAATTGTTCGCCAGTTGGCGGCAGCGGCGGCCAAGCTTGGCAATGGCCTGCGAGCGATAGACGACGACGCCCTGCTTGACGAAGTGACCGCCTTGGTTGAGCGGCCCAATGTGTTGGTTTGCGCGTTTGAACGCGAGTTTCTGGATGTGCCGCAAGAGTGTCTCATCCTCACCATGAAAGCGAATCAAAAATACTTTCCGCTGCTTGACGCTGCTGGCAAGCTGACCCACCAGTTTTTGGTGGTCAGCAACATCAGCCCGGCAGACGCCAGCGCAGTGATTCAGGGCAATGAGCGCGTGGTGCGCCCGCGCCTGGCTGATGCCAAGTTTTTCTTCGACCAAGACCGTAAAAAGTCACTGGAGTCGCGGGTTGAAGGTCTGGCCAAAGTGGTCTACCACAACAAGCTGGGCACGCAAGGTGAGCGATGCATTCGAGTAGCTTACTTTGCCCAGGAGATTGGTAATTTAATTGGCGGCGACATACTGGCAACCCAAGCTGACAAGGCCGCACGCCTTGCAAAAGCTGATTTGTTGACGGAGATGGTTGGCGAGTTTCCCGAATTGCAAGGAGTAATGGGTGCATATTACGCGCGCAATGACGGAGAATCTTCTGCGGTTTCAGAGGCAATCGAAGATCATTACAAACCAAGATTTTCGGGCGATATGCTTCCAAGGAACCGTGTCGGCCTTGTCGTAGCCTTGGCCGATAAATTAGAAACTCTTGTAGGACTATTTGGGATCGGGCAGATGCCAACGGGGGACAAAGACCCGTATGCATTGCGAAGGCACGCTCTGGGAGTGGTCAGGATTTTGATTGAGGCGAATTTGGATTTGAGGCTAGATGAGTTGGTGAACAACGTAATACTTTCGTCAGACGGGCTTGGCACTGCCGACAATTCAACAGAGGTGATTTGGGTCATTAATCGAGGCGATGTTCAAATTTTGATCGACATAGAGCCAGGTACTGCCGCCAAAGTTATTGCTTTCATCTATGACCGCCTAGCTGCGAATCTCCGAGAACAGGGATTCAGTGCTCAGGAAATCGATGCAGTTGTTGCAATGCGTCCGCAGCGCCTTGGCGATGTTCCAAAGCGGCTGGCCGCCGTGCGAGCGTTTGCCGCCCTGCCCGAGGCGCCCGCTTTGGCGGCAGCCAACAAACGCATTGGCAATATATTGAAGAAAACCGATGCGGTCGACGCCCACGTGAGTGAAGTTCTGCTTGTAGAGCCCGCTGAAATCGCACTTTACGCCACCATGCAAAGCGTGGCCCCCAAGGCAGACGCCCAGTTTCACGCAGGCGACTACACGGCGTCATTGCAGACGCTTTCGGCCCTGCGAGCACCGGTTGACGCGTTTTTTGACAGCGTCATGGTCAACGCGGACACAATGGATTTGCGCTTGAATCGATTGGGTTTGCTCACGGCGCTGCATGCGGCCATGAACCGTGTGGCAGACTTGTCGAAACTTGCAACCTAAGTGCAAGGCGTTTTTAATCAAAATTGCCCGACCCTGTCGATAACACAAAGGCCATAGTTCTTCACCATGAAGCTTGTCATCCTTGACCGCGACGGCACCATCAATGCCGACAGCAACGAGTACATCAAGTCGCCTGACGAATGGATGCCTTTGCCGGGTGCGCTTGAGGCCATTGCCCGGCTCAACCATGCGGGCTGGCATGTGGTGATTGCCTCCAACCAGTCTGGCTTAGGGCGGGGTTTGTTTGATGTGGCTTCGCTGAATGCCATGCACACCAAAATGCACAAACTTCTGGCGGCAGTCGGGGGGCGAATTGACGCAGTTTTCTATTGCCCGCATACACCCGACGACGGCTGTCATTGTCGCAAGCCAGCATCCGGACTTTTTGAGCAAATTGGCGAACGCTATGGCATTGACCTCAAAGGTGTTCCAGTTGTGGGGGACGCCAACCGAGATATCGTCGCGGGTGCTGTCGCAGGTTGTGAGCCCCATTTGGTTTTGACGGGCAATGGCGGCGTTTACCGGGGGCAAGACCTGCCCTCAACCTTTCCTGCGCACACCCGGGTTCATGAAGATTTGGGTGCCTTTGCGGACTGGCTGGTCGCCAAGCATCTGCAAGCACCGGCAATGGCCGCGACTTGACTGATGTTAAACGCCGCCTTGCAGAATCCACCTAAACAATAGAATTGTTTTAAGCACCATGGCCGCTATTCGATCGTTCATTCACATGCTCTGGATGCTGATTACAGTGATCCCGGTCGCCTTCTGGATGGTCGTTGCCGCGCCATTTGCCAGCCCTCGGCACTTGCTGGCTTCTGCCAACGGTTTTCTAGCCTGTGCCATGTATGGCTTGCGTGCGATATGTGGGGTGAACTGGAAGGTGATCGGGCTTGAAAATCTGCCGGGAGTTGACGCCACTGGCAAGGTGTTGCCGGCAATTTTGTTGGTCAAGCACCAGTCCACGCTTGAGACTTTTTTGATGCCCTTGATCATGCCCAGGCCCCTGGCCTATGTGTTCAAAAAAGAGATTCTTTACATTCCTTTTTTTGGCTGGGGCATTGGCCGTTTGGAAATGGTTCACATTGACCGAAAGCTGGGCAAGCAGGCTTTTCAAAAGGTCGCCGAGCAAGGTCGAGAATTATTGGACAAAGGGACTTGGGTCATCATGTTTCCTGAGGGCACTCGTATTCCACGTGGCAAAGTCGGGCAGTACAAGTCGGGCGGTACTCGCCTGGCGGTTGAAACCGGCGCACCCGTTGTTCCGATTGCGGTCACGTCCGCCAAGTGCTGGCCGCGCAAGGCTTTTATCAAGACGCCGGGCACGATAGAGGTGTCCATCGGCAAGCCCATTCCAAGCCTAGGCAGAAAGCCCGATGAGTTGATGATCGAGGTGCAATCCTGGATTGAAGCTGAAATGCAGCGGCTTGATCCACAGGCATACCGGTGATGGGTTTCAAGTTCGTCAACCTCCACGGCACCCGGGTCATCCGCTAAATTCATTGGTTCAACCCTACATGCTTCGGTTGTTGCAATTCACGCTCGACTTGTTTGACTCAAGCGCGTCTGCTGTACCCAAGCAAACAGTGAAACGGACGCGAACAAAGAGAGCACCCAAGTTGCAGGTGCCTCATGAGGCGCACTTGTTTGACTTTTCTGACCCCATCAATTCTGTCAGTGCCTTTGGCACAGTCGATACGGCAGGCCCATCTTTCGACCTTCAAAACGACCCGCCAAGTTCCGTCCAAGCGGCGGCCGAGGCGCCCGCTCAACAGCTCGCAGATGTCGTTTTGCCTGCTAATTTTCGGCACCCCAAAGCCAACCGTGAGTCGCGCCTCGGCAGTGCTCAGGTAGCCTACTATTTCAGACGGGCCAAGAGGCGAACGATTGGATTTTCCGTTGGCCCCGACGGATTGGTGGTCAGCGCACCCAATTGGGTGCCCTTGTACGAGGTTGAAGCCGCGCTCAAAGAACGGGCAAAGTGGATCCTGAAAAAACTGGGTGAAACGCGCGAACGGCATGACCGGCTGGAGTCTGCACGCATTGAATGGCGTGATGGAACCCAGATTCCCTTTTTGGGTGAGCAAGTGAGGGTGGTCTTGGACCCAGGGCACTTGTTCAAAGCCAGTGGCGCTGAGCTGATTTTTGAGGATCCCTTTCGTCCATCGGCTATTCCAGCAGGAGATGAGGTCGGTAGGGACATTGTGAAAGCGGCACAAAAAACTCTGCGAGTAGCGCTGCCACACAATGCTGCGCCAGAGCAAGTGCGGGACGCCGTGCAGGCGTGGCTGATGCGGCAAGCCAAGACTATTTTCATCCAGCGCCTGGAGCATTTTGCGCCGCAGCTTGGGGTGCGTTGGACTAAGCTTTCATTGAGCAGCGCAGGCACCCGATGGGGCAGTGCCAGCTCCAACGGCTCAATTCGACTGAATTGGCGGTTGATTCATTTCAAGCAATCGGTGATCGACTATGTGGTGGCCCATGAATTGAGCCACCTGCAAGTCATGGATCACAGCCCCCGATTTTGGGACACAGTTCGCACCGTGATGCCTGACTACGCGGTTTTGCGTGCTCAACTGAAGGACGATAGCTTGCCGCGTTGGACTTGAATCCATTTCACTTCAGCGAATTTGGCCCGGTGTCGCCTGCCAGGTCTGCGAGCAAAGCGGACGATAGGCGCACCCGCTGCGACAATTCCCGAGCGATATTGCGCGTGATTTTGAGTGCTGCCAATGGCTGCTGCTCAAGCAACGCCGAAATCGCCTCATTGTCAAGCAGCAAGGCCTGCACGGGACTGTCGGCCCAGGCTGTGGCCGAGCGGGTTTTGCCGTCAATGAAGCCCATTTCCCCTACAAACTGACCCGGGCCAAACGTGGCCAGGCGAGTTGATGCGTCGCCCTGGCCGGTCAAAATGCTCACATCGCCCGATTCCAGGAGCCAAATGCCATCTGCCAAGGCGTCTTTGCGAAAAAGCACTTCTCCTTTGGCGACAGTCCGATGTTGTCCTAGTGCCAGTACCGCGTCGAGTTCGTCGGGCAGCAGGTCCTGGAGCAAGTTGTTGGCGGGCAAAGGTCGCGACAGCAAACCGCCAGTCATGACGGTTGAATTCATTAGCACCAAGTCCTCGCAGACCTCAATGCCACGGTCCAGGTCAATGCAAAACTTGACGTCAATGGCCGACTGAAGCCGAAGGCGCAGGTGAGTGGCCCGAGTTTTTTGCAGCCCTGCCAGGACGACTTTCAGCCGCCGATCCGTTAGCGCTTTGACCAACCAACTCACGGCGTCTACGCCACTCGGGTCTACGTCATGCACCTGGCTCACGTCAATCACGACCACAGTAGCTTCAGGGTGCAGGTCATCAGCCAATTGCATCAAACGCGAACTGTTGCCAAAAAACAGATGACCATTGAGTTTCAAAACACCCGCCCGGTGAAATGTCCGCGCCAGGTTTTGAGTCTCATCGGCGCTTCTAACCCGCCTGGAATGGTGTTGATCCAGGTAGCCCCATTGCGCCGTCAAATTGCCGGACACCCTTCGCAACACGGCAAGACAAGACAGGGCCACACCAATCCCGCAGGCCCAGATCAAATTGCCAAAAAAGGCGACGAGTGTGATGGCAAAGGTGATCCAAAATCCAAGATCTTGGGTGCCTGATACGCCCCATTGCCGGGAACTCACCATATTGCGCAGGCGACGCATGAAGGCAGGGTCGGCCATCACCATCGCCTGCATGAAGAAAAGCCCCGCAACGACGCCAGCAGGCAACGCGATAAGCCAGGGCCCAAGCGTCAACAACAAAGCCCCAGTCATGACAAGGCAAAGGGCCGACGCCAAGGGGCCTCGTCCTCCGTCAAGCCAGCTGGAAACACTTCGAACCGGACTGCCGCTGCTGGGCACGCCACCGAGCAAAGCGCTGATTGAGTTGGCGCCACCCAATACAAACAATTCACGGTTGGCGTTGTAGCGTGCCCCAAATCGTGTTTCCATGACGGCGGCAGCGGTGAAGGTTTCAAGAATCATGACCAAGGCCAGCGTCACGGCACCGGGCAGACCGATGGTTGCCAGCCGCACTAAGTCTTGCCCACTCAACGAAGGCCACATCATCACCGACACCCAATTGGGCTGCCAGTCGGGTCTGATGCTGGTGCCTGGTGCCAACGCTACGGGTTGAAGATAAAAAGCAATTGCAATCCCTATGAGAGGTGCCACGATAACGGCGGGCACTGCCCCCAGTGCGCGAACTCGGGCTGTGAGGTACGGCCAAACTGCATAGACTGAAATCATCGCGCCCGCAATCAGCGCCGCCATTGCGCCCTGAGGCACAATTTTTTGAATTGCCAAAGCGATGAGTACCAAGGCAATGCCTGTGCTAATGCCAGATGTCACTGGTGTGGGAATCATCTTGAAGACATTGCCAAGTTTCAAAACTCCTGAGAGCAGCACCAGCCCGCTGGCCAGCAAAAACATAAGGCTGCCCGCCGCAAGACCCAGCATCAATTGCTGCGTTGAAAGATTCACAACGCCTGCGGTTGGTGCTCCTGTGGCCAGACACAACTGCACTATCAGCCCGATGTAAGCGACCAATGATGCCGTTCGGGCGCTGGGCATGACGGCAGCCTGACCTTTGAGCAGCAGTGCGACCAGATGAATCACAGTGGCCGTGACCACGGTGGCCCAAAATCCGGCGGCCATGGCCTGCGGGCCTAAAAAACTGACAAACAACAAGAGTGGGCTGATCACGTTGATCAGGCCTTGCAAAGACGCGGCAACTGCGCCTTTTAGCTCTGAGACGAACTTGGTTTGGGTAGCCATGGCGCTACATTGATAGGAGCTTGGTGGGCAAGGTTAAGGTGTAATGGTGTCGCAATGCAACCCCAAGTATCGGGCAAAGATCGAGGGAAATCTTGCAAGAATCGGGCAGTTAGCCTGCAATTGACGTGGCCGCAGTCAACGCCTGAGCCTTAGCGGCCCTGAGGTTGATCAGACCGTTGAAAACCGCAAGGTGCCTTTGGCGTCACGGTGCCGCTTCAGCTTGCCCTCAAACCACAGCTTGTGCAAGTGCGCGACGGCTTCGCCCATGGCAAAGGTCATTTGATGCAAGTCCAACTCTCGTTTGAACATGATGGGAATAATATCTGCGCCACTGCAAGGCTGCGCAGCACAGGCTTGCATCACTTCTGCCAGACGGTCATCGTGGTGATCATGCAATTGCCGAATTCGGATGTGCAGCCCGGTGAACGGCTTGCCGTGCGCGGGCAAGGTCAGGGTGTCGGTATGCAACCCATCAAACTTGTCAATAGAGTCGAGAAACTGCTTCAGCGGGTTGGCCTCTGGCTCGTTCTCGTGAACGCTGACATTGGTTGAAATGCGTGGCAGCATCATGTCGCCACCAATGAGAATGCGGCTTTCTTCGCAGTACAGCGCGATGTGTTCGGGCGCATGGCCATAGCCGCTGATACATGCCCAGTTGCGGCCGCCAATGACAATCATGTCGCCGTCCTGCATGCGTTTGAAGTTGCGGGGAACTTCGGGTACCAGGTTGCTAAAGTAATTGGTGCGCTCTCTAATCTGCCTGAGGTAATCGGCATTGAAGAGCCCGTGGGACTCAAAAAACGCGGCTGAATGATCGCCTCCACCAAAGCCTGTCGGGCTGATAGAAGCCAACCGCGCAACACCATAGTCGGTTGCGCTGATCCAAAGTCGGCAGTCGTGATCAGGTGTGGTCCAGCGATCGCAAATCCAGGCTGCCAAGCCGATATGGTCTGGGTGCATGTGGGTGCATATGACACGCAAAATGGGCAAGCCTTCCAGAGAGCTGTCAAAAATTTGTTGCCACTGAGCTTTGGACTCGTCGCGCGAGATGCAACAGTCCACAATTGTCCAGCCTTGTTGCTTGCCATTCGGGCCGTCCAATTCGTCACGCAGCAGCCACAAGTTAATATGGTTTAACGCGAAGGGTAGCGCCATGCGAATCCATTTCACTCCTGGTGCCACCGTGTAGGTTGCGCCAAGCTCTGGCAGGGTGTCCCCTAGTGGGTAGCAAAGCTCTTTTTCAAGTTCATTCATGGACAAAATAAATTGAGTGATAATCTATTGTCTAATTGACGTTTACGTAAACGTCAACCAGAAAAATCAATTGTAGAGGGCGCTCAAAATTGCGCTGTCACCTTGGGGTTTCTTCTGACAAGTCATTCGATGCGGGCCTCTTCAAAACACCATTCGACGTCATGAGCCAGACCTACAGCATCAGTGATTTAGCCCGCGAATTTGACTTGACCACGCGGGCGATGCGGTTTTATGAAGACATGGGGCTGTTGCAGCCAACCCGTTCGGGGCCACAACAAAGAAATCGTGTTTACAGCGGTCGTGATCGAACCCGGCTTAAGCTGACTTTGCGGGCCAAGCGCTTAGGCTTGTCTCTGACTGAGGCCAAAGAAATCATTGACATTTATGACAGTCCCCGTGACACCGGGGCGCAGCTGGAAAAGTTTTTGGCAGTTTTGCATGACCATCGCGCAGAGCTTGAGGGGCAAATGGCAGAATTGCAGGCCAACCTGGATGAAGTGAAGACGCACGAAAAAGAAGCAAAGTCATTGCTTGCCAAGACTGAAATCAAATTGAATGCCAATACAAAGTCGGAACCAACACCGAAATTGGAGGAAAAACAATGAACCTACCCGGCCTGAACTTCCAATTGGGTGAGGACGTTGATGCGCTGCGCGACGCAGTTCGGGAATTTGCCCAGACCGAGATCGCACCGCGCGCCAGCGAAATCGACAGCAAAGATCAATTTCCGATGGATTTGTGGGTCAAGTTGGGCAGCTTGGGCGTTTTGGGTATTACCGTCAGCGAGGAATACGGCGGCGCCAACATGGGTTATT
Organism: Rhodoferax sp.; assembly: GCA_031431035.1. Lineage (GTDB taxonomy): Bacteria > Pseudomonadota > Gammaproteobacteria > Burkholderiales > Burkholderiaceae_C > JANYCG01. Next base: position 12,410 of record JANPCR010000029.1, read on the forward strand.
TGGCCCACATGGTGGCAATGGAGGAAATTTCTCGCGCATCAGCGTCAGTGGGTTTGAGTTATGGCGCCCACAGCAACCTGTGCGTGAACCAGATCAAGCGCAACGGCAGTGCCGATCAACGCCAAAAGTACTTGCCTAAGTTGATCAGCGGTGAGCACGTTGGTGCCCTTGCTATGAGCGAGCCCGGTGCGGGCTCTGACGTTATTAGCATGAAGTTAAAGGCTGAAGACAAAGGCGGCTATTACTTGCTGAACGGCAGCAAAATGTGGATCACAAATGGCCCAGATGCCGACACGCTGGTCGTCTATGCCAAAACAGAGCCTGAACTCGGTGCGCGAGGGGTCACAGCCTTTTTGATTGAGAAATCGATGAAAGGCTTTTCTGTAGCGCAAAAGCTCAATAAATTGGGCATGCGCGGCAGCCACACCGGTGAGCTGGTGTTTGACAATGTGGAAGTGCCCGCCAGCCAAATATTGGGTGGCTTGAACAGCGGGGCCAAGGTGTTGATGAGTGGTTTGGACTATGAGCGCGCTGTATTGACTGGTGGGCCGCTGGGCATCATGCAAAGCGTGATGGACAGCGTTGTTCCGTACATTCATGAACGCAAGCAATTCGGCCAAAGCATTGGCGAGTTTCAGTTGATTCAGGGCAAAGTTGCAGACATGTACACCGTGCTGCAGGCCGGGAGGTCGTTCGCCTATACGGTGGCCAAGAATCTGGATTTGCTGGTGCAGCAAAACAATGGTGAGCACGTGCGTCATGTCCGCAAAGACTGCGCCTCAGTCATTTTGTGGTGTGCAGAGAAAGCCACCTGGATGGCTGGCGAAGGGGTGCAAATTTTTGGTGGCAATGGCTACATCAACGACTACCCGTTGGGCCGTTTGTGGCGTGATGCCAAACTTTATGAAATTGGCGCAGGCACCAGCGAAATTCGCCGAATGCTGATTGGACGAGAGCTGTTTGCGGAGACGATGTGAGTTCATTGCCCGTTCCCGTCATTCAGGGTGAACACTCTCGACTGCGTGGCTTGACGATAGCCGATGCCCCATCTTTACAGCGACATGCCGATGACGTCGCGGTCTGGCAAAACCTGTTCGAGGGCTTTCCCAGGCCATATACCCTTCAGGATGCTGAAGTCTGGTGCGATCCAGGTTCGCGTGCCGCTGCAATGGGCCTGGTTTGGGGAATCGAAGTTGATCGGCAAATCGCTGGATGCATCTCGATTCGGCCTGACGCTGGTTGGTTGCGCTGCAATGCTGAAACGGGCTATTGGCTTGGGCAGGCCTACTGGAAACGGGGCATTGCGTCAGAGGCATTAAGCCGTGTGACATCATGGGCATGGAAGAATTTGCCAGAAATCACCCGGATTTATGCGCCGATTTTTGCGTGGAACAGTGGTTCGCAAGCGGTGGCGCGAAAGTGCGGGTTCATCAAAGAAGGCGAATTCAAGCGGAGTGCCATCAAAGATGGACAAATAATTGACCGAGTCCAATGGGCTGCAGTTCGCCCTGAGCAAAATTAATGCCAACTGATACCAATTCTCGATCGCCTCAATGAACAATTCAATTCAAGACCTCTTTGTCCACAACCGGGCGTGGGCCGCGCAGATGGAGCGGGAGCGGCCGGGGTTTTTCACCAATCTCAAAAGTCAGCAATCGCCCAAGTACATGTGGATTGGTTGCTCTGACAGCCGAGTTCCGGCCAACCAGATCACAGGGCTGGAGCCCGGCGAAGTGTTTGTGCATCGCAATGTCGCCAATGTGGTTGTGCATTCGGATTTGAATGCGCTGTCGACCATTCAGTTTGCAGTGGAACGACTGAAGGTTCAGCACGTGATGGTGGTGGGCCACTATGGTTGCTCTGGCGTGCAAGCAGCGCTGGAAGGGGCTCGCATCGGCTTGGCAGACAACTGGCTGCGGCACATCAAGGATGTGCGCGATCGCCATCGCAATTTGCTGGATGCAGTACCCGAGCGGGCACGTCACGACGCACTGGTTGAGCTCAATGTGATTGAGCAGGTGATGAACGTCGCGCAAAGCACTGTTTTGCAGGACGCCTGGTCTCGGGGGCAGGCCGTAAGCTTGCACGGTTGGGTTTATGGGGTGCACGACGGCCTGCTGAAAGATCTGATGTTGACCGTGGCGGCCAATGACGGGTTGGAACAGTATTACAAAGCAGCGATTGAGGGCGTCGCCCGCGCCGTCCGCCCCTGACAACCAAGACGAGCTGAACCCATGGCAGATGTTAATAGTTTCCCTCAACGCCTTGATTCGTCGCTAGCCTACGACATTGCCAAAGCCATGATGGATGGCTTCAATCGGCACTATCGGCTGTTTCGCACTGAATCGTCGCGCGCAAAGCATCGTTTTGAAACTGCGGACTGGCACGGCCAGCAGCGAGCGCAGCGCGAACGCATTGAGTTTTACGATCTGCGTGTCAAAGAATGCTCGATTCGGCTTGAACGTGAGTTCAAAGCGGGTGATCAGCCCATGGATATTTGGCAGCAGGTCAAGTTGCACTACATCGGGCTGTTGGTGAACCACCATCAGCCTGAACTGGCTGAGACATTTTTCAATTCAGTCACGACCAAAATATTGCACCGTACGCATTTTCACAACGACTTTATCTTTGTTCGCCCAGCCGTCAGCACCGAGTACATTGAAAACGGCGAGCCGGAGGCCCGCCCCACTTACCGCGCCTACTACCCTACCCGCGAAAGCATGGCAGACGTGATGGTCACTATGGTGCAAGATTTTGACTTGCGAGTGGCCTTTTCTGACCTGCCGCGCGATGCTGCTTATGTCGTCAAGGCCATGGACGGCAAGCTGCTGGATGCGAAACTGCGAGCTAATTTTCAGATTCAGGTGCTGACCAGCCTGTTCTACCGCAACAAAGGTGCCTATTTGGTGGGCAAGCTGATCAACGGATTCAATGAATTCCCGTTTGCCCTGCCCATCCTTCATAACGACCAAGGCAAGTTGTCGATTGACGCCGCCCTGTTTGGCGAAGACGATTTGCTGATGTTGTTCAGCTTTGCCCGCGCCTACTTCATGGTGGACATGGAAATACCGTCGGCTTATGTGCAGTTTTTGCGCAGCATGATGCCGCGCAAGCCGCGCAATGAGATTTACAGTGCGTTGGGGCTGCAAAAGCAAGGAAAGACGCTTTTCTACCGCGATTTTTTGCACCATCTGCGCCACTCCAGTGACAAGTTCCGCATCGCTCCGGGCATCAAGGGTATGGTCATGCTGGTTTTTGATCTGCCTTCATTTCCCTATGTGTTCAAGGTCATCAAAGACTATTACCCACCGCAAAAAGACACCACCCGCGAGCAGATCAAGGGCAAGTACCTGCTGGTCAAGCAGCATGACCGCGTGGGACGCATGGCCGACACGCTGGAGTACAGCGAGGTGGCTTTCCCCCGCGAGCGATTTGACGAAGAACTCATCGCCGAAATTGAAAAGTTTGCCCCCAGCCAGCTTGAGATCAGTGACCGTGATGGCGATGGCTGCAATGAAGTCATCATCAAGCACGTCTACATTGAGCGGCGCATGATTCCGCTGAACATCTACCTGCAAGAAGCGTTTGATGCGGGTGGCGCTGACCCGTGCCTGCCCGCCTCAGGTGCCCGTGCCCGGGAACAGATCGAGCGTGGTGTGGTCGAGTATGGAAACGCCATCAAAGACCTGGTTGCCGCGAATATTTTCCCAGGTGACATGCTTTGGAAGAACTTTGGCATCACGCGCCATGGCAAAGTTGTTTTTTACGACTATGACGAGATTGAGTACATCACAGACTGCAACTTTCGCGTAGTGCCGCCAGCGCGCAATGAAGAAGATGAAATGAGTGGTGAAGTTTGGTACAAAGTCGGGCCCAAAGACGTGTTTCCGGAGACCTTTGGCCCCTTTTTGCTGGGCAACCCGGCCGTGCGCAGTGTTTTCATGAAGCACCACGCCGATTTGCTGGAGGCCAACTTCTGGCAGGGTCATAAGAATCGTATTTTGGAGGGGCATGTTTTTGACGTGTTCCCCTATGAGCGTGAAAAGAGATTTGTCAACTTTGAGGAGCACACCAGTGTCTGACCCCCTAAAACAAGCCCACGGCCAAGCCCACGCCAATTCTGTTTCCGACCCAGTTGTCATCGTCGGGGCCGCGCGCACGCCCATGGGCGGTTTTCAAGGCGATTTTTCGTCATTGGCGGCACACGATCTGGGTGGCGCCGCGATCAAAGCGGCCGTCGAACGTTCTGGCGTTGCTGCCGATTTGGTGACTGAAGTCTTGTTTGGCAATTGCCTGATGGCAGGGCAGGGCCAGGCTCCAGCGAGGCAAGCAGTGTTCAAAGGCGGTTTGCCTATCAGCGCGGGCGCGGTTACCTTGTCCAAAATGTGCGGATCAGGCATGAAGGCGGCCATGATGGCGCACGACATGCTGCTGGCGGGCAGCCATGACGTGATGGTGGCGGGCGGCATGGAGAGCATGACCAATGCCCCACATTTGCTGCTGAAAGGGCGCAGTGGCATTCGCATTGGGCATGACCGCGTGATGGATCACATGATGCTGGATGGGCTGGAAGATGCCTACGAGGCCGGTCGGTCCATGGGCACGTTTGGTGAAGACTGCGCTGCCAAATACAGCTTCACCCGCGCGCAGCAAGATGCGTTTGCCACCGCTAGCGTGCAGCGTGCGCAAGCAGCCACCACGTCCGGCGCGTTTGCCGCCGAAATCACGCCCGTGACGGTCAAAGGCCGCGCGGGCGACACTGTGATCTCCATCGACGAAGGGCCAGGCAAGATCAAGCTGGACAAAATCCCTGCATTGAAACCAGCATTCAAAAAAGACGGCACGATCACCGCAGCCAGCAGTTCCAGCATTAACGACGGCGCAGCCGCGATGGTGCTGATGCGGGCGTCCACTGCTGCAAAATTGGGCCTGAAGCCCTTGGCCAAAATTGTGGCCCATGGCACGCATGCGCAAGAGCCCAACTGGTTTGCCACAGCCCCGCTGGGTGCCGTGAACAAGGTCTTGGCCAAAGCGGGTTGGGCGGTGAAGGACGTGGATTTGTGGGAGGTGAATGAGGCATTTGCTGTGGTGCCCATGGCCCTGATGCACGAACTGAAGTTAAGCCACGACATCGTGAACGTGAACGGCGGCGCCTGCGCTTTGGGCCATCCGATTGGTGCCAGCGGCGCGCGCATCATGGTGACTTTGATGTACGCCCTGAAGGCACGCGGGTTGAAAAAAGGCGTGGCCACCCTTTGCATTGGCGGCGGCGAAGGAACTGCCATTGCAATTGAAATGCTGGGGTGATGTCAGTTTGCCTTGATAGACGATCTAAATAGAGCCCAAGCCGGAGCCTGCCTTGATCCTGAATTCTGACCAAGAAATGATTCGCGATGCGGTGCGCAGCTTTGCGCAAACCGAGTTGTGGCCCAACGCCGCAAAGTGGGACAAAGAGCACCATTTCCCTCGAGAGGCTCATAAAGGATTGGCAGCGCTTGGAGCCTACGGCATTTGTGTGCCCGAAGAATTTGGCGGTGCCAATCTGGACTATGTGACCTTGGCCCTGGTGCTGGAAGAAATTGCGGCGGGGGACGGTGGTACCAGCACGGTCATCAGCGTGACCAACTGTCCCGTCAATGCTATTTTGCTGAATTTTGGCAATGCGGCGCAAAAGAAAAAGTGGCTTGAACTCTTGGCGCAAGGCCACTTGTTGGGCGCGTTTTGTCTGACCGAGCCGCATGTCGGCTCTGACGCCTCAGCGCTCAAGACAACCGCTGTAAAGGATGCTGACGGCTATGTGATCAACGGCGTCAAGCAGTTCATCACCAGCGGCAAAAATGGCGATGTGGCCATTGTGATTGCTGTGACTGACAAAGCGGCGGGCAAGCGGGGCATGAGCGCATTCATTGTGCCCACCAACGCGCCAGGCTATGTGGTGGCCCGACTGGAAGACAAACTGGGTCAGCATTCCAGTGACACCGCGCAAATCAATTTTGACAACTGCCGCATTCCCGCTGAGAACCTGATTGGGCATGAGGGCGAAGGCTACAAAATTGCGCTCGGTGGGCTGGAGGGTGGTCGCATTGGCATCGCCGCACAGAGTGTGGGCATGGCGCGCAGTGCCTTTGACTGCGCTTTGGCCTACGCCAAGCAACGCGAAAGTTTTGGTCAACCGATCTTCAACCACCAAGCAGTGGGTTTCAGGCTGGCCGATTGCGCCACCCAAATCGAGGCGGCCCGTCAGTTGATTTGGCATGCGGCGTCGTTGCGCGACGCGGGCCGCCCCTGCCTGAAGGAAGCGGCGATGGCCAAGCTGTTTGCCAGCGAAATGGCCGAGCAAGTTTGCAGCGTGGCCATCCAGACCCTCGGCGGCTATGGTTATGTGAGCGACTTCCCGGTAGAGCGCATTTACCGCGACGTGCGGGTGTGCCAAATTTACGAAGGGACCAGCGATGTGCAAAAAATCATCATCCAGCGCAGTTTGTAAGCGCTTCGCGCGTGGTCGCCGCTGTCCAGCCTGGCTCGTAGCATGTTGAGATTGCTATAATATAAATAGCAAAGTAGCTATATTATTCGAGAGCTAGAGCTCTATTTTGTTCATAAATTAGCAAAAAACCTGATTTTCATCATTATTTACCACAAATGTGGTAAATAATGACGCTTTTCATCAATTCACCCAACCAGAGTTAGCCCACCATGCCCATTACAAAAAGCGCCATGCAACTCGTTGACGAGGCCATGAAAGAGGTAAAAACCTATTCGGTCGATTCCGTTCGCGCCCGCATGGGCTCGCCCGACCTGCTGATTGTCGACATTCGTGATGTGCGCGAGCTCAACGAAGGCACCGTCAAAGGCGCGTTCCATGCGCCGCGCTGCATGCTTGAATTTTGGGTAGACCCCGCGTCGCCGTACCACAAGAAGCTATTTGCCGATGAAACCAAAGAGTTCGTCATGTTTTGCGGCGCGGGCTGGCGCAGTGCGCTGGCAGCCAAAACCTTGCAAGACATGGGCATGACCAATGTGGCGCACATTGACGGTGGTTACGCTGAATGGGTCAAATCTGGCGCACCGACCGAGACCTTGGAGGAGCGCAAAGCGCAGCGTCAAAAGTCGACATGACACAAGCTTGCATGAAATAGGCCAACATGAAATTCCAAGCCGTTCTGTTTGATTGCGATGGCGTGCTGGCTGACAGCGAGCCGCTGACCAATGGCGTGCTGCGGGACATGCTGCAAGAGCTGGGCTGGAATTTGTCGGTCGACGACTGCATGCGGATGTTTGTCGGCAAAGCGGTCAAAGACGAGATGGCGCAAATTGCGGTCAAAACCGGGCAGACGCTAACTGCTGACTGGCAAGCTGAATTTGTGCAGCGGCGCAACCTGGCATTGCAGACTAATCTTCAGGCGATTCCCCAAATTCACGCAGCCGTCCAACAGATTCATGAGCAACAGAATGGTGCCATTGCCTGCGCATCCGGCGCGGACCGCTTCAAGGTGGAAATGATGCTGCGCCACTTGAAGCTGATTGACTATTTTGAAGGCCGCATTTTCAGTGGGTATGAAATGCCGCGTTCCAAGCCGTTTCCTGATGTTTACCTTGCTGCAGCGTTGGCCTTGGCGGCAGTGCCCGAGCAGTGTGCCGTGATTGAAGACACGGTGACTGGCGTGCGCGCAGGTGTGGCCGCGGGTGCCACAGTATTTGCCTATTCACCCATCACCACCTTGCACGTGACCAGTGCTGAACTGATGGCGGCCGGCGCCCAGCATATTTTCAGCGACATGGCTCAATTGCCTGATCTTTTGGCAAGCTGAATGCCTCGAATGTCCTCCAAAGAGTGAAATAGACCATGCCCATGATCGAGTCCAAACTCAACGCCCGCTCTGCGGAGTTTCAGGCCAATGCAGCAGCACTTCGCGCGGCAGTGGATGACCTGAATGCCAAGCTAGCGGTCTCCTCCAAAGGCGGTGGCGACGCTGCGCGGGCCAAGCACACTGCTCGCGGCAAGTTGCTGCCGCGCGAACGAGTGCAAATGTTGCTTGACCCCGGCACGCCGTTTTTGGAACTTTCGCCCTTGGCTGCACTCAGCATGTACCCCGACCGTGATGGCACGGACAGCGCGCCCTGCGCAGGCGTGATCACCGGCATTGGCCGTGTCAGCGGCGTGGATTGTCTGATTGTCTGCAACGATGCGACTGTCAAAGGAGGCACTTACTACCCGATGACGGTCAAAAAGCATCTGCGTGCGCAAGAGATTGCCCAGCAAAACAGTCTGCCGTGCATTTACCTGGTCGATTCGGGAGGGGCCAATTTGCCCAACCAGGATGATGTGTTTCCAGACCGCGATCACTTTGGCCGCATTTTCTTCAACCAAGCCAACATGAGCGCCCAAGGCATCGCGCAGATTGCCGTGGTCATGGGCTCGTGCACGGCGGGCGGTGCCTATGTGCCCGCGATGAGCGACGAGACGATCATCGTCAAAGGGCAAGGCACCATATTTTTGGGTGGCCCGCCGCTGGTAAAGGCTGCAACGGGTGAGGTTGTTTCAGCCGAAGATTTGGGTGGTGGCGACGTGCACACCCGCCTGTCTGGCGTGGCTGACCATTTGGCGTCCAACGACCCGCATGCCCTGGCCTTGGCCCGCAATGTGGTCAAAACCCTGAACCGCCAGAAGGCGACATCGCTGAAGGTGCAGCCAGCTGCCGCGCCTCGCTATGCGCCAGAAGAAATGTACGGCGTGATTCCGGCCGATACCCGCAAACCCTATGACGTGCGAGAGGTGATTGCCCGCATCGTGGATGGCTCGGAGTTTGATGAATTCAAAGCCCGTTTTGGCTCCACGCTGGTTTGTGGCTTTGCGCACATTGAAGGCATGCCGGTGGGCTTTGTCGCCAACAACGGCATTTTATTTTCAGAGTCAGCGCAAAAGGGAGCGCATTTCATTGAGCTGTGCTGCCAGCGCAAAGTGCCTCTGGTGTTTTTGCAAAACATCACCGGTTTCATGGTGGGGCGCAAATATGAAAACGAGGGCATTGCCCGCCACGGCGCCAAAATGGTGACGGCAGTGGCGACAGCGCAGGTGCCCAAATTCACCATCATCATTGGCGGCAGCTATGGCGCAGGCAACTACGGCATGTGTGGGCGGGCCTACTCGCCACGTTTTTTGTGGATGTGGCCCAACGCGCGCATTTGCGTGATGGGTGGCGAACAAGCCGCTGGCGTTTTGGCAACCGTCCGGCGCGATGGCATTGAAGCCAAGGGCGGCAGCTGGAGCGCTGATGAAGAAGCCAAGTTCAAGCAACCTGTACTGGATCAGTTCGCGCACCAGTCACACCCTTACTACGCCAGCGCCCGGCTCTGGGACGACGGTGTGATCGACCCGGCGGACACCCGCCGTGTGTTGGGACTTGCCCTGTCTGCAAGCCTGAATGCGCCCATTGCCGACACCAAGTTTGGTGTCTTTCGGATGTAACTCGTCGGTCACCTATCAGTTCAAATCCGCCTATGGACAACATCTACATCACCGCCGAGCACGAGCAACTGCGTGAGCAAATTACGCGATTCATCGCCCGTGAGGTCGAGCCCTTTGGCGCAGCATGGGAAGACACTGGCAGCACGCCGCGCGAGGTGCTGCGCAAGATGGGTCAAAACGGTTTGCTGGGCTTGATGTACGAATCGCAGTACGGCGGAGCTGACGCTGATGCGTTGACCAACTTGGTGTTTGCCGAGGCCCTGTCGCAGTGTACGTTTGGCGGCTTCATCATTACCGTGCTGGTCCACACGGACATGGCCAGCCCGCATTTGCACCATGCGGGCAGCGCAGCGCAACGGGCGCGCTATTTGCCAGGCGTGATTGCGGGCGAAACGATCACAGCGGTAGGCATTTCAGAGCCAGGCGCCGGGTCGGACGTGGCGGGCATGCGCACAAGCGCACGCCGCGATGGCGACGAATGGGTATTGAACGGCACCAAAATTTTCATCACCAACGGTGTCTTGGCTAACCTGTACTTTATCGCGGCCAAAACCGGGCCTGCGCGGCATGACATGTCGATGTTCATCGTTGACAAAGGCACGCCCGGCTTTAGCGTGGGGCGGGCCCTCAAAAAGACCGGCTGGCTGTCCAGTGACACGGCCGAGCTGGTGTTTGACAACTGCCGAATTCCCGCTGACAACCTGCTGGGCGAAGAAGGCAAGGGCTTCTATTCGGTGATGAAGAATTTTCAAACCGAACGCATTGCCTTGGCAGCCATGGCGGTTGGACATTGCACCCA
>JANPCR010000030.1:0-9983 GCA_031431035.1 Rhodoferax sp.
TCGACAAAAGCACACCAGCGCTGCCAATGCGATTTTGGACGCATCGGTTTGTGCCGAAAACATCGATTCCCCAAACACCGCCCGCCCCAGCGCCACACAGTACAGACCGCCCACCAACTGGCCGTTCTCCCAGGTCTCGACGCTGTGTGCAAACCCAGCCCGATGCAAGGCGATATAGGCTTTGACCATGTCCGAAACAATCCAGGTGCCTGCCGCCTCGCCCGTGGGGCTGCTGCGAGCCGAATTGGCGCAGGCCTTGATGACGCGCTCAAACGCAGAATCAATGCGAATTTCGCAATGGGCATCATTGGCAAATTTGTGCAGCACCTGTTTCAGCGAGCGGCGCAACTTGAACTGCGACACCTGCAAAGTCATGCGCGGGTCAGTGCTCCACCACAAAATCGGTTGATCGTCGCTGAACCACGGAAAAATGCCATGCAGGTAAGCGTTTTGAAGGGTCGCGACATCGAGCGCACCGCCCGTCGCCAACAGCCCACAGGCGGGCGAATCTGGCCCCCAAGCCTCGTCGACATCAGGAAAATCCTGACCGGGCAGCAGTTGAGGCAGCAAATAGCGTTTGGGAGGCATACGGGTGTTTATAGCGCACCGCAGATTTTTTCAGAAAAATACGGCTTTGCTGGGCGGGCGCCCTGCAAACTGGCTCAGAGCGGGGTAGAATATGGCCTCGTCGGAGTGTGGCGCAGTCTGGTAGCGCACCTGGTTTGGGACCAGGGGGTCCAAGGTTCGAATCCTTGTACTCCGACCACTAATTCAATGCAAAATTGATTCCTCTTGAATAAAAAGCTCACTTTGTGGGCTTTTTTAGTTTGGGGGGCCTTTTTGGGTGAGCATCTCTTTATCTGCCCGTAGCTCAGTTGGATAGAGCATCAGCCTTCTAAGCTGAGGGTCGGGGGTTCGATCCCCTCCGGGCAGACCAAATTTCATCTCAAATCGCCGGCAGGCGGCGTTGCAACTCCTGGCCGCACTGAAGGTGCTGTCTGCGTCGTTGCGCCTTGCCTGACGGCGATTTGAGATGAAATTCCGCTGACGGTAGCGACTGTTTTGGAGAGCGGGGATTCGGCGTCGTTGCGCCTTGCCTGACGGCGATTTGAGATGAAATTCCGCTGACGGTAGCGACGGTTTTGGGAATGGCGCGTGGCTTTGGGGGAATTCAGGCAATTTTGACCTCTAAAATACAAAAAAGAACCTGCAGGTTCTTTTTTGTAAAAATAGGGTCAAAATGGCCAAATTATGAATAAAATAGGCCTCTAGCTCTCGAATAATATAGATAGTTTGCTATACATATTATAGCAACTTTGATCAATGCAACGCGCGGTAAATCTCGTCGGCTAATTCACGCGAAATGCCTTCTACTTGGGCAATGTCTTCGGCGCTGGCCAGTGCCACACCGCGCACGCCGCCAAAGCGTTGCAGCAACTTGGCGCGGCGTTTGGGGCCGATACCGGGCACGTCTTCGAGCTTGCTACCACCGACGCGAACCTTGGCGCGGGCTGCGCGCATGCCGGTGATGGCAAAGCGGTGGGCTTCATCGCGGATTTGCGCCACCAGCATCAGCGCAGCAGAGTCTTTGCCCAAATAAACTTTCTCACGGCCATCGGCAAACACCAGCTCTTCCAGCCCCACTTTACGGCCCTCGCCTTTTTCTACACCCACAATCAATGACAAATCCAGGCCCAGCTCCTCGAACACTTCACGGGCTTGGCTCACCTGCCCCTTGCCGCCGTCCACCAACACCAGATCGGGCAGGCGGCCGGTGCCCGCCGGCAGTTGGCCCGTGGCTTGGGCCTCTTTCAAAGCCTCCGACAGCTTGCCGTAGCGGCGCAGCAGCACTTGGCGCATAGCGGCGTAGTCATCGCCGGGGGTGATGTCGTTGATGTTGTAACGGCGGTACTGCGCGTTTTGCATTTTGTGCTGCTCAAACACCACGCAAGACGCCTGGGTGTTCTCACCCGCTGTGTGCGAAATGTCAAAACATTCGACCCGCAGGTCAGTCAAATCGTCCAGCGCCAGATCCAGCGCGTCGGCCAGCGCCCGCGTCCGCGCCTGCTGCGAGCCCTCTTCTGAAAGCAACCGCGCCAACTGCAAATCGGCATTGGTTTGCGCCATTTCCAGCCAAATGCGCCGCTGCTCGCGCGGCTGGTGCACAGCCGTCACGCGCACGCCCGATTGCAGCGTCAGCGCCGACAACAGCACTTTGGCCACCGGCTGGCTGGTCACCAAAGACGGAGGCACCGCAACGTTCAGGTAGTGCTGGGCGATGAAGGCCTCTAGCACCAGTTGCTCGACTGATTTTGCGGGCTTGGTGACTCCAGCGGCTTCAACCTTAAACTCAACTTTAGACTCAACCTCAGACTCAGAAACAGGGTCATCCTCCAGGTACATGGCCGAGGCGTCTTCCACATGGGTCGGAAAATACGGCCTGTCGCCCAAATGCCGCCCACCGCGCACCATGGCCAGGTTCACACAAGCCCGACCACCCTGCACTTTCACCGCCAAAATGTCCACGTCGCGGTCTGCCACGTTGTCCACCGACTGCTGGTGCAGCACATTCGACAAAGCCGCCACTTGGTCGCGCAATTCAGCAGCCTGTTCAAATTCAAGCTGATCCGAATGCGCCATCATTCGCGCCTCCAGCGTGCCCATCACCTGCCCGGAATCGCCCTTCAAAAACTTCTCGGCATTGGCCAAATCCAAAGCGTAGTTAGCGGCTGAAATATGCCCTACACAGGGCGCAGAGCAACGTTTGATTTGGTACAGCAAACATGGCCGGGTGCGGTTGCTGAACACCGGGTCCTCACAGGTGCGCAGGCGAAACACCTTTTGCATCAGCAAAATGGCTTCTTTCACGGCCCAGGCGCTGGGGTACGGCCCAAAGTAATGGTGCTTCTTTTCGACTGCGCCCCGGTAGTACGACACCCTGGGGAAATTGACCGACTGAGCGCTGGGCTCTGGCTTCTGGTCCGCCATCTGGGCCGCCGCTTTTTTGGTAGGCAATGCGGTGATCTTCAAATACGGGTAGCTTTTGTCGTCCCGAAACAAGATGTTGTACTTGGGGTTCAGCGTCTTGATGAGGTTGTTTTCAAGCAGCAAGGCCTCAGCCTCTGACCGCACCACGGTCGTCTCCATCCGCACAATTTTGCTGACCATGTGGCCAATGCGCGTGCCGCCATGATTTCTCTGAAAATAGCTGGACACCCGCTTTTTCAGGCTGATGGCTTTGCCGACATACAGCACGGCGTTGTCAGCATCAAAATAGCGATAAACGCCCGGCAAAGACGGCAAACCCGCTACGTCGATGAGCAGTTGCTCAGGGTGGGCGGGCGTCTTACCGGGCGTTTCGGCGGACGTTTCGGCGGGCGTATTCGTGGGTTCTTGCGCAGACATAGGGCTGTATTGTGGACAATTCGCGCCATTCGTATTGAAAACCCAACCAATAATCACATGCGCTGGGATATTTTTTGCAAAGTCATTGATAACTATGGCGACATTGGCGTTGCCTGGCGTTTAAGTGCTGATTTGGCATCGCGCGGCGAGCAGGTGCGCCTGTGGGTGGACGACGCCCGTGCCCTGCGCTGGATGGCCCCTGGCGGCTGCCCCGGCGTGACGGTTCACCCATGGACAAGCCCATTGAACGTGGGCGACCTGACCGGCATTGAAGCGGGCGACGTTTTGATCGAAGCCTTTGGCTGCGACCCAGACCCCGAATTCATCGCCCTGTTCGCTGGCAAAGCAAATCGCGCTGCACCGCAAAACAAAAGCCCGAACCGGATCAATCTGGAGTATTTGACCGCCGAACGCTACGCCCAGCGCAGCCATGCCCTGCCATCGCCTGTGGTGCATGGGCCGGGTGCGGGCTTAACCAAACACTTTTTTTACCCCGGTTTTGGGACAGGCACGGGGGGCTTGCTGCGCGAAACTGAGTTTTTGACCCGCCAAGCGGCGTTTGACCGCGATGTTTGGCTTAAGCAACTGGTTGCGCAGCCGTTGCCTGAAGCATTTGACGCGACAGTTGAAAGGCCGGTTGAAACCACTCAAATTGGCACTGACGATCCAAAAAGCAAAAAAAACGCAATTGGCGCATTCGGCAAAAAGCCCGAACGCCTGATTTCACTGTTTTGCTACGAACCGCCGGCTTTAAGCGACTTGTTGGACCAATTGGCTCAAGCCGAGCACGCAAACCCCCCAACCCGACTGCTGGTCACGGCGGGGCGCGCAAGCTCCGCAGTCGCCGGGTTGATTGAGCACAAAAATCTCCAGAACGCGCATTGGAATGAGCACGACAGGCTCGCTGTCACCTACCTGCCCGCACTCAGTCAAAACCAGTTTGACGAACTTTTGTGGGGCTGCAACCTCAATTTTGTTCGTGGAGAAGACTCGCTTGTGCGCGCTTGCCTGGCGGGCAAGCCTTTTGTTTGGCACATCTACCCCCAAGCCGACAATGCCCACCACATCAAACTTGAGGCGTTTTTGGACGCCGTACAAGCGCCCGCCCCAGTGCGCTTTTTTCACCAAATTTGGAACGGTCTGGCAGACGGGCCGCTACTTGATTTAGACCCTGCGATGTGGCACGACTGGCAAATTTGGGCCGCCCAGACCCGCACTGCGCTGAGCCAGCAAACCAGCTTGACCGAGCGTTTGATGGAATTCGTGGCAAAAACGCGCTAAAATCATAGGCTTAGCGCAAATTTCACCCTGGAATTCTGCAGCCCATCGCCACACAGGTCACACAGGTCACACCAAACCCGTCACACACAACACTGATATGAAAATCGCACAAGAAATTCGCGCAGGCAACGTCATCATGCACGGCAAAGACCCCATGGTCGTCCTCAAAACAGAATACAGCCGCGGTGGCCGCAACAGCGCCACAGTGCGCATGAAGCTCAAAAGCTTGATCGCTAATTTCGGCACCGAAGTCGTTTTCAAAGCAGACGACAAGATGGATCAAGTCATTTTGGACAAGAAAGACTGCACCTACTCCTACTTTGCCGACCCCATGTACGTCTGCATGGACGAAGAGTTCAATCAGTACGAAGTCGAAGCCGAAAACATGGGCGATTCGCTCAATTACCTTGAAGACGGCATGACCGTTGAAGTCGTGTTCTATGACGGCAAAGCCATCTCGGTCGAACTGCCCACCAGCGTTGAACGCGAAATCACCTGGACTGAGCCCGCCGTCAAAGGCGACACTTCAGGCAAAGTCTTGAAACCCGCCAAAATCGCGACCGGTTTTGAAATTGGTGTGCCCATTTTTGTGGCGCAAGGCGACAAGGTTGAGATTGACACGCGCACGGGCGAATACCGCAAGCGCGTTTAAACTTCAAACGACTTGTCAAAAGGCTCTTTCGGGAGCCTTTTTTTTGGCGATGAGTAATTTGAACCTTCTCTTGGTTTTGACCCTGCCCCTGTGAATAGTCACCTTGAAGTCGTCTTTGCGCCAGAGCAAAATTACTTGGTAGCGGAAACAGACCGAAGATCGTGACAAGCGCGAAGTTTTGGACCGAATGGTTCGTTGTGTTTGAAAGGGCGCTGGACCGCGGGGTTTGCACGGTTGAAACTGCATCAATGACATCCCCCACCGCGGTGGTAATCGATGTTCAATTGTTTCACCTTAGAACGCACAGCGTTTTTCACCATCCAAAACTCTAATATTCACACAGTGCCTCAAACCATCAGAAGACATGCGTTTTCGGCGCTTGAAGCACTGAGTAGCGCCCTACCTGCTGGGTTGGGCGCAGTAATTTGGCTAGCGTACAAAATTGGCCCAGCGATGATCGCGCCTATGATTTTGGCGATGGTTTGTGGTCTTGTGATCACGAATTTTCTTGCGTCCTTCTCAAAGCGCCCGTTGATATATGTCGCAAGGTTCTTTGAAATTTCGCTGCTCGTGGGCTTTATTGACAGTTTGGTGCCGAAGCTGCCAATGTGGGGACTGGTAGATTCACCCTCCATTCGCCTGACCTGGATGCTGGCAATTTGCGTACTTGCTGCGTTGATGCAAATTCTGTTTTACACCCTGCAGCTGCAGCGCCTGACTCGCTATATTCCAGGGCCAGTGTTTGCGGGATTTCTAAATGCAGTGGCTCTAATTCTGATCATCAGTCAGACGAGACAAATCGTTTCGATTTTGCAGCAGCAAGGTGACTTGTGGTTGCCTTCCCTTGCGATTGCGTCGGTCTGCCTAGCAGTAGCGGTCGGGGTGAAGAGCTACAAGCCTCACCTGCCTGCTGGCTTGCTCGGCTTGATGGCAGCCAGTATGACGGCTTTTGCATTGAGCTTGATGGGGCTGGGATTTCCCAGCATTTTGTTCAATGCTACCGATTGGACGCTGCCCGTCAACCTTCTTGACTTCAGCATCCTAAATATTGCTCCCAAATTCGCCTTTGCGATTTTCTTGGAGCTAATCAGCTCAGGATTTTCGTTAGCGGTGGTGGTTTTTTTAAACACGGTCGTAGCAGCTGAAATTATTTCTCAGGTGGACGACAAACCGGAGCCCACAGCGCGGGAGACGCTGAGATTGGCTGCGGGCCAAATTTTGAGCGCTTGCTGTGGCTCTGTGCCGATGAGCGGCGCACCCGCAGCCAGTTCGGCTGCGATGCGCACCGGTGGTGAGCTTGAGCCCCAAGCGATTCGCTTGTTTTGCGCCCTCGTCATTGTGAGTTATCTTTTGGGCTTGATCGCTTGGCTACCTCAGGCTGCCATGATTGGCTTCTTGATCTTTGAGGCAAGCTGTTTGTTTGACCGAAGCAGCGTAGCGGGCATGGGCCGCTACTTGTTATCGCAAAAAGCACGCCACGCCATGAGCGTTTTACAGCGGGAAGACTTGCTGACAGTGGCCTTGGTCACAATGATCGGAGTGCTGTTCAATATGGTCGCCGCATTGGTAGCGGGCACGGTGCTGGGTCTGGTGCTTTTTGCCAAGCGAAACGGGAAAACCGTCATCAAAGATATCAGAAGTGCGCAAAGCCTTCGCTCCAACGTTGCTCGCTCGTCGCACGATATGAAGTGGCTGGCCAGCGAAGGGGATTGCATCAAATGCGTGCGTCTGCAAGGAGCACTTTATTTTGGTATTGCGCGTTCACTGCGCGCGGAATTATCTGCACTTTTACCGCATACGCAATGGCTGGTATTGGATTGGCGGGCAGTGACGTCGCAAGACAGCACTTTGAACCAGATGTTGCAGGGTTTCGAACAAAAGGCGAGAGCAGCCGGCGTCATGGTCATTCATTCATCGCGCGATCATCATTCAGGCTCTTACCCAGATTTAGACCGGGCACTTGAAGAATGCGAAAACCAATGTATCGCTCGCCTCTCAAGCAAACAAACGATGCTCGGTGTCGATGGCGAAGACGAAGACGAAGCAACGGCAGGCAGTGTTTTTTTTAGGGGCTTCGACGACACCGCTAGATCAATACTGAACAAGTGTTTTGAAGTAAAAAACTATGCGCCAGGGCAAACGATTTTGGCAGTCGGAGAGTACACACGCGACATGCATTTGATCACCCAGGGTCGTGTTGATGTAACGATTGGAGAAGGAAAAATCAGGGTTGCAAGCGTTTGCGCTGGCGCCATTTTGGGCGAAGTTGGGTTTTTAGTTGAAGGCATACAACGTGCGGCAGATGCTATTGCTCTTGATCAGGTCACGACACAAATGCTCAGTTATGAACGCTTTCAGGCACTGAGTCTGGATCACCCCGAGATTTCGCAAAAAATTCTTCAGAATCTGGGCTATGAACTGGTGAACAGACTTCGTTCATTGCACATGCAAATAGAACGTGAGCGACAGTAGAGCCTGTCAGAAATTGTCTGCGTGACGCATACTATTTCCCCTAAAGGAGTTTCATGCCCCGCAAGACAACCACCGGCCCCGAAAACCCAGCGACCGCCTTTGCAGGAGACCGACAAAATGACTCACAAAAACACGATTTGTATTTGGTACGACGGCACCGCACTGGACGCCGCGAAGTTCTACGCCGAGACATTTCCTGACAGCGCGGTGGGGGCAGTGCTGCGCGCGCCGGGCGACTACCCTGCGGGCAAACAGGGCGATGTTTTGACGGTTGAGTTCACTGTCGCAGGCATCCCTTGTCTGGGGCTGAACGGTGGCGCAGGCGTCACGCACAGCATGGCTTTCTCATTTCAGATTGCGACTGACAACCAAGCCGATACCGACCGTCTGTGGAATGCGATTGTGGGCAACGGCGGCCAAGAAAGCGAATGCGGCTGGTGCATCGACAAATGGGGTCTGTCCTGGCAAATCACGCCACGCGCTTTGTCAGCCGCCATCGCCGACCCAGATCCGGCGGCGGCCAAGCGCAGCTTTGATGCCATGATGACGATGAAGAAAATTGACATCGCCGCGATCGAAGCAGCCCGGCGCGGCTGACTTGTCGCTCGATTGGACTGGCTGGACCGGCTTGGTTGGGGTGGCTTGGTTGGATTGGCTTGGTTGGGGTGGCTAGGCCATTGCAATCAGCGAAGGCCAGGCCGCTTACTTTGGCGCATCCGCCGCGCGGCGCCCCAGCGAAATCACATAGGGCGTCCCTCTGGCCAACAACACCGGGTCTTGCGAAGGTTTAATGCCTTTTGGCAACACCAAGGGGTTGAACGTGACCAGTTCGCACGCGCCACCTACGCCAGCAGCCACGCCATCAATCACCAGTCTGCCCGCCGACACGACTTTTCTGCTGTCTGGCCACACTTTGGTGGGGTCGGTCAGCTGGTCGCCTGGGTCAGCCAATTGCACGCTGAAGTTGAACACAGCGGGGCTGGCGGCCACGCGCTTGCGCAGTTCAGCAATCAAAAAATCATCGGACTGGGTTTTGATTTCGTCGTCAGTCAGCCCCACCGTGCCCGCTTCAGGCAAAAACTGCCAGCGTACAAACTGGCTTTCGTTTTTGGCATTGATAAATTCAAACGCATTGGTTCCCCAATAGTTCACCGCTGCATAACTTGCGGGCACGGGTGCCTTGGCCAGGTAGGCGCCCTGCAAGGTGGTTTCGGGGTTGGCTTCATTGAAAGCTTTGAGCTTGTCAGGGTCGGGCTTGCCAGTGGCCGGGTCTGCCGTGCGCGCTTGCAGGAATGGGGCAAATTGCTCAGGCCTGGCGACAAAAAAGACCGGGGCCGACACATTGGCCATTTGCCAATTTTCGCCGCCTGGCAGGTCAAATTGCAGCGCCAAACCGCGCACGCTGCGGCCCTTGTCACTGGCCTTGGGGCTGCCGCCACCGACTGAAAAACGGGCGATGACTGGTACACGATTGCCACTGAATGCCGTGCTGCTGGACAAAGCCCGCCCCGTCTCGTTGCCGACAAAATACCCACTGGCGCAAACCCCCTTGGCCCCTGAGCGGCGCGCTCCCGCATTTTTGCCAAACAGCCCTTCTAGCGCGTTCACCTGAGCTTCAGCGGGAGACGCCTGGGCCAAAACGCTGGCGGGGAGCATGAAACTGCCAAATCCAGCGGCGATCAGGACGAGCAAGGAATTTTTCATTTCGGGCTTTCTAAAGATTGAAGTTGAACAAATTGACGTGACACATGGAAGTCACCGCGATTTGTAGGCCACTCGACCAATTTCTTACATCACCGCAAAGAGCGCGCGAAAAACTGGGGCTGCCAAAATTTGTTGTCAAAATACGCCCATGGAAAACACCCAAAACCTCACCGACAAGTCGACTGACAACGTCAACGTGCGCCGCTTGGCAGATGCCTGGGCCGATTTGCAAACCCATGCCGAACAGGGCAATTTACTGGAGCCCAATGCCTATCGCTTGGCGTTTTCCGACCCGGAGTTTTTGCTGCGGCGCGAGACCCGGGGCATCCGCATTCAGCTGGAAATGCTGAAACCCGACCTGGAGCAAACCGCACAAGGCATTGAAAGCACGGTGGTGGTGTTTGGCAGTGCGCGTTTCCCATCGCCTGAAGACGCCGCAACGCGCCACGCCACGGCGTTGGCCAGTGGC
>JANPCR010000031.1:0-34932 GCA_031431035.1 Rhodoferax sp.
CCATGCTCGGCTTTCATCCATTGCCAAAAGCTGAACTGACCGTCTTTGCTGATGAAGGCGACGGGTGCTTTGGTCAAGTCGCTGAACTTTTCGTAGCCTTGACCGGGATGGGCAAAAATGGCTTGAGGGTCTTTTTGGAAAATGGAGGCAACCACCACCGTCGGCACACCATTTTTGACATTGTCAAAGCTCAAAAGTAAATTGCCCGCCATCAAAAAATCAATTTTTCCGACGGCCAAAAGAGGGCGATTGTTGGCCTGCGGGCCGCCTTGCTGAATTTCAACATCCAGCCCCATGCGTTTGTAGGTGCCGTCAGCCACCGCTTGGTAAAAACCACCATGCCCAGCCTGGGCCTTCCAGTTGGTTCCGAAAATCACCTTTTCTTGCGCAAGTGAATGGCCTGCACTTGCCAGAAGCGCCACCATGGCGATGGGTTGAAAAGGAATGTTGAATTTCATAAAAAGGCTCCGTAGTGGTTTGGGTTACTCAGAGAAAAATGCTTCAAAAACAAGACCTATTTGATATGGACGTGAATACACTGGCTTTCGATCGAAATCGTCGCATAAACCATGCCAATTTGCAGTTAGGGCTTTCACTAAACCTTAGCGTAGGATGCCAGCCAACCCCTTGTTTTGCCAGGGTTCATGAGGCCATGCGGGTCGGCAACCTTCTTGAATTCGATTTGGGCGTTGTCAATTTCTTTCATGCCACCATCTTCAATGGTGTAAACGTGATTGTCAAAAACTGTGCACCCGTCAGCTTCAAATTCGGCCATGATTTCATACAGGCGCGCTCGATCAAAGTAACTGACCAGCGGCAAACCAAATGCGACACAGCCGCCGTATTGGCGTCCAAACTCGTGGTGCATCAGGACTTCGTCGCCCCAACGTTCCATTTGCCGTTCCACCAATTCGATGTCCAAGCCAACGCCTGGCGTCCAGGGTGCGACGGTTTGCAAATTAGTCCAGCTTTTGTCGACTTTCAGAGCCATCAAAGTGGTGTGGTTGTAGGCACATTCAAAGGCCGGGTACAAACTTTGTTGCTTCAGTTCGGCTTCGTTCAAAGCCATGGATTCGGTGCCTTGGTGCGCCGCCATCAATTGACGCCAAGCAGGCAGATTGGCCGGATTGACCATTGAAAATATGGCGTCCTTGTCACTGGGAAACCGGTCTCCGAATTCGGCGGCGTAATAGGGCGCTATGCGACGCTCTACTGCGGTAACCAAAAACGCGTCAATGGTCGAATCTGCATCAGCGGGCTGGCCAATAGCCTCAGTGGCTGCACAGCCAAATCGCAAGGCTGCGCCGTAGCTGTCAAATAGCGCGATGTGGTGAACCCAATTCACCGCAGGTTTTAGCCGCAAGGTCAATGCGGTGATGATGCCGTTGGTACCATAAGCGTGATGAACTTTTTGAATGTCAGCGCCTATAAGTTCGATGACACGAGGCGACTCTTCGAGCGTGACCACGCGGATCATGGCGACGTTGCCTGTGTCCTTCAAAATGCCATTGCGCACGCTGCCAGCGCCTGCATAGCCCCCCGCGATAAAACCGCCAATCGTGGCCATGTCGCGGGTGCTGGGGAACATCAAAATCTCTTGCCCGCCTTCAACGACGCTGCTTGCGCGCACGGCGGTTTCCAGGTCGGCAATCAAAATGGCGGCTTCGCAGGTGACTTGGCCGGGCTCGATTGACAACACCTGGTTCAGCAAGGTGATGTCCAGAATCACGCCACGCTCCAGCGGCACACACTGGCCGTAATTGCCCGTACCGCCGCCCCGCACGGTGATTTTGAGGCGGTGCTTGGCGCAAGCGGCTGCAATGCGGATCACCTCGGCTTCATTGCGCGGCCTAACGACGACATCTGCGGTTTTGCCGTCCAGCTGCTCCTTCAGAATGGGGCTGTACCAGAAGTAGTCGCGTGACTTCAATGCAATTGTGTCTGGGTCAAGCGAATAGTCAACGCCGTTGATCGTTTGCAAAAAAGCAGCCAGGGCTTGCAGTTGCTCTTGGGTTGTTGTCATGGTTGAATTTGTAGAAACCGACCGCCTCGAATGACGCCCCGTTTGCGTCCCGTCGCATTCAATAGTTCATGGCTGTTGCGCGCATGCAGCAGCACCAGGTCGGCAGGGCACCCTTCAGCCAATTTGCCATCCCAAGGCAAACCCATGGCCACGGCTGGGTGTGTGGTGATGGCGCTAAGCCAGGCCGCAGCGGGGCTTAGGTGCGCAACTTGCACGCCCAGGCCAAAAGTTTCCAGCAGGTCATAACTGCCGTAGGGAAAAAACCCGTCCGCCACGTTGTCGGTCGCAATCGAGGTAGACACGCCGCAGGCCAGGGCTTCATTCAAGCGGGTAATGCCACGCTCAACCGGGGTTGTGTCCCACGCGCCCTGAAGGTACAAATTGGTGCTGGGCAGGGCCACCAGGTGAATCTGGGCGTCAGCACACAGTTGTAGCGTGTCCAGCGCCTCGGAATCTGTTTGAACCGACAGCGAGCAGGCATGACCACAGGTCACGCGGCCCTCGAATCCGTAGTTTTGAGTCAGCTCAGCAATAGCGCGCAAGCCCCGCGCTTGGGCGTCTAAGCCTTCGTCCACATGAAAATCGAGGTTCAGGCCGAACTGGGAAGCCAGGTCAAAAACACGTTGTAGCTTCTCATAAAGATGGTCATTGCAGTAAACAAAAGCACCTAACAATGCGCCTTCGCCTGCCCACTTTTGGCATCGGTCATTGGCCTCGGCGACTTCAAAGGCGATAGTTTGACCTGGGCCCGCGTCGCCAGCAAAAATGTCAAGTGGCGTGAGTGACACGCATTGCAACGCAACGCGCCCACGCCATTCGTCACGCAGTGTTTCAAACACGGCCAAGGACTGTGGCGTGTTGGCGTCCACCCAGTCCAGATGGGTGCGCAGGGCGCGCGTGCCAAAGGCGTAGGCTTGGGCAATGGCGCGCTGCATGCGCTCGCGCAGGTCAGCCCCTGTCCAATTGGCGCGGTGCTCGGCCATCAGGTTAATGGCTTTGACTAAATCGCCCTCGGCACCGCCGACTTCATGCACCACATAGGTTTTGTCGATGTGCACGTGCAAATCTGCAAAGCAGGGAAGCAGCGTGCCCAGGGTAGGCTTGGAGCCAAGGCCTGCCGGAATTGAATTGGAACCCGTGATGCTGACATGCCTTGCTGGGCTAATGCGCGTGATGCGAAGGTCTTGAATTTCGACATCAAACAGGTTGGCCTCAGACTCAAAGCCCCGAACGTTGCGTGGAATCAGCACGTTGTCGAGTTTCAAGATGTTCTGTGGCATGTTGCAGACGGGTCAGAGTGAGGGTTCGCTACGAGGTGCGGGTGGTGCAAAGTGGCGTTGAAGGTAGACCATTCGCCCTCAGCGGCTGGACTTGATCTCGCTCTCGTGCCATGCGCCCAATACCAATTTGGACACCCCGTTGAAGATCAGGTGAATCAAAATGCCGGTCAGCGACACCAAAACCAGGGCTGCAAACATTTTGGGAATCTCGGTGCGAAAGCTGGCCTCCAGAATGCGCGAAGCCAAACCGGTTTCTTTACCTGCTGCGCCGGCTGTGAACTCTGCAACGACGGCACCTATCAGACTCAAGCCGCCAGCGACTTTGAGCCCGGCGATGAAATAGGGAAGTGCCGACGGAATAAGCAAGTGGCGCAGGGTTTGCCAAGGCGTCGCCCGGTACAGCAAAAATAAGTCGCGCAGGTTGTGGTCGGCACTGCGCAAGCCAATGACCGTGTTCGACAAAATTGGGAAGAACGCGACGATCCAGGCGCAGAGCAGCAAGGCAGCGGCGGTGCTGTCAATGAAAATCAAAATCAACGGGGCAATGGCCACGATCGGCGTGACCTGAAGCACGATTGCAAAGGGGTACAGGCTTAGTTCAACCCACTTGTTCAGCGCGAACAGCATGGCCAGCGCAACGCCACCAGCAACTGCCAAGACCAGCGCACCCAAAGTGATTTTCATGGTGAACCACCAACTGACCATCAGCGAGCCCAGGTTGTCCCACAGTGTTTTGGCAATCAAGGTCGGCGCTGGCAGGATGTAGTGCGGAATCTGGTTCACGCGAACAATGAACTCCCAGGTTAATATTGCAAAGAAAAGCACCACAAAAGGTAGTAATTTTTGAAAAAATTGGCCTCTAGCTCTCGCAGAATGGTCACTTTTAGCTATGTTTAGCGTAGCAACCTGCGGCTCTGACTGAACGGCATTAGACATGGTGCTCCCCCGCTCTTTGCAAGGCTTGCGACACTTCCACGCACCACTGCGCGTACCGAGGCGTGCTGCGAAAGGCATCTGTGCGCGGATAGGGTTCGTCGATAGCCAAATCTGCAATCACGCGGCCAGGGCGGGCTGCCATCACGATGATCCGTCGACTCAGGTACACGCTTTCGTACACGCTGTGAGTCACAAAAATGGTGGTGAACTGTTTCGCTGTCCAAAAAGCCAACGTGTCGTTGTTCAGCTTGAAGCGGGTCATTTCGTCTAACGCGGCAAAGGGCTCGTCCATCAACAACAGGCGTGGCTCGGTAACCATGGCGCGAGCGATGGAGACGCGCATTTTCATGCCGCCAGAAAGCTCGCGCGGGTAGACGCCACCAAATTGGCTCAAGCCGACTTGGGCGAGCACCGCATTAACCCTAGGGCGGGCGGCTTCTTTGGACACACCTTTTAAGCGCAAAGGCAGCCAGACGTTGTCAAACACCCGGGCCCAAGGCATGAGCGTGGGTTCTTGAAAAACAAATGACACCTCGTGGGAATGGTCAGCGCCAGATACCGCTACAGGTCGTGTTGAGCCGTCCGTTGCGCTGTCACTTTCGCTGTCACTTTCGCCATGGCGCGGTGTTGGCTTCACCCAGTCAATGCGCCCGGCTGACACGTCGAGCAAGCCCGCAATCAGCTTCAAGGCGGTGCTTTTGCCGCAACCCGACGGCCCCAAAAAACTGACGAAATCGCGCTGCCCGATGGTCAGGTCCACGCCCTGCAACGCCAAGGTGCCGTTGCCGTAGCGTTTGTCAACTTTGTGAAGCTCAAGCAAGACGCTCATGGGGGGATTGTGGGCGTGGGATTCAGGGTTGAAAGCGGCAGGTCGCTTACCTCTTGCAGCAGGCGGGCCAGCTGCAGGCCTGCCGCGTCAATGATGGCGTGCCCCTTGGCTGCTGTGGCAATAGCCGCATTGCCTGCCGCCCCCTGCGGGTTGTAGTCTTGCACCTGCCAGCCCAGTTTGGCGCTGCTGCCGTTGCCCAAAATAGGGTATCGGGCAGCGCGGTCTTGTGCGGTGGATTTGAAGTCTTGGGCATACGCCATATCGACATAGTTTTGCCCCGACTTTTCAGCCAGTGCCAGCATCATGGAGGTTTCCATGTCGCCTGCATGTATGCCAAAGCGGTGCTCGTCTGGCGCAAAGAGATTCAGCACGGCGTCGCCCAGCGGCAATGTGTACCAGTTGGTTGAATAAACGATCAGGTCGTGCGCAGAGCGCAGGTCGCGCGCCACAATGTCCATCACGCTGACCTGGCCGCCGTGCGAGTTCAGCAGCACCAGTTTTTTGATGCCTGCGCGGGCCACGCAAGCGCCCAGTTCCATCCACACGGCCATCAGCGTTTGCGCAGACAAGGTCAAGGTGCCTGCAAAGCGAATGTGTTCATTGCTTTTGCCGATTTGTTGGGTGGGCATGAAGAGCACGGGCAAGTTGGCGCCCAAGTGCGGCAGGCAAGCGGCCACCACACCATTGACCAAGCTGGTGTCAACGCTCACGGGCAGGTGCGGGCCGTGCTGTTCGGTCGCAGCCACCGGCAACACGGCGACTACTTCGGCAACGTCTTGGCTGGCGGCAAGCTGCGCAAAATGGCGCGATGTCAGGTCAGACCAAAAGCGAGATACTAATTTCATCGCTCTATCTTACAAGCGGCAAAGCGCCAAATGGCGATTTGGGGCTAATTTGATGGGCTTGAACCCATCGTGGAGCACCTGGGCTGATCGAACCAGCCTTGTCTGACGCTGTGGCTGGATAGATGACCCCAGCCCGGTAAACCGCCTTCAGTTGATTACTGTCGACGCCACGCAAGTCCCGCCGGGCGCTGGGACAACGCCATCGGCCAGCCGAGCTGCCGTGCCAAACGCTGCCAGCACACTGCCATCGGCAGTGCGCAAAGTCACTTGCAGCCCGGTGCCGTCGAGCCTGGCGATGAGCGTGGCGGGTAGGGCAGCAGTGGCCCCTGCGCCACTGGCCACGATGCGAAACAGCCCGTCAATTTGAAGCTGACCGTTGGATTCAACTCGGACGCCTTCAGAGTTGAACGACAGGCAGGCATTGTTCAAGCTGATGCGCTGGGCATCGAACACCACCACCCAATTCGACTCAGCGCTGGGAGTGACCAGCAAGCCCAAGCCCACGACGTTGGTTGGCGCGCCCGCTGCAAAACTGATCGCAGCGCTGAGGTAGGTGCCGCTTATGGTGCTTGCGTTGACAGGCCCCACGCCCGTTCCGCCCGTGCCCGGCCCACAGGCCACCAGCACAGCGGTGGCCAGCAACAGCCCGAATTTTTTGGCGAGTGACAGCAAGTCAGTCGAATGAGATTCAAAGAATTGGAAGATCGGGTGTGTCATGGCAAGCCTTTGGGTTCTGTGGCGAGTTGGGTGTCAACCTCTGCCGGCATCGAATAGAAATACACGCCAAAGCGCGCGCGGTGGGTGCGTTGCGCAGGCGCCGCGTGCACGGCGTCGTGGTCAAAACTGCGCTGGGCGTCGCGCATCACGGCCTGAAAGGCCAGCTTCCAGGCCAAGGCCGACGTGGCGTGCAGGCGCTCTGCCGAGTCCGCCGTGATGTCGTCAACAAACACGGATTGCTCCAAAAAGTCGCTTGAAACAGGGCTAGGAGCTTCTTGTGGGCTGGCCTTTGGCAGGACTTGCGCGTTAGGCCGATCCAGGTTGTGGCAGGCCGCCGCCACATGGTCGTGCAGGTTCTCGCCAAGCTGCGTGGCCATCTCGGCCAGGCCATTGCGCGGCACAAAACCATGCACCAGCAGGCTGACCTGTCCCGCGTCTTCAGCCGCCAACCCCAGGCGAATCAGCTCGTCAAGCACCGAGCGGGGCCGAACGTCGCGGCTGACGGAGTAAACGAGGGCGTCAAAGCTGGGGGTGGGGCCACTCCGGGCGATTTGGATGGGCGTTTGGCTAGCGTCCAGGTACAAATCTT
The DNA here is from genome assembly GCA_031431035.1 of Rhodoferax sp. Taxonomy (GTDB): domain Bacteria; phylum Pseudomonadota; class Gammaproteobacteria; order Burkholderiales; family Burkholderiaceae_C; genus JANYCG01. The sequence goes on from JANPCR010000031.1 coordinate 7,220, forward strand.
GGCTCATCCAGCGAGCCACGACCTGGGCTGCCAACCCGGCAAAGGCTTCGGGCTGCGCGTCTTGGTCGCCCAAACGGGTCAGATTGCGCACATCGCGCCTGTGCACGCCAGACAGCAGGCTGATGGCGCTGTCAGTCGGTGCCATGGCGCTGGCTTTCAACTCGTCCTGCGCCGCTTTCAGAAAAACCGGCTTCAGTGCGGTCGCAAAAGCCGTGTAAGTCACGCCGTGGCGCAGCATCAAGCGCACAGCCGGGTGCAGCATGTGCAAGATGCTTTTCAGGACCAGGTTGGAGCGCGTTGACATGCCGATCGGGAAGTTTGGGGAATGCTAACTGATGGTTCCAAGAGGGTTTGGTTTCGTGCGCGAAGGCACTGGTTTGACATAGTCAGAGATTGTGGGATATTATTCCACACAATTCAAATCCAATCACTTTTGCAAGGAGCCCACCATGGTCAACAGCTTCACAATGTCGCCAAAGCAATGGTTTCAAGCCACCCTGTTGGCGGGGGCGGCGGTTCTGACGGCCTGCGGCGGCAGCAGTGGTGGCGCGGGCGCGGTACCCGACACGGTGCCGCCCCCCCTGGCCGGGGTTGTACCGTCCCCCGTGCAATTGCAAGCCTCGCAATCGGGTGAGCTGCTGGCTTACGTGCAGGCCCGGTTGACTGCGCAAATTAACCAAGGCTTGTCCAGCAACGGCGCCAATGCTGTGGCCCTGGGCGGCACCGTGTCGCCAGCGTTCAGTGCCAGCACGGTGGCCGGTGCCACGGCTGAAGCCACCCCGGCTTTTGCCAGCACGACGCTGCAAGAGGGCGGCGTTGACGAGGCTGACTTGATGAAGACCGATGGCGCGCGGATTTTCACCTTGGGGGTTGCCGCCCCTGGCGGCTCAAGCTTGAGCGCGCTGAAAACCTATGTTCGGCAAATCAATGGTGATGCCGTGCTTGCCAGCCAACTCGCCTTGCCAGTCGGCTACCGTTTTGAAGGGATGCACCTGTCTGCCAACGGCAGTCAAATCGCATTGGTGGGGCAAACCCAGGCGACTGGTTTGGCCTTTTCGCCGGATGGCTTCACCGTCACCACCTTTGCGCCCAGCACCTATGCGCCACCCCAAACCATCGTTCAACAGGTCAGCGCCGTGGCGGGCCTGCCCCTGGCCACAAGCCGCACCTTGGTGATTGAAGGTCAGCTGATCGACACCCGCACGATTGACAACACCTTGTATGTGGTGACCAGTTGGTTTCCGCGTTTTGACACCATTTACCCAGCAACGGGCGCGACTGTTGCCGAGCGCAAAGATGCCATCGCCCGCGTGTCATTGGCGCAAGTGCTGCCCAGTGTCACGGTCACCACTGGCCTCAACGGCTTGGGCACGCCGCCCGTCAAGCAAGCGCTTTTGGCCGATACCGACTGCCATGTGCAAGCCGCCAATGCGTCCAGCGCGGTGCAACTGACGACGGTGACCGCCATCAACTTGGCGTCCCCTAACCTGGAGCGCAGCAGCCGCTGCCTTTTGGGCGGGGTCAATTCAATCTACATGTCCGCCAAAAACCTGTACCTGGCAACCAGCCGCTACAGCGTGTTGACGGCGGGGTCTGGCCAAAGCCCCAGTTTGGTCTACCCCGGTTTGCCCATCACGGACATTCACAAATTTGCGGTAAATGCCATGACCGTCAGTTACCGGGGTTCGGGGGAAGTGGCAGGGCATTTGGGCTGGGACGCCAGCAAAACCGCCTATCGAATGAGCGAATACCAAAACGACTTGCGGGTGGTGACCTATGCCAACAACCTGGGCTGGTGGGGTGAGCCCAACCGGGTGACCAAGGGCAGCATTGCATCGCCCGCGCAGCTGACCGTGCTGCGCGAAGACACCGCAACCGGCCAGCTTAAAACCCTGGCAACCCTGCCCAATGCCAGTCGGCCCGCGCCCATTGGCCTGGCTGGCGAGCAAATTTACGCCGTTCGTTTTGTCGCAGACCGGGCCTATGTGGTGACTTTTCGCCGGATAGACCCGCTGTACGTGCTGGACCTGACCAACCCGGCTGACCCCAAACAAGTGGGCGAGCTTAAAACCAATGGCTATTCAGACTTTTTGCTGCCCGTGGGGGCCGCAGGCGCAGGCTTGCTGCTGGGCGTGGGCAAAGACGCCACAGATGCGGGAATTGTGCAAGGCGTGAAGGTGTCGCTGTTTGACGTGTCCAACCCCGCCGCCCCCGCAGAATTGGCCAGCCGTGTCTTGGGCAAAGCTGGCAGTTTGAGCGGCCTGGACTACAGCCGCCATGGCGTCAACGTGTTCAACGTGGGCAACGTCACCCGCGTGGCACTGCCCGTGCGCTTGAGCGACACGTTAGTGCCGGGCAGCGTGTTTTACCGCGCCAGTGCACACAATCTGGCGCGGTTTGAGGTCGATACCATCCTGAAAACCTTGACTGACAAACCCAGCCTGCCGGGCCAAACCTTCGCTACCGAAAATGCCGCGTACCAAGCCTCGTCGCTCGGGTTTGAGCGATCTGTGCAAATTGGAGGGCAGATTTACTACTTGGGCAGTCAGGGCTCGCTGACGGCCAGTGGCTGGTAGATTTGGCGGGGCAGAAAACGACTGATTGGTAAAAACAGTAGCTGATCAGCCAATGCCCTGCTGGTAATTCCCAATTGTCACTTGCGCGACATTGTTTCAAACTGTGTGTTTTTGCGTCCCAACAGGGCGCAGCCCACTTTTTGAGGCAAGCATGCACACCATCAAACGTCGGTCAGTTTTATCAAGTCTTGGCGGCATCAGCGCCGCCCTAGGTGTGGCGGGGCTGGCAGGCGTGACCGGCTTGGCGCTACCCGCTTGGGCGCAAAGTGGCAAGGTCAAACCGCTCGCCCCCAAATTGCGAATCGTCATTCCGGCTGCCACCCGCACCAACCTGGACGACGCCAGCCGCTCATTGGGCGACGCGCTGTTGGGGCTTGGGTTTTGCGACGAGCTGGAATACGAAAACCACGACGCGCGGGGCGGCACCCAGGGCGTACTGGTCTACAACGACAAGTACAGCAAAGACGTGAACAGCTTTTTCATGGCCGACACCTCGCTCATTGGCGCGTTGGCGGTGCAAAAACCCAGCGCCAATCTGGACAAGCTGACCCCCATCGCCCGGCTGACAACGGATCACCTGGTCATCGTCGTCCCAGCGAATTCGCCCATTAAAACCATCAAAGACCTCGCCGACCGCCTGCGCACCGCACCCAAGCAAACGCCCCTGGCCATCAGCGCCATGGGTGGGGTGGACCACATCTTTGCCAGCCTGTTGGTCAAATGGACAGGCAGCAAACCCGAAGACGCCAGCTACCCGGCTTTCGGTCGCCGTCACGAGTTGGTCGATGCGGTACTGAGCGGCAAGGCTGCAGCAGGCATTTCAAGCCACCTGGCCTTTGGCCCCGATTTGCAAAGCGGCAAGCTGCGCGCCCTGGGCGTTTCGTCCAAAAAAGCCGCGTTTGGCATCGCCGCCGTGCGCGAGCAAGGGGTAGACGTTGACATCACCAACTGGAGCGCCGTGTTCACAGGCCTTGCCGTGCCCGAGCCCCGCAAAGCCGAGATGCTGCTGGCCGTCAAAAAAGCCGTGACCTACGACCTGTGGAAGACCACTTTGAAGCAAAGCTACTGGGAGTCATCGCTCATGTCCGGCCCCGATTTAACCAGCTTCATCGAGATCGACGGGAATGCGCTGAAGCTGATTGCGCAGTTGTTGAAGTTGAAGGCTTGAGGGTTGGGCTTTCGGGCGCGCGCTGCGCGTGCCTGGCGTGTGCGCGTGAGGGGCCCGTGCAGGGTTTGGGTGAAAATCGTGTGAAAAAATTGAAAAAAGAACCTGCAGGTTCTTTTTTCTAAAGAAAAGTGATTTTGAGCTAATTTTTTAATAAAATAGGCCTCTAGCTCTCGAATTTATTCAATAGTTTGCTATTTATATAATAGCTATTGGAGGAAAACTCAAGCTGGCTGAGTCGAGGTTTTTTCATCTGAACAATTTTCGTTGAATGCAATAAGGTGGAAGTGCTGCGACATTGCGGCTATATTGGTCGCTAAAAATCGACGGCCTTTTCGGAGTCGACACCAAAATAGACAGGGGAGATTTCAATGCTTGGTTTTGGGCAATTTGCATTTTTTCAAATTTGTTTACATCGCCTGATTCATCGTTTCGGCAATTTTTGGCGCCTGCGCGAGTTCAATTTGCTTGCCTTTTTGGGGCTGGTTGGAATTTGCTCCAGTACTTTTGCAACTATTGTTCCTATCCCGGACACTCCGCAGTGCCATGTCCAGGCTGGCAATGGTGTTGTCTATGTGGACTCATCCTGTCAAACTGCGGCTGAGCGGCATAGGCCAAGTATCGCGTCGGCCAATAGAGCGATATTGAATTTGAGTTGCGATATCGCCTATCCGGCTAGTTCGCCATGTTCATTCACCGTAATCACGACTTGGGGGGCGGAAATAACTTATGGCTTCTTCGCTTTTTGGTCGACGCCTTTAACTTGTCCAGCTCACTCAACTCTCGATGGCCCGAACTGCATTTGCGACGTTGGCTATGTAGAGCAAGCCGGGATGTGTGTGCTGCCAGAAACCACTATTAACCTCACCGGCCCCTCCGCCACCAAAGCCCTCCCAGCAGGCCCCGCCCTCCTTGAAACCGCCACCGTCACCCAAAGTGGCACACCCAAACCTGGCGTTTCCGTCACTATCACCCTAACTGGCCATGGCGCCATCAGCGGCACAACCGACGCGGCGGGTCAGTTCAACTTTACCTACGTTCCGCCGCGGTTAATTGCCGCCTCAGACGAACTTATCGGCACCTGCGCGGGCTGTAGCAACACGGCTGTTAAACCAATCAAAGTCGAGCCCTGCGATATTTGCGAGGGCAAAGTCGGCAACCCCATCAGCATCGCCACAGGCGAGAAAGACCAAACCGAAGCGGACTGGCAAGACAACGGCACGCACCCTTTGTCATTCACCCGCCACTACCGCAGTTACGCCAATATTGAATCTGGCTTGGGTGCCCGCTGGAGTCACAACTGGGCAGCGGCGGTCACCAAAACCGATTTGCAAGCCACTGTTCGCTTTGGCGATGGCAGCAAAAGCATCTTCAACCGCACATCGCCCACCGCAACGTGGGTGGCAGACAACGGCAAAGACCTCTTGGCTGACAACCCATCTGCCGGTGCCGGGTTTGTCACGTTCACCCGCGCGTCTGACGAAACCCGGTGGCAGTTCCGTGCCGACGGCAAGCTTTTGGGCGTCACGCAGCGCAATGGCTGGACGATGGCCTTGGCCTACAACGCGGCGGGCCAGCTGGCCAGCGTGACCAACGCCTTTGGCCGATCTTTGCAATTCACCTATGACACGGCTGGCAAGTTAACCAGTGTCACCACGCCCGATGCGCGCCTGTTCACCTATGGCTATGACAGCGCCGCACGGCTGCTGGTGGCCACCTACCCAGGCACCACCGCCACGACCCGCGTCTACGCTTACGAAGACACCCGCTGGCCCAACGCGCTCACGGGCATCACCGATGAGCAAGGCGTGCGCTATGCCACATTCGCCTACGACGCAGCAGGGCGTGCCACCACCACCCAACACGCTGGCAGCACCCAAACCTACAGCGTCGCTTACCCCAGTGGTGCCGTTGCCAGCACCGGCAGCCTAACGGCAGGCAGCACCGTCAGCCCCAGCATTTACCAGTCCACCTCGCAAGTGACCGACCCCCTTGGCAACTTGCAAACCTACACCTTCCAAGGTGGTGACGGGCAGGTGCGCTTGCTCGGCCTGAATGGCGCGTTTGAAGGTGCACAGGTCGCTGCCAGAAGCTTCGGCCTGGGCGCCACAACCCTGCCTAGTTCTGAAACCGACTTCCTAGGCACCCAAACCACCTTCGCCTGGGACACCACCCGGCGCTTGCTGCTTACAACCACCAAAGCCGCCAACAAACCCGAAGCCCAAGCCAGCAGCACTCAGTGGCACCCGACCTTTCGGCTACCTGTGCTGGTCACTGAGCCAGGGCGCACCACCGCCACCACCTACGACGCACTGGGCAACAAACTGACCGAAACCGTCACCGACACCACTGGAACGGCCACCAACGGCCAAACCCGCAACTGGGCCTGGAGCTACAACGCGCAAAGCCTCATGGTCAGCGCCACCGACCCGCGCGGCCAAGTTACCCAGTACACCTATGACAGTGCAGGCAACGTGGCCACCATGCGCAACGCCCTGAACCAAACCACCGCCTTCACCTACGACGGCGCAGGGCGCACCCTGACCCAAACCGACCCCAATGGTCTGGTGACCGCCACCACGTATGACGCACGCGGGCGCATGCTGACCAGTGCCCAGGGCGCTGAAGTCACCACCTACGCTTACACCCCCAACGGCCAAATCAGCAGCCTAGCCCTGCCCAGCGGCTACGTGGCCAGCTACACCTACGACGCCGCCCAGCGCCTGATAGGCATTGCCGACAACCGCGGCAACACCATCAGCTACACCCTAGACGCCATGGGCAACCGCCTGCGCGAAGAGGTCAAAGACGCCAGCGGCACCATCGCCGCCCTGACCACCCGCGCCATCAACACCCTGAACCGGGTGGGCGCAACAGCTGGTGCAGCGGGCCAAACCACCCAGTTTGGCTACGACGCCAATGGCGAAGCCATCAGCCAGACCGACCCGCTCAACCAAATCACCCGCCAAACCCTGGACCCCTTGCGCCGCCCCACAGCTACCACCCTGGCTGACAACGCAGTGGCCACCCAAGCCTGGAACCCCTTGGACCAGCTCACCCAAGCCACTGACCCCAAAGGCATCGCCACCCAGTACAGCCGCAACGCCTTTGGCGACGTGATGCTAGAAGCCAGCCCCGACGCAGGCCCCACCAGCTACACCCACGACAGCGCAGGCAACATCACCAGCAGCACCGACGCCCGCAACCAAACCACCCAAATCACCCGCGACGCGCTGGGCCGCCCCAGCCTCATCACCTTTGGCGCAGGCCAGGCCAACAGCTTCACCCATGCCCTGAGCTACGACAGCGTGGGCAACTTGAGCCAAATCACCGACCCCAGCGGCAGCACCACCTTCACCCGAGATGTTTTAAGCCGCATCAGCCAAAAAACCCAGACCGTGGCTGACAACGCCGTCAACCCCAGCAGCTACGGCGTGCAGTACCTGTACCACCCAGGCGGCGGCATTGCGCAAATCAACTACCCCAGTGGGCTGAAAGTCTTTTACCGAAAGAACGCCAGCAACCAGATCACGCAGGTGGATGTGCAAACCCCCAACAATGCGCTGTCAACCCTGGTCAATAACATCAGCTACACGGCCTTGCAGCAACCCAAGTCTTGGGTCTGGCGGCATTGCTTGAATGGCTCGCGAAGTGGTTGCGGCAGCAGCAGCCGAACTTTCGATGCCGATGGCCGCATGACAGCCAATGAATTCGCAACCTACACCTTTGACGCCGCCAGCCGCATCACCAGTGTCACCCAAAGCCTCAAAACCAGCAACGCCACCACACCCCAAACCAGCGTCACCTGGAGCGCGCAGTACGACAACCGCAACCGTTTAACGAACTTCGCCCGCACGGGCGCTGCCAGCGCGTACACGTACGACGCCAACAGTAATCGGCTGACCGCCATCAACACCAGCCTCAGCAATCTAGACCTGGAAGGCACGTTTGCTTTACCTAACTACAGCCAAACCAGCAACCAAACGCTGAATCTGCCTACCGCCAGTAACCGCCTGCTGGGGTTCACCCAAAGCCAGACCACATTCGATGGCACGACGGCAGGGGCGACCACCAGCACGACGGTTAACTACAGTCTTGACGCCGCTGGCAACCTAACCAGCGACGGCCTGCGCAGTTTTGAATACGATGGTCAAAACCGACTGAGCAAAGTCCAACTGACCCAAAGCCCCGAGGCTGCCAAGATCACCTATTTGCACAACGCGCTGGGCCAGCGGGTCTTCAAGTCTGAACCCCAGATTGCGCAAACCGCCCCAAGTGCCACAACCCTGGGCACTCCGTTTGTGAATTGGCTGCAAACCAACTTTGGCTGGCTGTTTGCAGCAGCCCAGGTCAACGCAACGCTGGGCCAAAGCTATGTTTACGATGACGGCCAACTGGGTTCAACCCCAGTATTGTTGGGTGAATACGGCAACGGCGGCACGCAAAGCCAAGGCCGAAGCGAATACATCTGGCTGCCCAATGGTGACGGAACCGCAATTCCGATTGCGTTGTACAACACCAACCGCCTGTACGCAGTTCATGCCGATCACCTGAATACGCCAAGGCTGGTCACCGATGACGCCAACAAAGCAGTCTGGCAATTGCCTTACAGCGCGTTTGGGGACAACAAACCGACTGGGGTGTTGCAATCAACCGCCAATGCGGCGGTGCCTGGGGGGTTCAGGCTCAAAGCAACGAATCCTGTGATTAACCTGAACTTGAGGTTTCCGGGGCAGTATTTTGATGAGGAGAGCAACCTCAGTTACAACATGAACCGTTTGTATCAGGCGGGTCAGGGGCGGTATACGCAGAGTGATCCGATTGGGCTAGCAGGGGGCTGGAATCGCTACCAATACGCCGAATCAAATCCGCTGAGCAACACTGATCCGTTGGGACTGTTTGGAGTGGTCGGTGCTGGGTTTGGCGCTGGTATCGATCTCAGTATTCAGGCCTACAAGAACTACCGCGATGAATGCGATCTATTTGACCTTGACAATTACGATTGGTGGGATGTGGGTGTTGCCGCAGCCGTTGGTGCTGTAGCACCAGGCGCAATCAGTGTTGGTAAAACCGCGTGGACTTCTGGAAATGCTGCAAAGAACCTATCAGCCCAGTTAACTCGTGCCCGCACACCTAACCGTGTCGCCAAACTCCAAGGTCGACTGGATGCACATACCGGCGCAATCATTGAAGCTGTAGCAACGCAAGGTGCCTGGCAAGGCTATCAAATCGTTGGGAAACAACTCAACGGTAAAGGTCCGCGCGATTGCACTTGCAAAAGGTAATGGAGTTGAGTATGCGTAAAAGTGTGATCTACATCATTGGCATTGCGCCGCTTGGTTTGGGGTATCCGTGGCTAAAAGGGGAACTTGGTGGCCCAGTGCTTCTCGGAGTCGCAATCGCGTATCTCTTGGTACTTCGATTCATTTGCGAAAAGTTTGGCAAGTCACCTTGACTGAGACTCTATCCAGGCAGGCGCCGACTTTACTGAGTTCCAAGAAGTTGAGCTCCCCAACCGTTTTTAAGGCACTGGTCACGCTTGGTGCAGTGACTGTCTTCGCATTTGCGGTCACGCTCGGACTCGCTGAGGTTTACACGCTGGTCGCCGATGCGGACATAACAATTCGGCGAGTAGTCAATCAGGCGGACTCACCGGCAAACACAATCGGCAAACTAACCGCTGGTGGGAGAGCCATCGTTGTAGGCTGTGAAGACTATAAAAGTGATCTCGCCTTGATCGTCCAAACGGAGACTGGGGCGGTTGGTTATGTGAGTAATGGGGCGTTTCATTTGAAGAGAGAAGGTTTGAGCAAATATCTACTCTCAGACCCGGAAAGACTGGTCTGGTCATGTCGCGGTTTTTTTGACACTCGCAAAGTGGATTGGAGAAAACCACCCGAACATTTCAGAGTTAATGGCAAACTATCTAATAAAACCGAGAGCTAGAGTGCCCTGGGTTGTACGCGCCAACGCAAAATTGAGCCAGTTTCAACAACTATGCCGACGAACCAGTAGGCCAGACAACCGGCCACCAAAGCCGCATGTGTATCGGGCCGTGGCTTTGATCAGGTGGTGCAGTCATAAGTCTGCAGGGTGGCTCAATTCGGTATCGGCAACAACAGGCACTGTCAAAACCTCTCATGCGGCGCCAAATACCGCCATTGCCCCAGCGGCAAATTCCCCAGCATCACGTTGCCGATGCGCACGCGCTTCAGGCCTACGACCTTCAGGCCGACCAGTTCGCACATGCGTCTGATTTGGCGTTTTTTGCCTTCGGTCAGCACCACGCGCAGTTGCTCGGGGTTTTGCCACGCCACTTTGGCGGGTTTCAGGGCTTGGCCGTCCAGGCTTAGGCCGTGGCGCAGTTTGGCCAGCCCGGCGGGGGGGAAAATCGCCTGCACGTTGCTGGTGATGGGGTCGTCATCGTCCATGCGAATCAGTTGGCCGGGCGTATGGTCAACCTGGTTCAGGCCCACGTAGGCGACCCGCACCAGGTATTCTTTTTCCATCACCGAGTCTTCGCCGATCAATTGGCGTGCCACGCGGCCGTCTTGCGTCAGTACCAAAAGCCCAATGGAATCAATGTCCAGCCGCCCCGCAGGCACCAGGCTTTGCAGCTGTTTGGGGTGAAAAAAGTAACGCGCGTTGTCGTCCACCCAGCGGTTTTGTGGCTGCACCAGGGTGATGGCGGGCAGGTGGCCGTCTTCGGCCTGGCCGCTGACCAGCCCCATGGGTTTGTTCACCAAAATTGTCACCTGGTTGGCCTGCTGGCCCTGGGCCTGTTTGTTCACTTCGATACGCACATCGGGCGTGACCTGCATGCCCATGGTGGCGACTTCGCCGTTCACCTTCACCCAGCCCCGGCCAATCCAGTCATCGGCTTCGCGCCGTGAGGCCATGCCCAGCTCGGCCATGCGTTTGTTCAGGCGGCTGGTGGCTGCGCTGCCGACGGGTGCTCGGGCACCGCCTGGGGTTGCGATGGCCGTCGCAGAGGCTGGCCTGGCCGGGTTGACCAGCGCTGTGACGGGCCTTGCCACACGGCGAAATTTGGGCTCAGCCGGTGGGTTTGGCAGGCTTAAGGGTTTTGCAGCGGTGGGTGGTATTTTGGAGGTGGACATGCGCTATTATAATAGTAGCAAAAGATCTATATTCTACGCGAGCTAGAGGCCTAAAATGTCATAAAAATGGCAAAATTGACTGTTTTTTTTAAAAAAAGAACCTGTAGGTTCTTTTTTGCGTTTTTAGGGCCATTTTGGCCAATCAATCACGGTCAACATCGTCAACATCGTCACGTCAGCGCTGCGGGCGGATGGCTGACATCAACCGCTTGCGGGCCTTTGGCGAATTGTGCGTTGCGCAGGGCGTCAAGCTCCAGCACCCGCAAACCGCCATATTCGACGCGAATCACCCCCAGCGCCTGCAAAGAGGTCAGCGCCTCATTCACCCGCTGGCGCGACAGGCCCACCAGGTAGGCCAGCTCTTGCTGGGTGATGCGCAGCAACGAGCCAGCGTCTGGGTACAGCACGGGGTTGAACAGCGCGGCCAGGCTGCGGGCCACTTGAACGTCGGGGTTGTTCATGCGGTCAATTTCACGCAAGCCGATGAACTGGCCCAAACGCTCATTCAAATGGTTCATCACAAACCGGTTGAACGCAATGGAATGGTCCAACAGCCAGTGAAACGTGTCCACATGCAGGCCCGCCACCAGGCTTTTGCGCAGCGCCTGAATGTCGTAGCGGTAGGTTTCGCGCTTCAGCACCGTGCCCTCGCCAAACCAGCCGCTGGGTGGCACACCGGTGAAGGTCATGGTTTTGCCTGTGGCGTCGCTGGTGCTCATTTTCAGCAGGCCTTCGACCACGCCAATCCAGTAAGTCACTGGGCGACCCATGCGGCAAACGTACTCGCCAGGGTTGGCATTGCTGATGCGCAGGTCGCTCACGGCGCGGTCATGGTCTGCTGGCGACAGCAGGCGCAGCCAGGGAATGGCGTCCAGCTCGGGCTGGGTCAGCGCACGGCGCCTTTGAAACAGTGAAATGTCGTCGGTCATGGATCGCTTTTGCACTTTTTGAATGGCGCGCGTGGCCGTTGCAGTCTGGCAGCGTTTTTTGTAAGTTGCGCCCAAGTCGGGGGAAAGCTCGGAGTAAGTCAGCGGCAAGCCTGAAGAAAGCGAAGGGAAAACACCTACCAATAATGTCCTCAATTGTCGTTCAAACGACAACTTGGCGTCAAACTAATGTCTAACATTCGAGTCATACCGTCATCGCCTGAACGCTCAGTTCAAGCCTTTCATTTCAAACCCGAGGTTCTGGATGCAGACAACTTTCCCGAAGCTGGTTCTCAACCACGCGGCCCAGCGCCCCAGTGCAGCCGCGATGCGCGAAAAGGAGTACGGCATTTGGCAAGCGCTGTCGTGGGCCGACCTGGCAACTTTGGTCGAACACTTGGCTTGCGGGCTGCACCAGGCGGGTTTGCGCCGTGGCGAACACATGGTGGTGGTTGGGGCCAACCGCCCCCGGCTTTACGCCACCATGCTGGCGGTTCAGTCGCTGGGGGCCATTCCTATTCCGCTGTACCAAGACGCCGCTGCGCTGGAATGCGTTTTTCCCATCAACAACGCCGATGTGCGTTTTGCCTTCGCTGAAGACCAGGAGCAGGTCGACAAGTTGCTCGAAATTCGCGAGCAATGCCCGCAGCTGACAAATCTCTATTTTGACGACCCGCGTGGCCTGCGCAAATACGACGAACCCGGCTTGCAGTCGCTTGAAGACCTGATTGGCATTGGCAAAGGCTTCGCGGCCAGCCACCCGGCGTTTTTCAAAGCCGAAGTGGATCGCGTACTGCCCAGCGACGTGGCCGCCATGTTTTTCACCTCGGGCACCACAGGCAACCCAAAAGGCGTGGTGCACACCCACAATTCTTTGCTGGACCGTGCGCAAGCCGGGGCAAGCTTTGACAAACTCACTTCGGCGGAAGAAGTGCTGGCCTACATGCCACCCGCTTGGATTGGCCAAAACATCTTCTCCTACGCGCAGTGGCTGGTGTGTGGCTATGTGGTGAACTGCCCCGAATCGGCAGGAACGGTCACGATCGACTTGAAAGAAGTGGGCCCCACCTATTACTTTGCGCCACCGCGCGTGTTTGAAGGCTTGCTGACCAGTGTGATGATTCGCATGGAAGACGCAGGCGCTTTGCAGCGCAAAATGTTTCACAGCTTCATGGCCGTCGCGCGCCGCGTGGGTCCAGCCAAGATGGACGGCAACCCGGTGTCTCTGCTGGACCGCATTCAGTACAAGTTGGGCGACTGGCTGGTGTATGGCCCTTTGCGCAACAACCTGGGCTTTAGCCGGGTGCGCGTGGCGTACACGGCGGGCGAGGCCATTGGGCCAGACTTGTTCACCTTTTACCGCTCGATTGGCATCAACTTGAAGCAGTTGTACGGCTCCACCGAAACAGCCGTTTTTGTCTGCCTGCAGCCCGACAACGCGGCACGCGCCGACACGGTGGGCATTCCGATTTCAGGTGTTGAAATCAAGGTTGCTGCCAATGGCGAAATCATGGTCAAGTCGCCCGGTTTGCTCAAGGAATATTACAAGAACCCCGCTGCCACCGCCGAGGTGTTGACCGCCGACGGCTGGTACCACACCAGTGACGCGGGGTTTTTGGACGCCCATGGCCACCTCAAAATTATCGACCGCGTGAAAGACGTGGGCCGTTTGAAAGGCGGCGTTTTTGATGGTGGCATATTTGCCCCCAAGTACGTAGAAAACAAACTCAAATTCTTCCCGCACATCAAAGAAGTGGTGGCCTATGGCGACGGACGTGAAAAGGTTTGCGTCATGATCAACATTGACTTTGACGCGGTGGGCAACTGGGCCGAGCGGCGCAATTTGTCTTACGCGGGCTACACCGACCTGGCCCAAAAACCCGAGGTGTACCAGCTCATCAAGGAATGCGTTGAAAAGGTCAACGCCGACCTGAGCGCCGACAGCCTGCTGGCGGGCAGCCAAATCAGCCGCTTTTTGGTGTTGCACAAAGAGCTCGACGCTGACGACGGCGAGCTGACCCGAACTAACAAAGTACGCCGCGGCTTCATTGCCGACAAATACCAACCGCTGGTGGATGCCTTGTACGGCGGCAAAACATCGCAGTTCATTGAGACGGTTGTCAAATTTGAAGATGGCCGCAGCGGCAGCGTCAACGCCACCTTGCGCATTGACGACGCCAAAATTTTCACGCCCGTTAAGGCAGCAGCATGAGTACACCAAGCAACGCGCAAACCAAGCAATTTCCCGACGGGCCGCCCCTAGGGAAATTAGCCCCCTCGGGGGGCAGCGCAGTACACGAAGCGACAAGCGTGGGGGCGAAGGTCGTCGGTGACATCGTTCTCGATGTCAAAAATATTTCATTGAGTTTTGGCGGCGTGAATGCGCTGACCGACATCTCATTTGACGTGCGCGAGCACGAGGTGCGCGCCATTATCGGCCCCAACGGTGCTGGCAAAAGCTCCATGCTGAACTGCATCAACGGGGTCTACACCCCGCAAAAGGGCACCATCAGCTTCATGGGCCAAACCTTTGACCACATGGACAGCCACCAAGTGGCCACCATGGGCATTGCGCGCACGTTTCAAAATTTGGCGCTGTTCAAGGGCATGAACGTCATCGACAACCTGATGACCGGTCGCAACCTGCGCATCAAGTCGAACATTTTTTTGCAAGCCTTGGGCTTTGGCCCTGCGCAAAAAGAAGAAATGCGCCACCGCGAATTTGTCGAGCACATCATCGACTTTTTAGAAATTCAAGCGCACCGCAAAACGCCAGTGGGCCAATTGCCCTACGGCTTGCAAAAGCGGGTCGATCTGGGTCGCGCCCTGTCGATGGAGCCTAAAGTGTTGCTGCTCGATGAGCCCATGGCTGGCATGAACCTGGAAGAAAAGCAGGACATGTGCCGCTTCGTGCTGGACATCAACGACGAGTTTGGCACGACGGTGGTGTTGATCGAACACGACATGGGTGTGGTGATGGACATATCAGACCGCGTGGTGGTGCTGGATTACGGCAAAAAAATTGGCGATGGCACTCCGTCAGAGGTTCGCAACAACCCCGACGTGATTGCCGCTTACCTTGGCACAAGCCACTGAAAAAATATGAACGATCGCACTAAAACCGCTCTTTTCCTTTCCAGCAACCACCGCAGAACTGGCTCGGCCAGGCTGCTGGTGGTGCCCCCTGCAAGGGGGAGGGATGCTACACGAAGTGAGCAAGCCACGGGGGTGAGAAATTAATCATGGGATTCTTTTTAGAAACTTTGCTGGGCGGCCTGATGGCGGGTATGCTTTATTCGCTGGTCGCACTGGGCTTTGTGCTGATTTTCAAAGCGTCTGGCGTCTTTAACTTTGCGCAAGGGGCGATGGTCTTGTTCGCCGCGCTGGCCATGGCGCGTTTTGCCGAATGGATTCCCAAATGGACAGGCATGGCGCCAGGCTTGGTGGCCAATGTGCTGGCTTTCCTGATTGCTGGTTTCATCATGTTTGTCGTGGCCTGGGTGATTGAGCGCCTGGTTTTGCGCCATCTGGTGAATCAAGAAGGCACCACCTTGTTGATGGCCACCTTAGGCATCAGCTACTTTCTGGATGGTTTTGGCCAAACAATTTTTGGCAGCGACATTTACAAAATTGACATTGGCATGCCCAAAGAGCCCATCATGGCGTTCGAAGGGGTATTTCAGGGCGGCATTTTGATCAACAAGGAAGACCTTTACGCCGCGCTGATTGCCGCAGTGCTGGTCACTTTGCTGAGTGTGTTTTTCCAAAAAACCGCCACAGGGCGCGCCCTTCGCGCTGTGGCGGACGACCACCAGGCCGCGCAAAGCATCGGCATTCCTTTGAACCGCATATGGGTTGTGGTTTGGTGCGTTGCGGGCATTACCGCTTTGGTGGCCGGCATGATTTGGGGTTCCAAACTGGGTGTTCAGTTTTCGTTGACAGCCGTGGCTTTGCGAGCGCTGCCGGTCATTATTTTGGGCGGGTTAACGTCAGTGCCCGGTGCCATCATTGGTGGATTGATCATCGGCGTGGGCGAGAAATTGTCTGAAGTTTATTTAGGCCCTTTTGTGGGCGGAGGCATCGAAATCTGGTTTGCCTATGTGCTGGCGCTGGTGTTTTTGATGTTCCGCCCGCAAGGACTGTTTGGCGAAAAAATTATTGATCGCGTATGAAATACGAGATGAACCAACTTGTTGGTTTTGCGCCTGACCAGGTGCAAGGTTATCTTTCAGTGCAGGCTAATCTTTGCGCAGCAAAGTTAAGCGAAGCGTGCCGTAGCTAAAAAATTATTGATCGCGTCTAAAACTGACCTCAACCTGAGATAGCCATGTTCTACAGAGAAAACGGTCAATTCAAGACCACGTATGCCAAAGACCAGCAGATCTTTCCGATCTTGCAGGACAAAGTCGCCATCTTGGCACTGATTGCCTTTGCCTTTGTTGGCGTGCCTTTCATTGCAGATGAATACTCGTTTCGAGCCATCTTGATCCCGTTTTTGATTTTGTCGCTGGCCGCGATTGGCGTGAACATTCTGGTGGGCTACTGTGGCCAAATTTCTTTGGGCTCGGGTGGGTTCATGGCGGTGGGAGCCTATGCGGCGTACAACACGTTTGTGCGGATTGAAGGCATGCCGCTGATTGTGGCTCTGCTGGTTGGCGGCGGTTTTGCCACATTAGTCGGTATCTTTTTTGGTATTCCCAGTTTGCGGGTCAAAGGCCTTTACCTGGCTGTGGCCACGCTGGCCGCGCAGTTCTTTTGCGACTGGGCGTTTTTGCGGGTGAACTGGTTCACCAACAACTCGTCTTCTGGGTCGGTCTCTGTGTCGAACATGCAGGTCTTGGGTTGGACGATTGATTCGCCCATCGACAAATACCTTTTTTGCCTCGGGTTTTTGGTGGTGTTTGCGCTGTTGGCCAAAAACCTGGTGCGCAGTGCCATCGGGCGCGAGTGGATGGCCATTCGAGACATGGACGTGGCGGCGGCCGTCATTGGCATTCGCCCGATGTATGCCAAGCTGAGTGCGTTTGCTGTGAGTTCCTTCATCGTCGGTGTGGCGGGTGGCTTGTGGGGCTTTGTGCATTTGGGCGCTTGGGAGCCAGCGGCTTTTTCGATTGACCGCTCATTCCAATTGCTTTTCATCGTCATCATTGGTGGCATGGGCTCGATCATGGGATGCTTTTTTGGAGCGGCCTTCATCACCATATTGCCTATTTTTCTGAACCAGTTTTTGCCTTGGTTCGGTCTGCTCTTCGGTATCACGATTTCCACTGCGGCGGTCACACATGCCGAGTTCATGATTTTTGGCGCCTTGATCGTCTGGTTTTTGATTGTGGAGCCGCACGGTCTGGCCAAACTTTGGAGCATGGGCAAGCAAAAGATGCGGCTTTGGCCTTTTCCGCATTGATTTCAGTGGTTGGTTGCAAATAGTCATTCAGCACGGCGATTCGGTGCGGGTAAGTGCTGATACGTCGTTGAGTTCACGTTCGTTAAACCTTAAGCACCTTGTGCTTTAACTTTTGGAGATAGTCATGAAACTTCGTCATCTGGCTTTGACCGCCGCGCTTGTGGCGCTGGGGTCTTCAGCATTTGCTCAGGCCAAAGAGCAATTTTTTCCATCGCTGGTTTACCGAACAGGGGCTTACGCGCCCAACGGTGTTCCCTTTGCCAATGGCATGGCCGACTACATGAAGCTGGTGAACGCAAAGGGCGGCATCAACGGCGTGAAAGTCTTGGTCGAGGAATGCGAAACTGGCTATGCCACAGACAAAGGTGTGGAATGCTACGAGCGCTTGAAAGGCAAAAACGGCGGTGCAACGGTATTTCAGCCTTTGTCAACCGGCATTACTTTTGCGCTGACTGAAAAAGCTCCTGGCGACAAAATTCCCTTGATCACCTCTGGCTATGGCCGCAGCGAATCGGCTGACGGCGGCGTGTTCAAGTGGAACTTCCCGCTGGTTGGCACCTACTGGGTTGCCGCTGACATTTTGGTGCAAGAAATTGCCAAAAAAGAAGGCGGACTGGACAAGCTCAAAGGCAAGAAAATCGCCTTGGTTTACCACGACAGTCCTTACGGCAAAGAGCCCATTGCTTTGCTGCAAGAGCGCGCAGCAGCTCACGGCTTTGTGCTGAGCCTGTTGCCTGTGACCCACCCCGGCGTTGAGCAAAAGGCCACCTGGCTGCAAATTCGCCAAAACAAGCCCGACTACGTATTTTTGTGGGGTTGGGGCGTGATGAACTCAACCTCTATCAAAGAGGCAGTGGCAACCGGCTACCCGCGCGAAAAAATGTACGGTGTGTGGTGGTCAGGTGCAGAGCCTGATGTGCGCGACGTAGGCGCTGGTGCTAAGGGTTACAACGCTTTGGCCTTGCAGCACGGTGCAGAACCCAATGCCAAAGTCACGCAAGACGTTCTGGCCATGGTGCATGCCAAAGGGCAGGGCACAGGCCCCAAGTCTGAAGTGGGCGAAGTGCTTTACATGCGCGGATTGTCAGCAGCCATGCTGGCGGTCGAAGGCGTGCGCGCTGCGCAAGAGCGTTTTGGCAAAGGCAAGGTTGTGACCGCCGAGCAAGCACGTTGGGGTTATGAAAACCTGAACCTGACGCAAGCCAAACTGGACGCGCTGGGTTTCAAAGGGGTCATGCGCCCCGTGTCAACCTCGTGCCAAGACCACATGGGTGCATCGTGGGCTCGCCTGCACACCTGGGACGGTGCCAAGTGGAACTTCTCATCCGACTGGATGCAGGCTGATGAGCAAATTCTTAAGCCCATGGTCAAAGCCGCCGCCGACAAGTACGCGGTTGAGAAAAAGCTGACGCGTCGCGCGGCCTCTGACTGCCAAAGTTAGGCTCACCCCCGGCTTGAGGAGTTTCCTCACCCCCCGGCTTGCTCACTTCGTGTAGCCGCTTTCCCCCTTGCTGGGGGCAACACCTGTGGCCCGGCGAAGCCGGTTCCACGGTGTTTCTGGAAGGTGGCCAGCGAGCTGCAGAAGGGGTAGGTGGGTGAAATTGGTGACCCTTGGGGTCGCCAATTGAAAGTGTCGCGCTGCGGGGCTTTCAATTGGTCAAACGAGGTACTCATGAGCACACCCAACATAGTTCTGAACGTCAGCGGCATTGAAGTCATTTACAACCACGTGATTCTGGTTTTAAAGGGCGTGTCGCTGACAGTGCCTGAGGGCAAAATTGTCGCCATTTTGGGCGGCAATGGCGCGGGCAAAACCACGACCCTGAGGGCTGTGTCGAACTTGCTTAAAGGCGAGCGCGGTGAGGTGACCAAGGGCAGCATTGAACTGCGGGGCGACCGGATTGAGAATTTGTCTCCCGCCGACTTAGTTGAACGCGGCGTGGTGCAGGTCATGGAAGGCCGCCACTGTTTTGCCCATTTGACGATTGAAGAAAATCTGCTGACCGGTGGCTACACCCGCAAGGACAAAACTGAGATTGCCCGCAACCTGGAAAAGGTTTATGCCTATTTCCCGCGCCTCAAAACCCGTCGCACCTCGCAGGCGGCCTACACATCAGGCGGTGAACAGCAAATGTGCGCCATTGGCCGGGCGCTCATGACCAACCCCAGTGTCATGTTGCTTGATGAGCCATCCATGGGGCTGGCACCGCAAATTGTGGAGGAGGTTTTTGAAATCGTCAAAGACCTGAACCAAAAGGAGAAAGTCACCTTTTTGTTGGCTGAGCAAAACACCAACATGGCGCTCAAGTACTCTGATTACGGCTACATCATGGAGTCTGGGCGCATTGTGATGGACGGCGTCGCGTCGGACTTGGCGAGCAACGAAGACGTGAAAGAGTTTTACTTGGGGACGGGCGGTGGTGGCGAGAAAAAGAGCTTTAAGGACGTGAAAAGCTACAAACGCCGCAAGCGCTGGCTAGCCTAGTCTTTTTTACCCCTGACTTTGTTAGCTTGATAGCCATAGGAGAGAACGCCCGTGAACGACTATTTTGATGCGCTGGAAACACGCACACCAGCACAGCGCGAAACCGCATTGATGGCGGCATTGCCCTTGCAAATTGCCCATGCGCAAAAGAGTTCGTCTGCCATGACTGAAATTTTGGTGGGGGTTGCGGCGCACAGCGTTAACAGCCGCCAGGCGCTGGCAAAGTTGCCCGTCACCCGCAAAAGCGATCTGTTTGACAGGCAAAAGGCGGCCCGTGCCTTGCCTGGCGCCGTCGAATCATTCGGTGGCTTCTCGGCCCTGGTTCGCGGGCCTAAGATGCCGCATATTTTTTCATCGCCAGGCCCGGTTTACGAGCCGGGTGGTGCCACTCTCGACTATTGGCGTGCAGCGCGCAGTTTGTTTGCGGCTGGGTTCAGGTCAGGCGACTTGGTGCACAACGCCTTCAGTTACCACATGACGCCGGGTGCCTTCATCATGGAATCTGGCGCTCATGCCATTGGTTGCACGGTGTTTCCCGCAGGCACTGGGCAGACCGAGCAGCAGCTTGAGGCAATTGCGCAGCTCAGGCCCAGCGCCTATTTGGGCACGCCGAGTTTTCTTCGCATCCTGGTCGAAAAGGCGCTTGAATCGGGCAGCGACATCAGCAGCTTGACCAAAGGTTTGGTTGGTGGCGAGGCCTTCGTGCCCAGCCTGCGCGACTGGTTTGCCGAACGCGGTTTAACTGTCTACCAAAGCTATGCCACTGCAGACCTGGGGTTGATTGCGTATGAAACCGCCGCGCGCGAGGGCATGGTGATAGACGAGGGCGTGATTGTCGAAATCGTTCGCCCTGGCACGGGTGACCCGGTGGCTCTAGGTGAAGTAGGCGAGATGGTCGTGACCACCCTCAACCCTGGCTACCCGCTGATTCGCTTTGGCACGGGTGACTTGTCGGCTTACTTGCCAGGCAATTGCCCAACGGGGCGAACCAATGCGCGCATCAAGGGTTGGATGGGTCGGGCGGACCAAACCACCAAAATTCGCGGCATGTTTGTGCACCCCAAGCAGGTGGATGACATCATCAAACGATTCCCTGAAGTCACCAAGGCCCGCTTGGTGGTGGCGGGCGAAATGGCAGCCGACACCATGACGCTGAAAGTCGAAACCGCCTGCAGTGGCCCAGACGCGCTGGTGCAAAAAATCGCCGATGCCATACGCGACGTCACCAAACTGCGCGGGGCGGTCGAATTGGTCGGCGTTGGCAGTTTGCCCAATGACGGCAAGGTGATCGAAGACGCGCGCAGTTACAAGTAAGCTGCGGCCAGTTGTTAGCGCAAAGTTGTCCGCGCAAAGTTGTGGGGGGCGTGGATGCTGCGATAAGTATTTTCCGCAGGCGCTTGGGCTTTGGCTTGGGGTACGCTTGACGCATCCTTTTTTTTGAGCAACACCATGACCCAATTTTTGAACAAACTGCTGCCCTTGGCCGCTATCGCTGCGACGGGTTTCGCAATACACACTGGGGCTTTCGCCCAGGCCTACCCCGGCAGTAAAACCATTTCTATCGTCGTGCCCTTTGCTGCTGGCGGCCCGACCGACCGCGTGGCGCGCGACCTGGCTGAAGCCCTGCGCAAGCCTTTGGGCGGCGTCACCATCGTGATTGAAAACGCGGCGGGTGCTGGTAGTTCCATCGGCTCCAACAAGGTCGCCAAAGCCAACCCCGACGGCCACACCTTGCTGTTGACCCACATCGGCATGGCCACCATGCCCACCCTGGTGCGCAACCTGCCTTTCAAAGTTGACAGCGACTTTGAATACCTGGGTCTGGTCAACGATGTACCAATGACCCTGGTTGCCAAGCCTTCCATTCCGGCCAACAACTACAAAGAGCTGGTCACCTGGATTGGCCAGAACAAGGGCAAAATCAATTTAGGCAATGCGGGCGTGGGCTCCGCGTCGCACCTGTGCGGTTTGCTGTTTCAAAACGCTTTGCAAGTGGACATGACCACCGTGCCCTACAAAGGCACAGCGCCCGCCATGACCGACCTGATTGGCGGCCAAATTGACATGATGTGCGACCAGACCACCAACACCAGCAGCCAGATTGAAGCCAAAAAGATCAAGGCCTTTGCCGTGACCACGGCGCAGCGTTTGGTCACTCCCGCGTTGAAAGACCTGCCCACTTTGCAAGAGTCCGGATTAAAAGGTTTTGAGCTCACGATTTGGCATGGCCTGTACGCGCCCAAGGGCACGCCCGCTGACGTGCAAGCCAAAATCAATGCCGCCCTGAAAGTTGCCCTGAAAGACCCAGACTTCATCAAGAAACAAGAAGGTTTGGGTGCCGTGGTGGTGACTGACAAGCGCATGGAACCTGCAGAGCACAAGAAATTTGTAGCCGCCGAAATCGCCAAATTGAGCCCAGTGATCAAAGCCGCTGGCGTGTACGCGGACTGATTTTGCTAAATCAAGTTTGCTACATTAATAATAGCAAACTATTGAATAAATTCGGGAGCTAGAGGTCGATTTAATTCGTATTTTCGATTTTTAACCTGTTTTCGGCTCTTTTTGCAAAACCTCATATCACCGGTGATATGAGGTTTTTTTATTGGAGCTCAAAATTGCTGAAGGTGTCCAGCGCCATAATCTACTGTGGCGAACCGACCCACATTCATCCGAAAAAATCTGACAAGGCCCCTATGACAAACAAGCAGCTTGCGCAAAAACGTGTGACATTGGCCCTGCTGGCCAGTTTGACTTTTGCAGGTTTGGCAGGTTTCTCCACTGGCGCAGCCGCCCAAGGTGCCTGGCCCAACAAGCCCGTCAAAATTATTGTGCCGTTTGCGCCAGGGGGCACCACCGATTTGCTGGCCCGCGCGATGGCGGCTGAGTTGTCAAAGGCCTTTCCGCAGCCGTTTTTGGTTGAGAACAAGGCCGGCGCTGGTGGCAATGTGGGGGCTGATTTTGTCGCCAAGTCACCCAATGATGGCTACACGCTGCTCATGGCCACGGTGGGCACGCACGGCATCAACAAGTCTTTGTACACAAAGCTTCCCTATGACCCGCAAAAGGACTTTGCGCCCATCACACTGGTCGCAGGCGTTCCAAACGTGATGATCATGAATGCCGACCTTGCCAAAAGGCTGAACATCAACACCGTGCCTGACTTCATCAAGTACGCGCGCGCCAACCCCGGTAAGCTGAACATGGCGTCCAGCGGCAACGGCACCTCAATTCACCTGTCAGGCGAGCTTTTTAAATCCATGGCCGGCGTGTTCATGACCCACATTCCCTACACCGGCTCTGGCCCAGCCCTGTTGGGCATGGTGTCAGGCAATGTGGATGTCATGTTTGATAATTTGCCCACGGCTTTGCCACTTATCAAGGGCGGCAAACTCAAGGCATTTGCAGTGACCAGCGCCAAGCGGTCTGTTGCCACGCCTGACCTGCCCACCATTGCCGAAGCGGGCAACTTGAAAGGGTATGACGCCAGCAGCTGGTTTGGCTTGGCCGCGCCTGCTGGCACGTCGCCAGACACAGTCAACAAAATTTACCTGGAAGTCGCTAAGGCATTGGCGAGCCCGGCCGTCAAAGAAAAACTGGTCGCGCAGGGGGCTATTTTGGGTGGCATTACCCCGCAAGAATTTGCAGTTTTCATTGATTCAGAGATCAAAAAATGGGGGCCAGTGGTCAAGGCCTCAGGCGCGAAGGTTGATTGATTTTTGGCAATCAAACCCCCCAAACGATATCGACCCCCGCCTTACCGCTGGCCCGAAGCATTTCAAGCATCGGGTGCGCACGTTGGCGCAACGACACGCCCTCAAATTTCGGTGTAAGTTTGCCGTCTGCCAATGCCTTGGCAATCGCGTCCTTCTGCGCCAGCTCGTCGGAATGAATGGCCGCAGTCAAAGCGGCTGCAGCCGCCTTCATTTGCGCGGGCTGCAAAATTCCTTGGGTGCCGTAGTCACGGCCATTGTCTTTGCCAATGATGGCAAGCACCTGGCGGCCGTTGGGCTCCAGCATGATCACGTCGCCTGCAGCTTTTGATTTGAATTTGTAGAGCATGTGAAGGTGTTCCAGTTTCAGTGGGTCTGTGTTGACGGCAGAAGGGCGAATCAAGTAAGCTCGATTGTGCGCCTTTGAGTCCGTGCCCGGCTTGACCTACAGCAACAGCATCCATTGCAATCAGAGCCCATTTTCCTAATTTGAAAGCCTGAAATGTTCAAAAAATTTGTCATCACTTTGCTGGTTCTCATCGCCACGGTACTGGCTTACGCCGTGTCGCGACCCGACACGTTTCGGGTCGAGCGCAGCGTGACCGTCAAGGCTGCACCCGACAAAATTTTTGCTCTGATTCAAGACTTTCACAACTGGGGTGCGTGGTCGCCGTATGAAAAGTTGGATCCTGCGATGAAGCGCACCTTCAGCGGTGCCACCAGTGGCAAAGGCGCGGTTTACGCCTGGGACGGCACAGGCCAGGCAGGGGCAGGGCGCATGGAGATTTTGAATGCACCCGTCGCCTCCCAAGTGGTGATTCAGCTCGATTTCAGCAAGCCATTTGAGTCGCGCAACACGGCTGAATTCAGCCTAAAACCCCAAGGCGAGCAAACCCAAGTCACGTGGGCGATGTACGGCCCAGCTCTTTTCGTGACCAAACTCATTGGCATTTTTGTCAGCATGGATCAAATGATTGGCAAGGACTTTGAAGCGGGTTTGCTCAATTTGAAACGCGAGGCTGAAAAGTGAGCATTTCAAAACGAACTTCACCGTCTGGCGTTAAGCCGCAGCGTTGCCAGCCTGACAATTCATAAAAGCGCTCCGCTCGGGTGTCCGCTTCGGTGCTAAGCCAAAGCCGCTCCCTACCGCAAGACCACAACCAGTCAACAGCCGCATCATGCAAGCGGCGCCCATGCCCTTGCCCTTCAAATGCTGGCTCGACAAACAGCGCCCAAATGCTGCCGGTTTGATCGGCACCCGCCGTGCAGTTTGCAATTGAAAAGCCGACGATCCGCCCGTTAACCTCTGCCACCCACCCCCGGCCCAATCCCTCAATCGAGGCGGCGACTTCGTCATCCAAAATGACGCGCGAGGTGAGCCGATTTTCTTTCACAGAATGCCTGACACGCTGAATCTCGGGAATGTCAGCTGTGGTGGCTTGGCGCAATTGGGCACTCATTCGGGAAAATATTTC
Organism: Rhodoferax sp.; assembly: GCA_031431035.1. Lineage (GTDB taxonomy): Bacteria > Pseudomonadota > Gammaproteobacteria > Burkholderiales > Burkholderiaceae_C > JANYCG01. The sequence continues at coordinate 32,079 of JANPCR010000031.1, forward strand.
ATGAGCCTCAGCTTGCTGGCCCTTCATGCAATGTGCTCAGCACCGTCGGGGGGCATAACCCAGCCGTGCATGCGATCTTCGTAAACCGAAACGGTGGGCGCAGTAAAAGTTGGGTCAGCAAATGCCCCTACTGGAATCGAAATGAATTCGTCCAGCCCCTCAGGCTCGTAGTACACGGTTGAGCCGCAGATTGGACAAAAGTGAAACTTAATTTTGCTGCCCTCATCGCCGACGCGCTCATACTCTGTTGACTTGCCGGAGATGACCACCAAGGCGCGATAAAAGCGAGCCTGATGGCCAAATGGGCTGCCTGTGCGGCGTTGGCAGGCAAGGCAGTGGCAGATCGAAACTCGCAGTGGCTCGGCGTCTGTTTGGGCAGTCAGCTGGCCGCAGCTGCAAGACGCTCGTTTGATTGACATAGCGATGAGGATTTCGCAAAAAAAGGCAATTGATGGACAGCGGAACGGCAGCTGAGCCTGCAAATTATGCGCCGTAAGCCAGCTTGCATGGGCAGGTGCAGCGGATTGGCCTGATGCGTGGCTAAGTGGTCAAGAATCACGGCGCGCGTGGAAAGCGACTGAGATGTTCGTGAATGATTCGGAATTTGCCGCCTTCATGAAGGAGGACTCGGGTGCCTCTGCCTTGAATTTTAAAAACCTTGCTGCCTTGAGAACCTTCCCAGTTGTAGGTGTAGGTGGCCGCAGCAGACGCCTTGTCCGTCATGAGCACAACGATGTCCGACAGGTAAAACCGGGCCTTCCTGACTGTCTGATCACCGCGCCAAGTTTTTTCAAACACGGCCTGAATGGCTTTGCGCCCAATGAAATCTCCATCATTGAATCGAAAATACGCCCCCTCATCAATCATGTCTTCAAGAAGGCTGAAGTCTTCCTTCATCGCCAATTCCTCAAAATGATTGAGGAATCGTATGACCGACTGGGGGTTGACATTGGTTTCCATTTGCTGCGACTCCTTTATTTGGGTGCCGGTACACGCTGTTGCGGCAAGGCCAGCCGTCATGGCCAAAACGGACCTTCTCCGGACGTTCATGGGCTTTTCCTTGTGCATCTGAGCCGCAAGCTGTATTTCAGCCGGTGCCTCAAGTGTTGAGCTGAGCCGATCGCCCCAGCAACGGCTTGGCATCACCGAAATCACTGCCGGGTAAAAACCACGTGGGTGGCAAGCGGGGTGCTTTGGTGCTGCGTGCAGGCGTAGCCCAAGGCCGGAAGGTTGGTTCCTTCAAAAAGTCTTTCACCCGAGCCAAGCAGGACCGGCGCAATAGCGATGTGCATCTCGTCGATGAGGCGCTGGCGCAGGCACTGCTGAATGACGTTGACACCGCCGCCCACGCGAACATCTTTGCCTTTGGCGGCATCACGGGCACGCGCCAGGGCAGCGGCAATACCTTCGGTCACGAAGTGGAAGGTCGTGCCGCCCTCCATCACCAGCGGTGCCCGTGGGTGGTGGGTCAGCACGAACACGGGGACGTGATAGACCGGGTTTTCGCCCCACCAACCCCGCCAGCTCTCATCTGGCCAGGGGCCGCGAACTGGCCCGAACATGTTTCTGCCCAGAATCCATGCGCCGACGTTGTGGAAGCCTCTAGCGGCAAAGTCTTCATCAACGCCTGTTTCCCCGTTGTCGTTGCCGAACAAGTTTTTCTGAAACGTTCGGGTGGGGATGGCCCAGCCATGCAACGACGTGCCACCCACGCCAAGCGGGTTGGTGATGTCTTGGTCTGGGCCAGCGCCGAAACCGTCGAGCGAGATGGTGAAACTTTCTACGCGAAGCTTAGACATGGTGCGTCCTTTGTTGACGAGCTACCACGAAGTCTAGTCGTTTGCCTCATTCCACCCAACAAAAGTCAATCGTTTAAGGGTCAAACGTCGACGCTGTCCGGCACGCAGCAAACGCCGCGCAGCGGCAGCTTTATGCTGCGCGTCCGTGACGAGCAACCAGTTAAATCGAAGCGTCACGGAACGCCCTCAGGACTGTATTGATGCGCGTCTGATAGCCTGTACCTTGCGCCTTGAACCATTCAAGTACATCTTGATCCACTCGCAGCGAAATAGATGCCTTGGATGGCAGCGGCTTCAAGCCCTTGCGAACAAGACCACGAACAATGTGCTTTACGTCAGCCTCCAGGTGTTCTGGCGTCGGTTTTACGTCGCCAGCACCAGACTTCAGGCGCACCCAATCAGTTTTGGATTTCATCGAAGTAGATTTGCGACTCGCGCTTGGTTGCTTTTCGGAACGAGATGACACGGATTTCATGTTCATTCTCCGTATGTACGACTGAAACAGTAATGCCAGCGAGCGTGCCCAGCGTAACGAAGCGTTGCTCGCCGTAGGAGAAACGGTCATCCTCGAACGTAAATGTCACGCCTTCAAAAACACTCGCGGCATCCAAGAAGTCAAGGCCATGGGCTTTGATGTTCGCTGCACGTTTCGTTTCTGACCAAGTGAACTCCATACGCCAAGTGTATATACGAAACGTATTGGCATCAAGGAATATTTTTTCTGCGGTTCAACGTTGGAGTCAAGCCGCGACGCGCTTGCGCGTTGTCGTTTTTGGACGACCAGCTAAATTTCGCTCCACTTCCGTGCGCAGCGCGGCATTGATTCGAGACTGATAGCCAGCCCCTTTCGCTTTGAAGAACTCCAAAATATCCGCATCAAGCCGTACAGAGGTGAGAATTTTTGTGGGAGCGGCTTGCGGTCCACGTCCACGCTTGAGCACTGGCGCGCCCAGCATGTCTTCAGTCCATGCCGGATTGTCCGGGTCGTTGACCTTAGCTGAGGTTTTCCTTGGCAACTTGGCGGTAGTAGCGAGCTTCATGTTTTTCTGCCTTTC
>JANPCR010000032.1:0-25568 GCA_031431035.1 Rhodoferax sp.
GGCCGAGCTGGTGTTTGACAACTGCCGAATTCCCGCTGACAACCTGCTGGGCGAAGAAGGCAAGGGCTTCTATTCGGTGATGAAGAATTTTCAAACCGAACGCATTGCCTTGGCAGCCATGGCGGTTGGACATTGCACCCAGGCCATCAAGCTAACCTTGGATTACGTGCGCCAGCGTCAGGCCTTTGGCGCAACGCTGTGGGATCAGCAAACCATCCGCCAGCGCATCGCCATGCTGGACGCCAAAACCCGCGCCGCCCGCCAGTTCATGTACCACTGCGCTTGGAGCGTCACCCAGGGGCGCGACATTGTGCAAGAAGTGTCCATGCTCAAAGCCCTGACGGGTGAATTGGTCAACGAGGTGCTGCAAACCTGCCAGCAGTTTCACGGCGGCATGGGCTACATGCGTGAAACAGCGATTGAGCGGCTTTGGCGGGATGCCAGGGTGCTGGGCATTGGCGGCGGCGCGACCGAGGTCATGCTCGAAGAAGTTGCCAAACGCTACTGAAGCTTAATGAAGGCTACCGAATGAACCTGAAAACTCCAATGCATTGCACCTCACTTTGGAACTCAATCCATGTCAATGCTTGAAGTCACGCGCGCCGGCACGGTTTGCACCGTCACGCTGAACCGACCCGAGGTTCGCAATGCCTTCAATGCTGAATTGATAGCCGCCTTGACCGCCACGTTCACTGAGCTGTCACAGCAAGGCGATTTGCGAGCGGTTGTGATCAGCGCTAACGGTCGGGCTTTCTGCGCGGGTGCCGACTTGAACTGGATGCAAACCATGGCCCACTACGATTGGGCTCAAAATTTCGAAGATGCCCAAAAGCTGGCCGCCATGCTTTGCGCCATTGACCAATGCCCGATCCCCATCATCGGCCGCATTCAAGGCGATTGTTACGCAGGCGGCATGGGGTTGGCGGCAGTGTGCGATGTATTGGTCGCTTCTGACAACGTAACTTTTTGCCTGTCTGAGGCGCGCATTGGTTTGCTTCCGGGCACCATCAGCCCCTACGTCCTGCGAGCCATGGGCACCCAGGCCGGCAGGCGCTACATGGTGACAGCAGAGCGCTTTAGCGCGGCACAAGCACTGGCGATGGGTTTTGTGCATGAGGTTTGCAGCGCTGCAGAGCTCGACGGCCGGGTGGCCGAACTGGTTGACGTGGTGGTGGCCAACGGCCCTGCGGCGTCGCGGGCTTGCAAATTGCTGGTGCGAGACGTGGCAGGCCAACCGATTGACGATGCGCTGCGTTATGAGACGGCCCGGCGCATTGCCGACATTCGCGCCAGTGACGAGGGCAAAGAAGGTTTGCAATCATTCTTGCAAAAGCGCAAACCCGGCTGGGTTTGATTCGCTCGTGCACCAATTAACCAAAGGACGCTCATGGACACACTGCTTCAGCTTTGGCAATCTCTAACCGGGGTTGCCCAAAAAGGCACCAGTTCTATGGACATGGCGCAGCTTTTGGCACTGGCCGCTGCCTTGGGTTGGGCTAGTGGCTTGCGTCTTTATGCGGTGGTTTTCATCACCGGTCTAGCGGGCTGGCTGGGGTGGTTGTCGTTGCCGCAAGGCTTGTCTGTGTTGCAGCACCCAGCCCTGCTGGCAGGCAGCGGTTTCATGCTGTTTGTCGAGTTCTTTGCTGACAAAATTCCGGGCGTCGACACGGTGTGGGACTTGGTGCATTCGGTCATTCGCGTGCCAGCAGGTGCAGCACTTGCCGCAGGTGTATTCGGAGCTGACAGCGCAACCATGGGCGTGATGGCGGGCTTGTTGGGGGGCTCTTTGGCCGCAACCTCGTTTGCAACCAAAGCCACCACGCGCGCAGCCATCAACACGTCGCCCGAGCCGTTTTCGAACATCGCCATGAGTCTGGTCGAAGACGGCCTGGTGATGGGCGCGATGTGGATGGCCACTCAATACCCCGTGGCCTTTGGCATTGCATTGGCCATCGTGCTGGTCTTGAGCATTTGGTTGCTGATTGTGCTGTTGCGATTCTTGACGGCGCTGATCGCGCGTGTTCGCGGTTGGGTGGGCAGTGCGGGCGAGTCCGTGCCGGGTTGAGGCGCTACGTGACTTGCTTCATCGCTTTGCAAAGCCGAGATACAAAAATTCAAACACTGAGAGACCCAAGTTTCATGTTCAAAAAAATACTGATTGCTAACCGGGGCGAAATCGCTTGCCGGGTGGCCGCCACCTGCAAGCACCTGGCCATCAAGACGGTGGCTGTTTATTCAGATGCCGACGCCAATGCCAAGCATGTCAGCGTGTGTGATGAATCTGTGCACGTGGGTGGCAGCGCACCCAAAGACAGTTACCTGCGCTGGGAGCGAATTTTGGCCGCCGCCAAGGCCACCGGCGCGCAGGCGGTTCACCCTGGTTATGGGTTTTTGAGCGAGAACGAAGAATTCGCCCAGGCTTGCGCTGATGCCGGGCTGGTATTCATTGGCCCGCCGCCGTCAGCCATCAAGGCCATGGGATTGAAGGCAGAGTCCAAACAGTTGATGGGCAAGGCTGGTGTGCCCTTGGTGCCGGGCTACCACGGAGCTGACCAAGACCCGGCTTTGCTACAACGCGAAGCCGACGCCATGGGTTATCCGGTGCTGATTAAAGCCAGCGCAGGCGGCGGTGGCAAAGGCATGCGGGCGGTGGATCGCTCTGAAGACCTTGCTGCGGCCTTGGCCTCTTGCAAGCGCGAGGCGCAGAACAGTTTTGGCGATGATGCGGTTCTGATCGAGAAGTACGTGCAACGCCCTCGCCACATTGAGATTCAAGTGTTTGGCGATACCTACGGCAACTATGTCTATTTGTTCGAACGCGATTGCTCTGTGCAGCGCCGCCACCAAAAAGTGCTTGAAGAGGCGCCCGCACCGGGCATGACGGAGGCCATGCGCCGCCAAATGGGCGAGGCGGCGGTGGCGGCTGCTTGCGCGGTAGCGTATGTCGGCGCAGGCACGGTGGAATTTATTGTGGAGCAGCAAGCCGACGGCGGCATGACGTTCTACTTTATGGAGATGAATACGCGTCTTCAGGTCGAGCATCCAGTAACTGAGGCCATCACCGGTCTGGATTTGGTGGAGTGGCAGCTTCGAATTGCCTTTGGAGAGAAGCTTCCGCTCTTGCAAGGGCAACTTCAAATTCACGGCCATGCCATTGAGGCGCGCATTTGCGCTGAAAACCCAGACAAGAACTTTTTGCCCGCCACAGGTGCCTTGCAAGTTTACGACCTGCCAAGGAGCTCGCAGTTCGAGCGTGCCGAATTCGGTGTGCGGGTGGATTCGGGCGTTCGCGCGGGCGACGCGATTTCCCCCTATTACGACTCGATGATCGCCAAGCTGATTGTTCATGGTGCGACAAGGCAAGAGGCGTTGCAACGGATGGACGATGCACTGGCCAAAACGCACATTGTGGGTTTGCACACCAATGTGCAGTTTTTGCGGCATGTGGTGCAAAGTGAATCGTTTGCCAAAGCCAACTTGGACACAGCGCTGATCCCGCGCGAGGCTGCCGCCTTGTTCAACCAGGAAAAAATTGGCTTGAATTGGGCTGTGGCGGCCGTGGTGGCGCAAACCTTGTTGAATGATCAGGCGCACAGTGATTTGATCGCCAAGGCGGCAGCCAATGGCTGGCAAGACCCGTGGGCGCGGCGAGATGGCTGGCGCTCGCACGGGCTGACCCAGCGCAATTTTCAGTTTGAGTTTCAAGGCCAAGCGTGCGCCGCTGTCTTGACGTATTTGCACGATGGCGCTGTGCAACTTGACATAGCTGGGGCTGTACCCGTGGCGGGCGTTTTGGGGTTTTCCGCAGCCGGGGGCGGCGTGGATTTGCAGTTCATCGGCCAGAGACGGCGGTTCAAGGTGTTCCAGCGGGGCGATGTGGCCCATGTGTTTGGCCCAGACGGTGCAACCCAAGTCACCGTGGTGGATGTTTTGGCCCACGCGGGCGACGGACAGGCCGACACGGGTCGTTTGACGGCGCCGATGCCTGGCAAGCTGGTGTCTTTTGCCGTGAAGGTGGGCGACAAGGTGGCCAAGGGCCAGTCTCTGGCCATCATGGACGCCATGAAAATGGAACACACCATCGCCTCCCCTTCGGCAGGCACCGTGGCTGAGTTGCTGTATGCCCCTGGCGACCAAGTAGCCGAAGGGGTCGAGCTTTTGAAGTTGACGCTATGAAAATCAGTTTTTGCTGCACGGGCACCAAGCCCGAGCCATGGCTAGAGGGTCTGCGCGCCACCTTGCCCGACGCCAGTGTTGAGCTTTGGGAGCCGGGGGCAAGCTTGGCCGACTACGCCGTGGTGTGGGCACCCCCGCAGCAGTTTGTGGATGAACAATCTAAGTTGAAAGCCATGTTCAACATCGGCGCGGGGGTAGACGCCTTGATGCGGCTGCGCATTGCGCCGCAAACTCAACTGGTGCGGCTGGACGACGCGGGCATGTCGGTGCAAATGGCAGAATATGTTTGCCACGCCATCATTCAGCACTTTCGCGATTTCGATGGCTACCAGGCCGATGTAAGCGCAGGCAAATGGTCTTACCGCAAGCCGCGTCTGCGCTCGGAGTTTCCGGTGGGCGTGATGGGCCTTGGCGTGCTGGGTGAGCGGGTGGCACGCGCACTTGCACAATTTGATTTTCCGGTGTCGGGCTGGAGCCAGTCTTCCAAAAGCATCCCTGGCGTGCGCAGTTTTGCGGGTGCGGCTCAATTTGACGAGTTTTTGAGCGGCTGCAAGGTGTTGGTCTGCCTGCTGCCGCTGACAGAGCAGACGCAAGACATCATGAATTTAGCCAACTTGTCCAAGTTGCAAACGGGTGGCTATGTCGTCAATGTGGCGCGTGGGGCGCATTTGGTCGATGCAGACTTGATTCAACTGATTGACAGCGGCCATTTGGCGGGGGCCACGTTGGACGTGTTTCGCACCGAACCGCTACCCGCTGAGCACCTTTTTTGGCGGCACCCGAAAATTCGCCTCACGCCGCACACTTCGGCGCGCACCCTGCGGCACGAATCGATTGCGCAGATTGTCGGCAAAATACAAGCCATGGAGCAAGGCCTGCCAATTGCTGGCGTGGTCAACCCGATTCGAGGTTATTGATATTGAACAGACGCTTGGACGAGTTTTCTCGTAGCGTCGAGCCAAGGAGTTTTGATGAGCTTACCCACCCAAGTCAAACTGGTCGATGTCGGCCCCCGCGACGGACTGCAAAACGAAAAGCAAACCGTGCCTGCGGCTGTCAAAGTCGAACTGGTTCATCGCTTGCAAGCGGCTGGCTTGACAGAGATTGAAGTCACCAGCTTTGTCAGCCCCAAATGGGTGCCGCAAATGGCCGACAACGCGCAAGTGATGGCGGGCATTGCGCGCAAGCCAGGCGTGCGCTATTCGGTTTTAACGCCCAACAGCAAAGGGCTGGATGCCGCCATGGCGGCACCGCGCCACCTGTGGCCGGATGAAATTGTGGTGTTTGCCGCAGCCAGCGAAGCGTTCAGCCAACGCAACATCAATTGCTCAATTGAAGAAAGCATTGAACGCTTTCGTCCCGTGGCCGAGGTGGCCCGTGCCAATGGCATTTATGTTCGCGGTGCGATTTCTTGCGCGGTGGGTTGCCCCTATGAGGGCGAGGTTGCCCCGGCCAGCGTTGCCAACGTGGCACGCCTGCTCAAAGGCATTGGCGTGCAGCACATCGGCGTGGCCGACACCATTGGCGTGGGCACGCCTGCCAAAGTGCAACGCGCTTTGGACGCCGCTTTGCAACATTACGCGCTCAACGATGTGTCGGGCCATTTTCACGACACTTACGGCCAGGCCCTGGCCAACACGCTGATCGCCTTGCAAATGGGGATTTGGCAGTTCGACACCTCAGTGGCGGGTTTGGGCGGCTGCCCCTTCGCCAAGGGCGCTACAGGCAACGTTGCGTCGGAAGACGTCGTGTACATGCTGCATGGCATGGGGATTGACACGGGCATCGACCTTGAAAAACTCATTGATGCGGGGCAGTACATCAGCGAATTTTTGCAACGCAAACCGAATTCACGGGCGGCCACGGCGCTTTTGAACAAGCGACTGGCTAAAACTGCTGCTGAAGTCGCAGAATCGGCTTGATTGCCCGACAGATTTGAACCGTACAACCCTTTTGACTCTGGCATGACTTCTCCCAGCGCTGCGCCCAATTATGATTTTTTCACCAAGGCCACTACGCACTTGGTGGCGTCGCCCTGCACCTCGGTTTGCAAAATCAACGTTTCAAGCCAATTGTGCGAAGGCTGCTTTCGCACCATTGACGAAATCGTCGCTTGGTCGAAAATCGACAACGACGCCAAACGCGCCATCTGGGTGCAAATCGGCATGCGGGCGTCTGGGGCGGCCAAACCCGCAGCGCCATGAAGCACATCACTTTTTATTTGGACTTCATCTCGCCCTATGCGTATTTGGCGTTTGAGGCGCTGCCGATGGCGCTGATGGGCACAAGCTGCACAGTGACCTACAAACCAATTCTGTTTGCAGCTTTGCTCAAACACCACGGCCAATTAGGCCCCGCTGAAATCCCGTCCAAACGCGAATGGACGTACCGGCAGGTGCAGTGGCTCGCCCAGCGCCAGGGGTCTACGCTGCAAATGCCTGCCGCCCATCCGTTCAACCCGCTGGGTCTGCTGCGTTTGGCGCTGGCCTGCGCGCCCGCCAATCGCTACGTGTGCGAGGTGATTTTCAAGCACGCCTGGGTGGGTGGCGCGGACGCAGCAGACACAATCCGCTTGCAAGAGTTGGCAAAACGTCTTGCACCCCAACTGGATGTGAACAGCCCTGAGGTGAAGGATTTGTTCAAAGCCAACACCGACGAAGCGATTCAAAACGGTGTTTTTGGAGTGCCAACCTTGCGGGTGGATGGTAAAAACTTTTGGGGACTTGACGCCTTGCCCATGCTGCGCGATTACCTAGATGGGCATGCCTGGTTTCAGACTGAGGCATGGGCGAGCGCGGCCTCAACGCCTGTGGGGCAAGTCAGAAAACTTTGAGCCTGTTTTGGGCTCTTTTTGCCAAAAAAGAACCTGCAGGTTCTTTTTTCCTGAAAATCGCTTCAAATGGCCAATTTTTCAATAAAATAGGCCTCTAGCTCTCGAATAATATACATAGTTTGCTATATAAATAATAGCAAAAAATTCGTGTGCAATTTGTTCAAGTTGAGCCGTTCGGCGCGCGATATTCGAAAAGGCGCTGAAGAAACCTTACAGAAGCTTGCCTAGTGCTTACCCTTGCCTGACTTCAGGGGCGCCCTAAATTTCAAGATATGAAAAATTTACCTAGTGTTAACCCGCACTTGTAAGAATTCGTTCAGCTTGCAGTCAGGAAACGGTCAGCCGCCGAGATGACATTGCGGTTCTGGAAGTCTCTCAATATTTGGCCACTATTTCATGCTCCTCGTCGTCGTCATTTTGAAAAGCTTGATCGAGCTGTCGCTGATGTTCATCGTCGCGCGCTTTTTGCTGGGTTTGCTGGCAGGGGCAAAACGCGAAACCAATGTGTTTTGGCAACTGCTGGACGTTGCCGCCAAGCCTGCGCTTTGGCTCACGCGACGGGTCAGCCCGCGGCTCATACTGGATCAGCACATTCCCTTGGCAGCGGCCAGTTGGTTGCTGGTGGCCTGGGTGCTGATTGTCAAAATCAAAATCGACATGTGTCTGCAAGCGGGGGTGGCCACATGCCAGTGAGCGGGTCCACACCATTGGCCGCGTCCACATTGGTTGCGCCACCAAGCGTCACGGAGGTTCGCATGGGCCGACTGGAGCGCTTTGTTTGCCAATGGCAGGCCAAATTGCTGCTGATGTTTGGCCTGCGCGAACGTGCAGCCCAAGTTCACCGTGACTTGTTGCGCCGCGCGCCAGACGACATATTGGCTCTGAACAGCTTGGGCTACGCCGCACTGCAATCGGGTCATCCGGCGCAAGCCCAGCCTTATTTTGAAAAGGTAGCCCAACTGGCACCTGACACCTCCAATGCGCATTTCAACTTGGCTTTTGCTAACGCAGAACTGGGCCGCCTGGATGAAGCTGAAGTCGGATTCAGGCATGCGATTGGCATCGAAGAAAAAATGGACCGCGCCTGGTACGGCCTGGGATTAGTTTTAGTGCGCCAAAGCCGTTTCAAAGAAGCACTGGCCGCCCTGAGCCGAAACACCACCCTGCAACCCATGAGTCCGTTTGGCTGGTACCAGACGGCACGGGTTCACATGGAATTGAACCAGCCCGATGAGGCTCGCAAAGTGATTCGCCACCTGAAGGGCTTTGAGCCCAAAGTGGCCCGGCAGCTTGAGCGTGAAACCGGTTTGAAGGTTGATTTTTAAGGGTTTATCAGAGAAGAGTGAGTTGGAAGTGAATTTAATCAGAGGTCGGTTTTTTAACGAAAACAAGGAGCAAGCATGCAACTGACAGCCAGGCACCAGGAATACTGGGCCAAAAACTTGAGAATCACCGGCATCCTGCTGGCGATTTGGTTCTTCGTCACCTTTGTGGTGGTGTACTTCGCGCGAGAGTTAACGTTCAGCTTTTTTGGCTGGTCGTTTTCGTTCTGGGTGGCAGCACAGGGTGCGCTGGTGGTCTATTGCGTGATCATCTGGTTTTATGCCCGCTACATGAACAATCTCGACAATGAATACGGCGTTGCCGAAGGAGATTAACCATGTTCGGAAATGAAAAACAAACGCAGAGTGAGTTTAAGAGCGGCCTGAACAAGGTCTACACCTGGTACACAGGCGGCTTTATCGGCTTCGTGCTGATCATCGCCGTGCTGGAGCAGATGGGCCTGACCCGCAATTGGATTGGCTACCTTTTCTTGGCTGCCACCGTGCTTCTGTATGCAGGCATTGGCGTGATGAGCCGAACCAATGACGCGGCCGAGTACTACGTGGCGGGTCGACGAGTCCCTGCCATGTACAACGGCATGGCAACTGGTGCAGACTGGATGTCGGCGGCGTCCTTCATCGGCATGGCGGGTACCTTGTACCTGTCGGGCTTTGGTGGTTTGGCCTTCATTTTGGGCTGGACAGGCGGCTATTGTCTGGTGGCATTGTTTTTGGCGCCTTACCTGCGCAAGTTCGGTCAATTCACCATTCCTGACTTTTTGGGCGAGCGTTTTGAAGGCAACCTGCCACGCCTGATCGGTGTGGTCGCGGCCATCCTGTGCTCGTTCACCTACGTGGTCGCACAGGTGTATGGCGTAGGCCTGATCACCACCCGCTTGACCGGGCTGGCCTTCGAAGTGGGTATTTTTGCCGGTTTGGCAGGCATTTTGGTCTGTTCGTTCTTGGGCGGCATGCGCGCCGTGACCTGGACGCAGGTGGCTCAGTACGTGATTTTGATCATCGCTTACTTGCTGCCCGTGATCTGGTTGTCGGTTAAACATACCGGCATTCCGATTCCACAAATCGTCTATGGCTACACGCTTGAAAAAGTCACTGCCAAAGAAGCTTTGTTGTTGAAGGATCCCAAAGAGCTGGAAGTTCGTGGTATTTTCAAAGCACGCTCTGAAGAAGCTGTTGCCAAGCTCAAAGATGTGCCGGGTTCTATGGCGGCTGACAAAGCTGCGGCTCAAAAGAAAATAGACGATCTGAAAGCGGCCAATGGCCCGGTGACCGACATCAAAAACGCGGAGACCGCGCTGGCGGCTTTGCCAAAGACTGAAGCAGATGCCAAAGCGGCCTACACTACAGCGCGAACGAGTAATGCGGCTCGTGCAAACCCACCTATTCGGCACGCTGAGCCATTCCCGGGTGCCACTGAAGCAGCGCGAGACATTTCACGCAAAAACTTCCTGGCCTTGGTGTTTTGTTTGATGATTGGCACGGCCGCTTTGCCTCACATTCTGATGCGCTACTACACCACGCCGTCGGTCAAAGAAGCGCGGGAATCAGTAAGTTGGTCGCTGTTCTTCATCTTCTTGCTGTACTTCACGGCCCCTGCGCTGGCGGAGCTGGCGAAGTTTGAGGTCTACACCGTCCTGGTGAATACGCCGTTTGACAAGCTGCCGGAATGGATTGCGCGATGGAGCGTGGTGGACAAATCGCTGCTTTCAGTGGTGGACGTGAACAAAGACGGCATTTTGCAACTGGCTGAAATCGCCATTGGCGGCGACATCATCGTGCTGGCAACCCCGGAAATTGGTGGCCTGCCGTATGTGGTGTCTGGCCTTGTGGCGGCGGGCGGCCTGGCGGCTGCACTTTCTACGGCTGACGGCCTGTTGCTGACGATTGCCAATGCCTTGTCGCATGACCTGTACTACAAAGTGTTGGATCCCAATGCATCAACCGCTCGCCGGGTGATGGTGTCCAAAATGCTGTTGTTGATTGTGGCCTTGGCAGCAGCCTATGTGGCGGCGCAGAAACCGGCGGACATATTGTTCCTGGTGTCGGCGGCGTTCTCGTTTGCGGCAGCGGCGTTCTTCCCGGCGCTCACTCTGGGCATCTTCTGGAAACGGGCCAACAAGTGGGGCGCGTCGCTGGGCATGATGGCTGGTTTGGGCATCACCTTCTACTACATGATCACCACTCAGCCATGGCTCTACAAGCTGACGCATGGTGCGGCCATCACGCCTGAAATCGTCAAAGCCAACACATGGTGGGACATTGCCCCCATCTCGGCGGGCCTGTTTGGTGTGCCATTGGGCTTCGCGGTGATCATCATCGTGTCCTTGCTGACCAAAGCACCTGGCAAAAACATTCAGGATCTGGTGGAGCATGTGCGCTTCCCAAGCCTGGATGGAAAACGCACGGCAGGCAGCGCCGCACATTGAGCTTGACGGCAAGCTGGGGCCATGGTGCCCCAGTCTTTCCCTTACCCCAACAAAAAAACCCCCGTCACGCAAGTGGCGGGGGTTTTGTTTGTTGGGTCAGCCCGGTTGCAATGCCGAAGTCAGGTGTTGTCCTAAACACCGAGCGCTGTGATCACAAACTCGTCGGCTTTCTGTTCTGAGCGAAGCGACGACACAACCCGTCTTAAATCCAGAATTTTGGCAATGAACTCGTCGGCGTTCTTGCATTTCTCAATTTGAATGCAAAGCGACTCGCTGCTGGGCCCCAAAAGCGATTCAAGCTGTTTGGTGGCCCGACGTATCGATGTTTTGGACGTTTCGGCATCCCACTTTCGATTGGACAGGTGGGCGACGGCCTGAGCCAGGCGCTCCTCAGGTGTCGCTGCGGCAGCTGCCGAGGCCACCGCGCCATCTCGATTTTCGCCAGATTGTGCAATGGAACTGACGGTTGCAGATCCAGGCGAAGGCGCGGACGACGTGACGCTGGCTGTTGCTATCGCGCCGCTCACGACCTCAACGAATCCGTGGCTGACCAGTTCGCTGACGATTTGGTGTACTTCGTTAGGGTCGGGTTTCAGTTTAAGCAGATCAGTTAACTGCTTCTTGCCATCGATCATGATCAGCATCATTCGCTGCTTTTGCGATAGTGCGTCGCTTCTGACCTGGATCGCCTGGGCTCCGGCAGCAGATTTGCGCAGGACAGTGGTCAATTCGAAATTAGCCATGGCGAGGTCTTTCTTTGGTTAGAGCCGCTTCCAAGTTGCCAACGGCCTTAACGAAGTTCGCGACATTCGCGACCTACGTGCCGTTCACTTGCTTGGTCACTCAGGCGAATGATACCAATGGACACACAGCAATGATCACAAATTTAAGCTATTTTTTATATAGCGATAAAATCAATAAATTCGTGAGCTAGGGGCACTTTTCATGTCTAAAAGTGAAGCTGATAACTAAAAAGTCTCAAAAATTAACCTACAGGTTAATTTTTTGAAAATCAGTGTCAGGGTGTGTTCAGTTTCGCGCAAGCTCGTGTTGGTTTAACGTCAGAGCAGGGTCAGAGCCCAGTTTCACAATTGGCACAAGCTTTCGCATCGAAGGCCCCTACCTCCAGGAGACAACACAATGGCAACAGCGACGGCCTCAAGGCCCATGGCACCCGAGGAAAAGAAGGTCATCTTCGCGTCCTCACTCGGCACCGTTTTTGAATGGTATGACTTCTACCTTTACGGCTCGTTGGCACCCATCATCGCCAAACAGTTTTTCAGCGGCCTAGATGAAGGTTCAGCCTTCATTTTTGCCCTGTTGGCGTTTGCCGCTGGCTTCATCGTGCGTCCGTTCGGTGCCATCTTTTTTGGTCGTCTGGGCGACATGATTGGCCGTAAATACACCTTCCTTGTCACTATTTTGATCATGGGGTTGGCCACCTTCATCGTGGGCTTGCTCCCCAATTACGCCACCATAGGTGTTGCCGCGCCGGTCATTTTGATTGCACTTCGCATGCTGCAAGGCTTGGCTTTGGGCGGTGAATACGGTGGTGCAGCGACCTATGTGGCTGAGCACGCTCCCCATGGCAAACGCGGCGCTTTCACTTCTTGGATTCAAACCACGGCTACTTTGGGCCTGTTTTTGAGTTTGATGGTGATTTTGGGCACCCGCACGATCATTGGCGAAGCAGCCTTTGCAGATTGGGGCTGGCGCATTCCTTTCCTGGTCTCGATTCTCTTGCTCGCCGTGTCGGTCTACATCCGTCTTTCCATGCATGAATCGCCTGCGTTTGCCAAAATGAAGGCTGAAGGCAAAACTTCCAAGGCACCGTTGAGCGAGTCATTCGGTCAGTGGAAAAACCTGAAAATCGTGATCTTGGCGCTGATCGGCTTGACTGCTGGACAAGCGGTGGTTTGGTATTCAGGCCAGTTCTACGCGCTGTTCTTCTTGACGCAAGCCCTGAAGGTGGACGGTGCAACGGCAAACATCATGGTGGCGATTTCACTCATCATTGGTACGCCGTTCTTCATCGTGTTTGGTGCCTGGTCTGACAAGATTGGTCGCAAGCCCATCATCATGGCGGGTTGCCTGTTGGCCGTGCTCACTTACTTCCCGGTGTTCACCGCCTTGACCAAGGCGGCTAACCCTGATTTGGCTGCTGCACAAGCCGCCAACAAAGTAGTGATCACATCTGACGACTCCGAGTGCTCGTTCCAGTTCAACCCAACGGGCACTGTCAAGTTCACCAGCTCATGCGACATTGCCAAGCAAGTGTTGGCGGGTGCTTCGGTCAGCTACGAAAACGCAGCAGGTGTGGCGGGTGCGCCAGCCAAAATCAAGATTGGCGAGACGGAAATCGTCAGCTATTCGTCCAAAGGGCTGTCGGCAGCCGATGCCAAAGCCAAAGGCGATGCGTTTAAAAAGGCTGTGGCTGATGCGCTGAAGACCGCCGGCTACCCTGCCAAGGCCGACATGGCCAAGTTTGACAAAGTCACCGTTGTGATGATTTTGACTTACCTGGTCATTTTGGTCACCATGGTTTATGGCCCGATTGCCGCCATGCTGGTTGAAATGTTCCCCACCCGCATCCGCTATACCTCCATGAGCCTGCCGTACCACATTGGTAATGGTTGGTTCGGTGGCCTGTTGCCCACCACGGCTTTCGCCATCGTGGCGCAAACCGGCAATATGTACAACGGCCTTTGGTACCCCATCATCATTGCTGGCATGACCTTCGTCATTGGTACCCTGTTTATCAAAGAAACCAAAGATATCGACATTTACGCCAACGACTGATTTTGACGCGACGCAAGGCTTCCAAGCCTGCGTCTGCTCAAGCAAAGACCTTCGCCCGCCCTAGCGCTGGTGAGGGTCTTTTTTTGAGTACTTTACAAATCAGGAGATACCAACATGTGGAAAATTGCAGTGGGTTTTGCGGTGTTTGCGGGCTTGGCGCTTTTTATACTTTCCAAAGGTGGCGATATTGACATGGGCGGCGAAAAACATGGAGCCGAAGCGATGCACGTTCCCCCTGCCCCCGCTGCCCCCGCCAGCGCGTCTAAGTAGCTGTTTATTTTTGCGGTGGCATTGCCCTTCGCTGGGCAATGCCACCATGGCGTGCCTAAAATGTTGGGCCTGAACATTCAAAGAGCTATGCATGACCCACGGTCTGATTCGAATTCGCGGTGCCCGCCAGCACAACCTTAAAAACCTAGACCTGGACATCCGCACAGGCGAGCTGACCGTGGTGACGGGACCCAGTGGTTCCGGCAAGTCAAGCCTGGTGTTTGACACGCTTTACGCTGAAGGTCAAAGGCGTTACGTAGAAACTTTTTCAGCTTACGCGCGGCAGTTTTTGGACCGGATGGACAAGCCTGCAGTAGATCGGGTGGATGGGGTACCTCCCGCGATTGCGATTGACCAAACTAACCCGGTTCGCTCGTCGCGCTCGACCGTCGGCACCATGACTGAGTTGAACGACCACTTAAAGCTGCTGTTCGCTCGCGCCGCACACTTGTTTGATCGAGACACCGCACAGCCAGTGCGCCACGACACGCCAGAGAGCATTTATGCCGAATTGCAGGCTCGGTCTAGCGAGCATTCTGAGATGCGTCTTGCCATCACTTTCCCGGTCGAACTGCCCGCCAGCGCAACGCCTGAAGAGGTTGGGCAATGGCTGTCGGTGAGCGGCTTTACCAAGGTGCAAGCGCAACGCGAGGTGACGTCCGTCACCGGCCCACGCAAAGTGATTGACGTGGTGGCCGATCGGTTTCGGCTGAGCGGCGTGGAGCGCGGTCGCGCCATTGAAGCCATTGAAGTCGCGCTGAAGCATGGTAGTGGAAGGCTGTCTGTGTACGCGTTGGGAGGTGACCCTGAAGTAATTCCCGATATCTGGAAATTTTCAACGGGTCTGCACTGCGCCGAAAGCGACATTCGCTACACCGACCCCATCGCATCGATGTTTTCGTTCAACTCAGCCGTAGGAGCCTGCGAAACCTGCAAGGGCTTTGGTCGGGTGATTGGCGTGGACTACGGCTTGGTCATACCCAACGACAAATTGACCTTGCGCGCGGGGGCGGTCAAGCCTATGCAAACGCCGGCCTGGAAGGAGTGTCAGGACGACTTGATGCGCCATGCCGAAAGCGCAGGCATTCCGCGCGACACGCCCTGGAACAAGCTCACGCCCGAGCATCAGTATTGGGTCATCAACGGCTCGCCCAATTGGAATGGCAAGTGGAACCAGCACTGGTTTGGTATCAAACGATTCTTTGAATACCTGGAAACCAAAGCCTACAAAATGCACATCCGCGTGCTGCTGTCCAAGTACCGAAGTTACACGCCGTGCGGCACCTGCGGGGGCGCGAGACTGAAGACAGACAGCCTGTTGTGGCGCTTGGGCAGCAAGGCCGATGCTGACAGTGTTTTGGCCGCGACACTTCGCCAATTACCCCAAGGTGCCAAGTGGAACCGCCAACAACTCGAAGACCTGCCAGGTCTGAATTTGCATGACTTGATGCTGCTGCCCATTGAGCGGCTTAGGCGTTTTTTCAGCGCCATGCAAAGACAACAAGCTGGCCTGCAAACTGTGCAGGTCGGGCCCGATACTTCACTTTTACCAGCGCCAACTCAAAACCAAGGTGAGAAGCAAGCGCTGAAACTGCTGTTTGAAGAAATCACCACTCGGCTCAAATATTTGTGCGATGTGGGCATTGGCTATTTGACGCTGGACCGTCAAAGCCGCACCTTGTCGGGTGGCGAAGTGCAGCGAATCAACCTGACCACAGCTTTAGGCACCTCCCTGGTCAATACGCTCTTCGTGCTGGATGAACCCAGCATTGGACTGCACCCGCGCGACATGCACCGCATCATTGAGGCTATGCAGCGCTTGCGCAACGCAGGCAACACGCTGGTGGTGGTAGAGCACGACCCGGCCGTCATGTTGGCGGCAGATCGCATGATTGACATGGGGCCAGGCCCCGGTGAGCGTGGTGGACAAATTGTGTTTGATGGAACAACCCAAGATCTGCGACGGGCCAACACCCTCACGGGCGCCTACCTGGGCGGGCGCAAGCAAGTTGGCATGGGCTTCAAACGCTTGGTGGCTGACAACACCCCGCGTTTGATTTTGGAGCGCGCATCTGACCACAATTTGAAGAACGTCACCGTCGAATTTCCCTTGCAGCGCCTGGTGTGCGTGACGGGCGTGAGCGGTTCAGGCAAGTCAACGCTGATTCAAGACGTGCTGGCCCCCGCTTTGCTGCGCCATTTCGGCAAAGCCACCGAAACACCAGGTGCGCACGAGCGGCTCTTGGGAGCCGATCACTTGAGTGAAGTGGTGTTTGTCGACCAGTCGCCTATTGGCAAAACAGCGCGTTCCAACCCCGCAAGCTACGTGGGCGCTTGGGATGCGATTCGAGAGATTTTTGCCAACGCTTACCTTGCGCGCCAGCGCAGCTACACCGCCAGTAAATTCAGCTTTAACAGTGGTGATGGTCGCTGCCCGACCTGCGGCGGCTCGGGCTTTGAGCACGTCGAAATGCAATTCTTGAGCGATGTTTACCTGCGTTGCCCTGATTGCGATGGCAAACGCTACCGGCCAGAGATTTTGGAGGTGATGATTGAGCGGCGCTCGGCATTGGACGCGCGGCTGATCAGCCTGAATGTGGCTGACGTGCTGAACCTGACTGTGAGCGAAGCCGCGCTGGTTTTCGAAAAGGACCGTGACGTGATTCGCGCATTGCAGCCCATCGTTGATGTGGGATTGGAGTACGTGAAATTGGGCCAGCCCGTGCCCACGTTGTCGGGTGGCGAAGCCCAACGGCTCAAATTGGCCGGGTTTCTGGCAGAGGCCGCCAAATCGTCCAGTGCCAGCCGCCAGGCCGTTGCGCGTCGGGGCACTTTGTTCATGTTCGATGAGCCCACCACCGGCTTGCACTTTGACGACATCGCCAAACTGATGCGAGCTATGCGCAAGCTGTTGGATGCGGGTAATTCCTTGATCGTGATTGAACACAACCTGGATGTGATTCGCGCCAGCGACTGGCTGATTGACCTGGGGCCAGAAGGGGGCGATGCCGGTGGGGAGATTGTGGCGGTGGGCACGCCAGATGACGTGAAACTGCACCTGACTTCGCACACGGGCCGTGCGCTTCGCGAGTATGAGCAGGCGCTGGGCGCGGGGTCGCATGAGGCGCAGGAGCCCAGCGAGAGTTGGCGGCGGGGTCAGAAATTGGGGTCAGAGCCCAAATTTTCTCGTCCTTCGGCCGACCCCTCGGGTGCTGCGCAGAAAAATTGCGATCTGACCCCAATTTCTGACCCCGCTGCCAATTTCATCCAGATCATCAACGCCAAAGAGCACAACCTCAAGTCTTTGAGCGTCAACATTCCACGCGGCAAATTCAACGTGGTCACTGGGGTGAGCGGCTCAGGCAAATCCACCTTGGCATTTGACATTCTCTTCAACGAAGGTCAGCGCCGTTATTTGGAATCGCTCAACGCTTACGCTCGCAGCATCGTGCAACCCGCAGGGCGGCCTGAAGTCGACGCGGTTTACGGCATTCCCCCAACCGTCGCGATTGAGCAGCGCCTGTCTCGCGGTGGCCGCAAAAGCACGGTCGGCACCACCACCGAGGTGTGGCATTTTTTGCGCCTGCTGTATGTGAAGCTGGGCACGCAGCACTGCATTCACGACGGCGCAGCGGTCGCCCCCCAAACGCCGGACAGCATTGCCGCGCAGCTGCTCAAAAACTTTCGGGGGCAGCACATTGGTTTGCTCAGCCCCTTGGTGATGAACCGCAAAGGCGTCTACACCGAGCTGGCCGACTGGGCTCGCCCGCGCGGATTCACGCACCTGCGGGTGGATGGTAATTTTTTGCCCACCACCAATTTCCCGCGCATTGACCGCTTTAAGGAGCACACGATTGAGCTGCCAGTGGCCAGTTTTGATGTGCTTCCAGACAAAGAATCGCGTTTGCGCGAAGCCCTGGCCAACGCCTTGGTTCATGGCAAAGGCGTGGTGCATGTGTTGAGCGACTTGGCCGCTCTGCGCGCCGCCATGCTGGCGGGCACGCCGACGGCGGCCATTGGCCAACTCGATGTTTTTTCAACCAAACGGGCCTGCCCGGTTTGCAGCACCAGTTATGCCGAGCTGGATCCGCGCCTGTTCAGTTACAACAGCAAACACGGGTGGTGCCCAGACTGCGTGGGAACGGGTGTGAAGCTAACCAAAGAGCAGCGCAAAGTGTTTGACGATTCGGTGAAAGACGACGACAACAAGGGCCGTGAGCAGACCTTTGCCGAAGCCGAGGTCGAAGACTTGGTGGATTCAGCTTGCCCCACTTGCCACGGCGCACGGTTGAACGCCAACGCCCGTGCGGTGAAGTTCGCGCAAGTCGGCATCACTGACATTGCGCGTTTGAGCGTGACCGACATTCGCAAATGGGTGGAGATGCTGCAAGCTGCGGGTGGAATGTCAACCCGCGAGACGGACATTGCACGCGACCTGATTCCCGAAATCAAAAGCCGGCTGGCGTTTTTGGAAGAAGTCGGTTTGGGCTACCTCACGTTAGACCGCGGTGCACCTACTTTAAGCGGCGGCGAGGCCCAGCGCATTCGCCTGGCCGCGCAATTGGGCAGCAACCTGCAAGGCGTGTGCTATGTGTTGGACGAGCCGACCATTGGCTTGCACGCGCGGGACAATAAAATTTTGCTTGGTGCCTTGCAAAGTTTGAGCGACAAAGGCAATACGTTGGTGGTGGTGGAGCATGACGTTGACACCATTCGCCATGCGGATCACATCATCGACATTGGCCCCAGTGCGGGCAAGCGCGGCGGGCGGCTGGTGGCCGAGGGTTCGGTGGCCGACATTCAAAACGCCGCCGATTCGCAAACTGGCCGCTACTTGCTGCACGCGATGAAGCACCCGGTGCAGGTGCGCAGGTCGGTGGTTTGGCCAGTAGCCGCAACGGGCGTAGTGAACTTGGGGTCGGCGGGCGAAATTGGGGTCAGATCGCGATTACTGGAGTCGGCAGCGCCAGTTGACGGCTCAGTAGATCGTGCTCTGACCCCAATTTTGGCTGCCGACCCCAATTTCACGGGTTCAGCGGCAACGGCGTCATCGGCGAAAAAAACGTCAAAAGCGAAGTTGAAGTCTGCCCCAGCTTTTGCGGTCTCTGGCCCCGCCAGTGCTCAAGCCCCCGCTTGGCTCAGCGTCCAATCCGCCAGCCTGCACAACCTGCAAACAGTCACTGCCAACATTCCGCTGTACCGCCTGGTCGCCATCACCGGCGTGTCTGGCTCGGGCAAGTCAACGCTGGCCCGCGACGTGCTTTTGGCCAACGTTCAAACCGCTGTTCAAAAACGCAGCACCAAAGCGGGCCGCGATGCCATCGCCGCAGGTGAAAAGTTCAGCTGGGTGGGCTGTGAAGGCGTTGAAGGTTATGAGGTGGTTGACCGCGTGCTGGAGGTTGATCAAACCCCAATTGGCAAAACCCCGCGCAGTTGCCCCGCCACCTACATCGGCTTTTGGGACATCATTCGCAAGCTCTTTGCCGACACGCTAGAGGCTAAAGCCCGCGGCTACGCGGCCAACCGGTTCAGCTTCAATACCGGCGAAGGCCGCTGCCCTGGGTGCGAAGGGCAGGGCATTCGCACCATCGCCATGAGCTTTTTGCCCGATGTGAAAGTGCTGTGCGAAACCTGCCGTGGCGCGCGGTTTAACCCCGAGACGCTGGCGGTCACCTGGCGCGGGAAAAACATTGGCGATGTGCTGCAAATGGAAGTGGATGAAGCGGTCGATTTTTTTGCCGCCATGCCTAACATAGGCCACCCGGTGCAGTTGCTCAAAGACGTGGGGTTGGGGTATTTGACCTTAGGCCAACCGTCGCCCACACTTTCAGGTGGCGAAGCGCAGCGCATCAAGTTGGTGACAGAACTTAGCAAAGTGCGCGACGACATCACCCGGCGCGGTCAAAAACCGCCCCACACGCTGTACGTGCTGGACGAGCCCACCGTAGGCTTGCACATGGCAGACGTTGAAAAGCTCATCAAAGTGCTGCACCGTCTGGTCGATGGTGGCCACAGCGTGGTGGTGATCGAGCACGACCTGGACGTTATCGCCGAGGCCGATTGGGTGATTGATTTGGGTCCGGACGGTGGCAACGCAGGCGGTCAGATTGTGGCGGCGACCACGCCTGAAAAAGTGGTGAAACTGGGAACCCACACAGGTGTCGCGCTGAAGCCGGTCTTGGCGAGGTGAATTCAGCGTAAACGCGGGCGGTTGGCGCGGCACTGCAAACTAGCTCGCAACCTTCCGCTTCCGATCTATAAACGCCTTCATGTACCGCTGGGGTTCCCCGGTGGCAAAGGCGCGGCCAAATTCGGCCACGGTGGCTTCAATCGCCACGTCGGGCGGCAAACTTTGCCAACTGCGCATCAACTGCTTTTGTTGGCGCAACGCTGCGGGTCCAAAACCGGCCAGTTTGGCTGCCAAAACCTTGATTCGGACATCCACCGGGTCTTCGTCACCCGTCTGTCCGGTTTGATCCACTTCGCAAACCTCATGCACCAGTCCCCACTGCAAGGCCGTGGCAGCGTCAATGGTTTCACCCGTCAGCAGCAGCCAAGTGGCGCGGGAATGCCCAATCAACAGGGGCAGCAGCACAGAATGAATGACGGATGGAATGCCGACTGCCACTTCGGGCATGCCAAAGCGGGCCTGTGTGCGGCTGATACGCAAGTCGCAAGCCAGCGCCACCTCCAGACCACCGCCCAAGGTGAAGCCCGACAGCCGCGCGATTACTGGCGCGGGAAAGCAGCGCACCGCTTCGCACAGGTTTTTCAACCTGGTGATGAAGGCTTCGGCCAAGGGGGGCGTCAAGCTTGCCATTTCGTTGATGTCTGCGCCGCCAATGAAGGCTTTGTCGCCGTCGCCACGCAAAATCAACACTTTGACATCGCCCCGTTCGCCTAATTTTTGCAAAGCGGCGGTCAATTCCAGAATCGCGGGGGTGCCGATGATGTTCAGCGATTTGGCATGGCGCAAGGTTAGGGTGGCGATGCCGTCGCCCGACAGCGTTGCCAAAGCGTGGTGGGTGTCGATCAACAAAGTCATGGGGCGCCTTCAAGAAACAGATGGATAGGCCACCGGAGTTACCAGTCCACCAAACTCAAGCCAACGCTCAGTACTGTGCGGTGGCGGTTGTAGTCCAGCAAACTGTCGCCAAAGCCGCTGAAAACCTGGGTGTGAAAGCGCAAACCATTGCGGCTGCTGCGCGGGTCGGTGTCGCCAAAGCTCTTCAGCCATTCCAGTTTGAACGAGCCGTTGGCCGTGCTGCCCAGGGAGTGGCGCACGGTGATGCCCAGGGTATTGAAGGCGTTCACGTCCCAAAAGCCTGCCAGTTCGGCGCGGCCAATTTTGTCGGCGATTTCGGGGTTGTCATCGTCCGCGCCTTTTTCAGGCAGGCGCTGCCAAAGGCGTGCGGTCATGCGCAGGTTATGGCCTTTCTCCATGCCCACCATCAGCACCGTGCGGTTCCAGCTGCGCGACAGGGGCAGGGCTTGCCCGTTGGACTGGTGCACCACGCTGATACCGCTGTAACGCAGACGCCAGCCACCCGGCAAATCAGCTTCTGACGGGTAGATGTAGGTGATCTCTGGCTCGTGGTCGGTGCTGCGAAACGGGCGCGACAGCTCGCTGTTGAAAAGCTGCCAATACGACTGCTGGGTGTAGCCAAACCAAAGCGAATCGCGCAGGCGGTCATTGCCTTGGGTCAGCAAACCTGAGGCAATTTTGGTGCGCACCGACAGTTGAATGCGGGTTTCAACCTGGCTGTAGGGCGTGGCCACTAAGGCCGTGTGCCCGGCTGTGGGTGACGACGGCTGCGTGTTCACGCCGTCTGACGCAATGACCGACAGGCTCAAGGGGTGGTAACCCCGAATGCCAAAGGTGCCACAGTCGCTGCCTGCTTCGAGTTCCCAAAAGCGCGACAGGTTAGAGAGTTTGGGGCTTTTGCACTCGCGCGGGTCGGTCGCCAGACCCGTTGGCGGCGCTGGCGTGGGTGTCAAGCTCGGCGCATTGGCGGCAGCCGCGCTAGGTGCGCCTTGAAGTGTCTGACCTGCCGCCGTTCCTGTCGCCCCAAAGAGGCCAAAAGCGACCCAGGCGATCAGCCGCTTCAGTCCCAACCCGCAGATTTTCGAAGGACGAATTTGTGACTTGTGTTGTTGCTGAAGTTGTTCCATGTTCCGCTTATTTCTTTACCGCAAGATCCCTCCACAACCTGGCCCGTCCAGGTGGCTGAAATTGATTTGCCGTCGCTTGACTCTTCAAGCGTGAAAACGCCATTGTCCACGTCGCCCGCGCATTGTGATTTGACGTTGCCGCGATGAACAACCCCCATCACACTGCCCGCGAGTTCTGGGTTTTTTTCAAAACGCAGCGCGATGTTGGAGGACATGCCTTCCATCTCGGCGCGCCACAAACCGTACAAATGAACCGGCTCAACCTGTTGGGGGTTGGGGCAAACAGCTGGTTTGGGGCCAGGCACGGCCGTCTGCGCCAGTGCCAAATCTGCATACAGGCTGCTAAAAACTATCGCCAATGGAATTTTGAGCCGAATGCGTTGCACCTTGCAGGGTGCGCCTTTCACAGGCAAGTTGGCGTGCTTCATGAGGACCTTGCCAGCGCAGCCGTGTCCGCCTCATCACGTGACTGTTGCGAGCTTTGCGCTTTTTTGGCAAATTCGGCGCGCAATGCCTTGAGTTTTTCACGCGGATCTTCGCGCACCGTGGCTTTGTCCAAACCCATTTCTGCAATGAAGCGGCTAGGCATGGCCGCCACCATTTCACGGCCTTTTTTGCGTTTGCGCACCCAGCTCACGGCCAGGCTGCGTTGCGCCCGGGTGATGCCCACGTACATCAGGCGGCGTTCCTCCTCCAGGCGCTCTTGCAGGTTGTCGCCTTCCAGTTTGAACGGCAGCATGCCTTCGATCACGCCGACCAGCATCACATGCGGCCACTCAAGGCCTTTGGCAGCGTGCAAGGTGCTTAAGGTCACTACGTCTTGGTCGGTTTCGCGCTCTGAAATGGTGGACAGCAACGACACAGTTTGGGCTACATCGAGCAAAGATTTCACCTCGTTCATGCTGTTCGCACCCGCCATGTCATCAATCTGACCGCCGCAGCGCCCCGACATCCAATCGCAAAAGTCCAATACATTCGACCAGCGCGCAGCGGCCAGTTTTTCGCTTTCTTCGCCGTCGTACAGGTGCTTTTCGTAGCCAATTTCTTTCAGCCAATCCAGCAAGAATTCTTTGGCGGCTTCTGCGCCAATAGTGTGGCGGGCGCGGTACTCCAGATCATTCACATACCTGCCAAATTCATGCAAACTGCCCACGGCTTTGGCGCTCAGACTGCTGCCAAGCGAGGGCGAAAAGAGCGCCTCAAACAGGCTGACTTTGTAGGCAGTGGAAAACCCACCCAACTGCTGCAAAGTCTGGTGGCCAATGCCACGTTTTGGGGTGGTGACGGCCCGCAAAAACGCTGGGTCGTCATTGTTGTTGATCCACAGCCTGAACCAGCCGCAGAGGTCCTTGATTTCCGCCCGGTCAAAAAAACTGGTGCCCCCAGACACTTTGTACGGAATTTGCGCTTTGCGCAGGGCTTTCTCGAACGGTTTGGCCAGATGATTGGCGCGGTACAGCACGGCAAAGTCCCTGAATTCTTTGTGCTGACTGGCCGCGCTGGCACCGGTTGCGCCAGAGGCGATTACCTCAGTCCCCGCGCGCAGGCTTTGAATTCGCGCCACGGTGCGCTCGGCCTCGTGCTCTTCGCTGTCGGCATCGACCACGCGCACCGGCTCACCTTCACCTAAATCGCTCCACAGGTTTTTCGGAAACAATTTGGGGTTAGGGCCAATCAGATTGTTGGCCGCACGCAAAATCGCCCCGGTCGAGCGGTAGTTTTGCTCCAGCTTGATGACTTTCAGCGCGGGGAAGTCAATCGGCAATTTTTTCAGATTGTCCAGCGTGGCCCCGCGCCAGCCGTAAATGCTTTGGTCGTCGTCACCCACCGCCGTAAAGCGCGCGCCGTTGGCCGGGTTGCCGCCCACCAGCAACTTCAAAAACTCGTACTGCGTGGCATTGGTGTCTTGGTACTCATCCACCAGCACGTGCCCCGCCAAGGCTTGCCACTTTTGGCGCACGGTTTCATGGTTTTGCAGCAGTTTCAAGGGCAGGCTGATCAGGTCGTCAAAGTCGACGCTTTGGTAGGCGGTTAGCCGCTCCTCATAACGCGCCATCACCCGTGCGGTGATTTTCTCCGAATCGTCCTTTGCCAGCGCTTCGGACTGCGCAGCGTTCAGCCCCATGTTCTTCCACAGGCTGATCTTCCACTGCCAGCTTTTGGCGGTTGCGGCGTCGGTCGTGCCACCTGCGTCTTTCAAAATGCTGGTCACGTCGTCGCTGTCCAAAATCGAAAAATTAGGTTTCAGCCCCAGCGCCTGTCCGTCGGCCCGCATCATGCGCACGCCCAGCGCATGAAACGTGCAAACCACTACGTTTTTGGCCGCTTTGCCAATCAGCCCTTTGGCCCGCTCGCGCATTTCAGCCGCCGCCTTGTTGGTGAAGGTGATGGCAAAAATGCGTTTGGGCTCCAGCCCCATTTGAATCAATCGCCCCACTTTGTGCGTGATCACCCGCGTTTTGCCCGACCCCGCCCCCGCCAGCACCAAACACGGGCCGTGCATGTAGTTCACGGCCTCTTGTTGGGCGATGTTGAGGCTGGGGGTGGAGAGGGAAGGGGACGACATAAGTGCCAGATGTTTGCAGCTGTGTTTGAAACAGGTCTGCCAACCGGAATCCGCGTGAATTAACAAGAGTTGAATCATACCCAGCGCCGTCTTGTGCATATTTCACCTTGTGACGTGAAATATGCACAAAAATCCCGACGAAAATCTCCTCAATGCTGCCCATCCTCCTCGTCACCTTCCCCTTCTTCGCCCTGGTTTTGGCGGGCTACGTGGCGGGCCAGCGCGGTTGGTTGCCGCTGGCGGCAATTCCAGGCTTGAATGGTTTTGTGCTCTTTTTTGCGCTGCCTTGCATGTTGTACCGCTTTGGCGCCAGCCTGCCCGTGGCGCAACTGTTGGATGCCAGCGTGTTTTTCACTTACCTGATTTGTGGACTGGTGATGGTGGCGTTTGCGATTGCGATCAGCTTCAGCCCGCACATTCGTTGGAACGATGCATCGTTTGGGGCGCTGGTGGCGGCTTTTCCCAACACCGGTTTCATGGGCGTGCCGCTGCTGGTTGCCTTGCTCGGGCCGCAAGCCGCTGGCCCGGCGATCGTGACCATCCTGGCTGATTTGGTGGTGATCACCTCGTTGTGCATTGCGCTGTCGCGGCTGGACGGTGCCGATGACCATGGCGCTGCCAAGGCCGCCAAAATTGCGCTCAAGGGCGTTGCGATGAACCCCATGCCCTGGGCCATTTTGGCCGGTGCCGTCGCGTCCGCCATCAGCTTGGAGTTGCCCAAGCCTGTGTTGCAAACGGTGGGCATGTTGGCCGACGCCGCGTCGCCCGTCGCCTTGTTCACCATTGGCGCGGTGTTGGCCCGCAGCCAGATTTTGACGGCCCGGGGCCATGCCGAGCCCATGGTTCTGGGCGACTATTTGCCTGTGGCGTTAATGAAGCTGGTGTTGCACCCGGTGTTGGTGCTTCTTGTCGGAGCCGCCGCCATCAGCCTGGGCGTGCCCCTGAGCAAATTTGCCCTCACCGTGATGGTGCTGGTCGCTGCC
>JANPCR010000033.1:0-22504 GCA_031431035.1 Rhodoferax sp.
AGGCTTTTTCATGCGGGCGCTGGCCAGGATCGACATGGTCAACTCAGCCAGATAGTCGAACACCAGGTAGTCAATTTGCCCGCTGGCCACCAGCTGCGGTGCGCCCACCGCGCTGTCGCCCCAGAAGCCAGATGCGCCGCCAATTTTGATCACTTTGCCTTGGGTCATGTCTGCCTCAAAATAATTTGAATCAGTATAGGATGCCGATTTGAAGCGAGCTGTCGCATCGATGGATCAGGCGCAGCAGCTTGCTGGACGGCTTGCGAATTGCTCTTTTTTCGTCGCCATGTAAATGCTATTCAATACATAGCAAACTATTGAATAAATTCGAGAGCTAGAGGCCTATTTTATTTATATTTTTAGCTTTTTGACCCATTTTTTCAAAAAAAGAACCTGCAGGTTCTTTTTTGTCATTTTCACTTGTTTTTAGCCCACCTGGGGTACATTCTGAAAACTGCCGCCATGGTCACCCTAGAATTCGCCCCCAGCTTGCGCCGCCATGTGGAATGCGCACCCCAGCAGCTCGAGCCCGGGCGGCTGCGCGAGGTGCTGGACGCCGCGCTTTTGGCCGCGCCCGGCTTGACGCACTATGTGCTGGACGACCAGCGCGCCGTTCGCAAACACGTGGCGATCTTCATCAACAAAACCATGGTGCAGGATCGGGTGGTTTTGAACCAGGCTGTGGTGGACGGCGACCGGGTTTTGGTAGTGCAGGCGTTGACCGGCGGGTGAATTCATTGAATTTGATTTGATTTGGCTACACAAGGAGATCCCTATGCATCAGCTCTTGGTTGCGACCCGCAAAGGCCTGTTCACCGTGGCCCCTACACCTTCAGGCAATTCAAGCACCTCATCACCATGGGCCATCACCGCCCATCACTTTGCCGGCGAGCCCGTCACGCAGGCGCTGGCCGATCCGCGCGACGGCACCTGGTACGCGGCCCTGCGCATGGGGCACTTTGGCGTGAAGTTGCGCCGCAGCCACGACCAAGGGGTCACTTGGCAAGAAGTGGCCGCGCCCGCCTTTCCCGCCAAACCGACGGAAGGCCCCATGGCAGACGACACCACCCCCTGGAGCGTTGACCTGATCTGGTCGCTGGCCGCAGGCGGTGCTGACCAGCCCGGCACCTTGTGGGCGGGCTGCATTCCGGCGGGGCTGTTCAAATCAACCGACTACGGCGCGACTTGGGCGCTGAACACGCCGTTGTGGGAAAAACCAGGTCGGCGCGAATGGTTTGGCGGTGGTTACGACCAGGCGGGCGTGCATTCCATCGTGGTCGACCCGCGCGACTCAAATCACGTCACCGTGGCCGTGTCGTGTGGCGGCGTTTGGCAAAGCGTTGACGGCGGCGACAGCTGGACGCTAACCGCCAGCGGCATGAAAGCCGACTATGTGCCCGCCGATAGCGTGGACGACGGCAACACCCAAGACCCGCATTGCCTGGTGCAGTGCGCCGCCCAACCCGAGGTGCTGTGGGTGCAACACCACTGCGGCATTTACCGATCTGTCAATGGCGGCAAGTTGTGGACGGCCATTGCCGCGCCCACGCCGTCAGGCTTTGGTTTTGCCGTGGCGGCTGACCCCCAAAACCCACAACGCGCCTGGTTTGTGCCGGCACTGGCCGACATTTGCCGCATTCCGGTGGATGCGCGCATGGTGGTGAACCGCACCGATGACGGCGGGGTCACTTTCAAAACCTTTTCAAGCGGCCTGCCCCAGACCCACGCCTATCACCTGGCCTATCGCCATGGGTTGGACGTGGCACCGGACGGCCAAACCCTGGCGTTGGCGTCAACCACAGGCGGGCTGTGGCTGAGCGCCAACGCGGGTGAGCACTGGGACTGCGTGTCGCGCGACCTGCCGCCCATTGCGGCGGTGAGGTTCACTTCGGCTTGACGAAGCGCTTGGGCTACAAGCGGCTGACACCGCTTAAGTACCCCACCAAGCGCCCATCTGCGTACAAGGCACCTTCGGCGGCACCGGCTTCGGCATAGAACTCAAGCTGAGGGCAGGCGTACACGTTGCCTGCAGCGGTGAAGGCACTTTCACTGGGCACATCGACAGCCGTCAGCTCATGTGCCACGCGGGCCAATACTTGACTGGCCGCGCGAAGCACTTTGGCGACGACTTGGCGACTGGAATAACCTACTGGGTAACTTACTGGATAACCGGATGAGACGCCCGCTTGCGAGTATCTCGTTGGGAAGCTCTCTGTCATGATGATTCTCCTGGGCCTGTTGCACGCACCCAGAACAAGGGTTGCGCGCCAGGCAGTGATTTATTGGGGGCTGGGCGGTCTGGCTCGGCTTGGTGCGAAACGCATCTGTGCTGTGCCGGGTCGGTGGGCAATGCCAGGCTGGCTGCTCAAGGCAAGGCCCACCACCTTGGGTTGGCGGGACTGGGTGTACTGGGTATTGCTGGTGTTCATGGAAGGCTCCTTGGGTTGAAAAAACTAACAAAAAAACTGAAAAGACGAAAAAAATGTCAAAGCTGACGGCACAAACTAAAACGGCCCGGGGCAAAAATGCTCCCGGGCCGTTGTGAAGAAATCTCTGTTGCTTGAGATCAGCTCACATCGCCCCAGGGCGGGACGCCAAAATAATTCATACCTGCCGCGCTTGCGCTCACTTGGCTTTGGCGGTTTGCCTGATTGACAAACTGACTGCCAATTTGACTGACCATGGCACCACCCCCATGACCCTTCAAACCCCGAGCGCCAGTGCCTGGCAGGGCGCTGGTGCGAGAGCAATTGAAGGAAGACACGATGGGTTTCATGGACTGACTCAAAAATTAAAAAAAGGGTTGATCGGGTGCCAAATCGGAGTCACTTTGCAGCGCCATCCGTTTGGCTAATTAATCAAATGATAAACGAAGCCTTATCTTTTGCAAGCGCCATTTTTGTGACGCCTGCACCTGGGCGCAAGAATGCTCGCAAACCCCTACTTTTTGCGTCGCAACGGCGCAACACCCACTTGCGCATTCAGCCACAGCGCGTGAATGTCGGCCGTACTAACATCCGTTTTAGAAGCTGACACAGTGCTTTTAACCGCTGACAGCCCGACCGGTTTGACCGTCGATTGCGCACCGCCCGCCCGGTTTTCTAAAGGTGCCAGAACCTCCCCCAAAACATCGAGCAATTGAGTGCGCGCCCGTTGCGGGTGGCGTCGGTAATAGGTCAAGACCAGTCCCACAATAAAACGTTCGTCGTCGTCCTGTGGAGTGGGGTTGTCATTGGGCAATGCCACCGAGGGCGTTAGGCGCCCTGGCTGTGCGACGGCGTCTGCACTCAGGTTCGCTTTGGCACTATGCGGCTGGTCCATCCAGCCATTGGGCTTGCGACACAACTGCTCAAACTGGCGCGCCAACCGCTCGCCAATCTGGCGTGATCGGCTCTTGATTTGGCTCCAGTAACTCGGCTGGATTTGCACCTTCTCGGCAAACCGCCCTTCGAGGCCGCGCAGGGTGGCGGCGTCGGGGTGTTTGATGGTGTTGTGCACAAATTCCTCAAACAGGCCAATGGCGTTGTCAAAGCGAATTTGCGCAAGGTCAGGGGCGCGGCTCATCACCTCATTTTAAAGCAGGTGACGGCGGCCTGATAAAGGAGTCTTGCGCTGCCTTGGCGATTTGCTCTGCGTTGACACCAAAAAACTCCCGCAAGGCTGCGCGCGTATCGCTTCGACCAAACCCGTCGGTTCCCAGCGTCACGTAGGTGCGGCCAGCGGGCAGATAGGCGCGAATGCTTTCGGGCAAGGCACGCACGTAATCGGTGGCCGCGATGATGGGGCCAGCACTTTTTGCCAGCTGGCGGGCGACGAAAGACGGTGCTTCTGATTCAATTGAAGGGGTTGCTGTCGGCTGCAATTGCGGGTCAGTGGCAGCTACAGATGCGCGGCTCGCCCCCTCTCGCGCCAGCTCACTCCAGCTTGTCACACTGAACACATCAACCTGAAAACCGTCGGCTGCCAACAGGTGAGCGGCCTTGATCACTTCAGTCAGAATGGCGCCCGAACCCAGCAGCGTCACAGGATTTTCTTTGTCTCTGGCGCTCGGGTCTTGGATCCGTCGCTCGGACTGTTCAAAGTGGCCAAAGTGGTAGCAGCCGAGAATGACCTCCAATGCCACGCCATCGGGCAATGTGGGCTGTGCATAGTTTTCGTTCATCAAAGTGATGTAGTAGAAAACGTCTTTTTGCTCGACTAACATCTCGCGCATTCCGTGGTCGATGATGACCGCAAGCTCCCCGGCAAAGGCTGGGTCGTAGGCTTTGCAATTGGGGATGGTGGCTGCAATCACGTGGCTGGTGCCGTCCTGGTGCTGCAAGCCTTCACCGCCCAGTGTGGTGCGACCCGATGTCGCTCCCAACAAGAACCCGCGCGTGCGCTGGTCGGCGGCCGCCCAAATGGCGTCCCCGACACGCTGAAAACCAAACATGCTGTAATAGATGTAGAACGGCAGCATGGCCAGGCCGTGCACGCTGTAGCTGGTGGCGGCGGCGGTCCAGCTGGCTATTGCACCAGCTTCGCTAATGCCTTCTTCCAAAATCTGGCCGTCCATGGCCTCGCGGTAACTTAGCACCGAGCCGATGTCTTCGGGTGCATAGCGCTGGCCCACGCTGCTGTAAATACCGACTTGCTTGAACAGGTTGGCCATGCCAAAGGTCCGTGCCTCGTCCGCCACGATGGGTACGATACGCGGCCCCAGCTGCTTGTCTTTGAGCAAACCGCCCAGCATGCGCACAAAAGCCATGGTGGTGGACATTTCTTTGCCATCGGCTTGCAAGGCGAATTGGGCGTAGCTGTTGCCTTCAGGCTCGGGCGACCTAAGCGGTGGCACGGGCACCGCAGCGGCGACAGTGTGCCGCCGAGGCAGGTGGCCGCCTAGCGCAGCGCGGCGCGAGCGCAGGTACTGCATCTCAGCGCTGTTTTCTTCGGGTTTGTAGTAGGTGAGTGTTGTCGCTTGCTCGTCAGTCAGCGGCAAATTGAAGCGGTTTCGGTAGGCAATCAACTCAGCCTCGTCAAGCTTTTTCTGGCTGTGGGTAGTCATCTTGCCCTGGCCCGCGTTGCCCATTCCGTAGCCCTTTTTGGTGTGGGCAAGAATGACCGTGGGCTGCCCCGTATGGGCCGCAGCCGCAGCATAAGCGGCATGTATTTTTACAATGTCGTGTCCGCCACGCTTAAGGCGGTCGATCTGATCGTCCGTCATGCCTTGAGCCAACGCGGCTAACTCAGGCGATTGCCCAAAGAAAGTGTCGCGGTTGTAGCGCCCATCTTTGGCGGCAAAGGTTTGCATTTGACCGTCGACCGTGTTGGCAAATGTCCTGGCCAGTGCGCCGGTCGTGTCGCGAGCAAACAGGCCATCCCAGTCACTACCCCAAATCAGTTTGATTACGTTCCAGCCTGCGCCGCTGAACAGGCGCTCTAGCTCGTCGATGATGCGCCCGTTGCCGCGCACCGGGCCATCCAGACGCTGCAGATTGCAATTGACAACCCAGACCAGGTTGTCCAGGCCCTCGCGCGATGCCAAAGTCAAGGCGCTCATGGATTCGGGCTCGTCCATTTCGCCATCGCCAAAAACGCCCCAGACTTTACGCTCTGCACAGTTGAGTAAACCTCGATGGGTCAGGTAGTGCATAAAGCGCGCGTGGTAGATGCTGCTGATCGGGCCGATGCCCATCGAGCCAGTTGGGAATTGCCAAAAGTCGGGCATCAACTGAGGGTGCGGGTAGCTGGAAAGGCCTCGTGCGCCATGGCGCGGCGCTTCAATTTCGCGGCGGTAAAAGTTCAGGTCGTGCTCGGTCAAACGACCTTCAAGAAAGGCCCGCGCGTAAACGCCTGGCGAGCTGTGCGGCTGAAAGAAAACTAAATCGCCGCCGTTTTCGTCGCCATTCGCAACGTCGCGCGCTCTGAAAAAATGGTTGTAGCCGACCTCAAACAAGTCTGCAGCACTTGCGTAGCTGGCAATGTGTCCGCCCAGCTCGCCATAGGCAGCATTGGCTTTGGCCACCATGGCCAGTGCGTTCCAACGCATCAAGGACCCCAGTTTTTCTTCAATCGCCAAGTCACCTGGAAAAGCGGGCTGCTGGCTTACGTGAATGGTGTTGACGTAAGGCGTGGTGAGCTCGGGGGTCCAGCCCACGCGTTGCTCGCGCGACAAGGCAACCAGGTCGTCAAGAATGTGCCGCGCGCGCTGTGGGCCGTGCGCTGCTAACAGTGCCGTGAATGCATCGCGCCATTCTTGGGTTTCCTGAGGGTCAATGTCGAACGACGGGTCACGTGGGGTGCCCAGAAGATTGGGTTCGGTTGGTGCATTCATAGCCTGCTACTTTAGACACAATGCTGCCCAATGTGCTGCTGAAATGTGTCTAGAATTTTTAAAAACTCAGCATAAAATTTTGTGAAATACAAATTTAAGGCATATCAGTATGACAACAACCTTGGATGCAGTAGATTTACGCATACTTGACGCTTTGCAGCAAGACGGCAGTTTGAGCAATGTTGACCTGGCCCGGCGCGTCCACCTGAGCCCATCACCCTGCCTAGCCAGGGTCAAAGCGCTGGTGCTCAATGGCACCATTTCCCGTTTTGTTGCCTTGGCGAATGCGCCTGCGTTGGGCTTGGGCCTTAATGTGTTCATCAACATCAGCCTAAAAACGCAAAGTAAAGCGGCATTGGCGGAGTTCGAGCGGCGCATTGCGGAGCACGATGAGGTCATGGAGTGCTACTTAATGACCGGCGATAGCGACTACCTCATTCGCGTTGCTGTGGCTGACATGGCCGCCCTTGAAAAATTCATTTTGGAGCAA
The DNA here is from genome assembly GCA_031431035.1 of Rhodoferax sp. Taxonomy (GTDB): domain Bacteria; phylum Pseudomonadota; class Gammaproteobacteria; order Burkholderiales; family Burkholderiaceae_C; genus JANYCG01. Next base: position 6,804 of record JANPCR010000033.1, read on the forward strand.
CTCGCGCCAATTCCGGGTCTTGAAAAAATTCGATCCAGTTTTGCGCTCAAACAGGTTCGCTACAAGACAGCGCTGCCGCTGCCAAAAGCGGCAGCCCGCCCCTACAGTGAAGGCGGGTAACTGCAAAATAGACCAGTACCAGACCACAGGTGAGCGTATTTGCCCGCGTGTGGGCGAGCCTGGTCGATAAGGAGCCAAAAGCTCAGAAGCGCTTCCTTAGCCCGCGTGTCGCGCTTGGCGCAACGCAAGCCGCGCACTGCCATCGATCACAATTTGGGGATGTACCAGTGCACTGTTTAACTTGGCACGTCGCGTTAACAGTGCCTGCAATGTGTGGGGCTTGGCCCGTGCGCCGCTTTGCACGTAATCTGCCAGCAGCCTTTGGCGTGCGAGCAGGGCGTCAACGCCACGAGCTGTGGTGAGGTATTCAAACAAGTGATCGACCAGCGCTTCGGGGGTCAGGCCGCTGGTTTTTTGCGAGGTGCGCCAAAGCCAGTCTGACCAGCTGAGAAACGCCTGAAACGGGGATGGAGTGTCGTCCATCAGCAGGTGCAAACTGCGCTTGAAACGCCCTGAATTGGCGACCAAATCCCAATAGCGGGCCAGCCGCGTGAAACGCCGCATGTCCTCCGCGCTAACCACACCCGTTTGGCGCACGGTGTAGGGCGGTGCAGCGTCGTAAACCATGGCGAATTCGGCCGTGTGGCGGGCAATGGGCGTGCCGCGCAGGCGCTTCAAAATGCCAAGCTGGATTTCATGCGGTTTGAGCGAGTACAAGCGGTCAAACCCGTCTGAAAAACTGGCCAGCGTCTCGCCTGGCAGGCCAAAAATCAAATCGGTGTGCAAATGCGCGTTGGATTCGGTCACCAGCCATTGCAGATTGGCCACGGTTTTGTCGTTGTCTTGCCTGCGCGAGATGCGTTGCTGCACCTCGACGTTGAAGCTCTGAATGCCGACTTCAAACTGCAAAACGCCTGGGGGAAATTTCGCGATCATTTCCTTTAATTTATCGGGCAAATGATCGGGGATCACTTCAAAGTGAACAAACAGGCCATCCTCCATGCGATCCAGAAAAAACTGCAAGATTTGAATCGATGCATCAATCTTCAAATTGAAGGTGCGGTCCACAAACTTGAAGTTGCGCGCTCCTCGGGCGTACAGGTGCGCAAGCTCGGCCAAAAACGCATCCAGATCGAACGCCCAGGCGGTTTTGTCCAGCGAACTCAGGCAAAACTCGCACTTGAACGGGCAGCCGCGCGAGGCCTCCACATAGAGCAAGCGGTGCGCCAGGTCGGCGTCTGAATATTCGGCGTAGGGCAGGGCGATTTGGTCCAACGGTGGCTGCTCGCCTGCGATAACTTTCATCAATGGCTGAGGGCCGTGCAACACAGCGCGACACAGTTTTGGAAAGCTCACATCTCCCCAGCCGGTGATGACGTGGTCGGCCAGTTGCACAATGGTTTGCTGGTCCACTTCATGGCTGACTTCAGGCCCGCCCAAAACGATTTTCAGGTCATTCGGGTCAGGCCGAGCGGCTTTGAGCAAGCGCACCACCTCACAGGTTTGCGTCACGTTCCAGATGTAAACACCAAAGCCTATCACGCGCGGATGTAATGCAAGCAATTCGTCTGCCAATTCTTGCGGGCTGCGGGCGATGGTGAATTCGCGCAACAGCGTTTGCGCCCTTAAATCGCCCATGTTGGCCAACAGGTAGCGCAGCCCAAGCGAGGCGTGAATGTATTTGGCATTCAGCGTGCACAACACAATGGCTGGGGTTGGCTGCGGAAGATTTTGGCTGATGGGGCTTGAAGACCGGGCCGGTGAATGGGTTGCCATGGTTGAATTATCGAGGGGCGGGCTGCCAAATTGGCATGCGCGGGTTCTGTTAGCCAATGGAAGTTGTTGTTTGCTATAATATAAATAGCAAACTATGTAATTAATTCGAGAGCTAGAGGCCCTTTTTATTCATAATTTCGGCAAAACAGCTGTGAAATCCAAAAAAATAACCTGGGGGTTCATTTATTCCAAAATTGGGCTAAAATTAACCCTGCGGTTCATTTTCAGTTCAACCTGTCGAAGAAAGCCCTATTTATGAGCACCAAATCCATCAACGCGCTGGCGAATCGTTTGTCCGCATTGCCAGAAGGCCAGGCCGAGCACCTGGCCGTGGCGTTTTTGCTGCAAGCCAACTTGCGCATGCACGACCTGAACATGAGCAACGCCGACTTGGCCCAACGCTTGGGCACCACCCCCACCTATGTGTCCCGGCTGTTCAGTGGCGGCGTTAACCTGTCGGTGCAAACCATGGTGAAGCTGGCGCAGGCCGTGTTTGGCAGCGTCAAGCTGGAGTTTGTGGCCAACGACAACCCGCAGGGCTGATCAGCCCGCACACCGGAACTTTTTTGACCTGGCCCAGCTCTGACAAGTTTTGAATCGGCTGGTACACAGCAGGGTAATGCAGAAAAGCGTTGCTTCTATGCTTAATCCACCTCGCTGCGGCTTTCATGGTGTGGTGATTCGCCGGTTTTTTGTGCTGTTTTCACCTGATTCGCCCAATTCGCCACGCCGTAGTTTTAGTGCTGGCTTCGTTCTATGACGCATTTGTTTCGCCGCCCAGGTTTTTTGCTGCCCTTCATTTTGGCGCTGCTTGGCGCTGTGTCGTCACCGGCAACAGGGCAGAACTTAAGCCCTGCCAGCGCCAAAACAGTCGTTAAAACCCCGCAAGTTCAAGCCGAGCTGATGGCACACGCGCCCGATGGCGGCGATGCGGGCAAAACCGTTTGGGTCGGCTTGCAGCTGATTCACAAAGCCGAATGGCACACCTATTGGAAGAACTCCGGCGATTCGGGTCTGCCAACCCGGCTGGAGTGGACGCTGCCAGAGGGCGTGACCGCAGGTGAAATCGCCTGGCCCGCGCCGCAAAAAATACTGATCGGCAGTTTGGCCAATTACGGCTACGAGGGCACGGTTTTGCTGCCTGTGCCGCTGACCATTGGCCCCAATTTCAAGCCGTCGCTGCTGGCAAGCGACATTGACATCAAGCTGAAGGCCGCTTGGTTGGTGTGCCGCAAAGAGTGCATTCCCGAAGAGGGCGAATTCGCGTTGAAGTTGCCCGTCAAAGGCTCTACTGCGCTGAATGCCGCCGTCTTCAGTGCCACCTTGGCCGCCTTGCCGCGCCCGGTTGCGCCAGCGGACGCCCAATCGCGGCCGAGCAGCGTGACGGTTGAGGGCAACGCCATCAAGCTGGTGGTGCAGTCCTTGCCGGTGGAACTGCGCGGCAAAACGCTGGAGCTTTACCCCGAGTCGAATGAAGTCATTGAAACCGCTGCCGCGTGGACGCAAAGCTGGACGGGTGCTGTATGGAACGCAAGTGTTCCGCTGTCGGCCCAGCGCAGCAATAGCCCGACGGTCATGCCCTTTGTTTTGGTCGCTGCCGTGGATGGCGTGCGGCAAAGCTATCGCACCGAATTGAAAGTGGCTGGGGCTTGGCCCGCCGTGGCCGCTGCTGCCCAGGTGCCGCCTGCGCTGGAGGCCGCGCTCAAAGCCAATGCCGCCAGTGGCGCGCCCACTACTTCTGGCAATGCCGCGCCCATCACCTTGTTGGCCGCCATTTTGGGTGCGCTGTTGGGCGGCTTGATTTTGAACCTGATGCCCTGCGTCTTCCCCGTGCTGGCGCTCAAAGTCATGAGTTTTGCGCAAGGTGCCAATGACCGCCGCGCCCACCAAATCAGCGGCGTGGCCTACACAGCTGGCGTCATCGCCTCGTTTTTGGCCCTAGGCGCGCTCATGCTGAGCCTGCGTGCTGCGGGCGAGCAACTGGGCTGGGGCTTTCAGTTGCAGTCGCCCGCTGTGGTGGCCGCATTGGCCGTGTTGTTCACCGTGCTGGGTTTGAACTTGGCCGGGTTGTTTGAATTTGGCAACTTTGTCCCGTCGGCAGTGGCTGCCAAACAGCTCAAAAACCCCGCACTCAACGCGGTTTTCTCGGGCGTTTTGGCGGTGGCCATTGCCTCGCCCTGCACTGCGCCGTTCATGGGTGCGTCACTGGGGTTGGCGGTCGGTTTGCCCGTGTTTGAGGCGCTTTTGGTGTTTGGCGCGATTGGCGTGGGCATGGCTTTGCCGTATTTGCTGGCCAGTTGGGTGCCTGCCGTGGCCCGCGCTTTGCCGCGCCCCGGGGCGTGGATGGACACCTTTCGGCGTGCCATGGCCTTCCCCATGTTCGCCACCGTGGTGTGGCTGGTTTGGGTGCTGGGGCAGCAAAGCGGCATCGACGGCGCGGGGGCGCTGCTGGCGCTGCTGGTCGCCCTCAGCATGGTGATGTGGGCCTTCACGCTCCAGGGCCGAAGCCGCAAGGTGGTGGCGACCCTATCGGTTGCAGCACTGGTGTTGATGGCCGGCAGCATTGGGGCCAACGTACTCAAGCCGCTTGAAGTTGCCGCCAGCCCTGCCGCAGGCGAGCGCTGGCAGGCGTGGGAGCCTGGCAGGGTAGACCAAATTTTGTCCACCGGGCAGCCGGTTTTTGTGGACTTCACCGCCGCCTGGTGCGTAACCTGCCAGTACAACAAGAAAACCACGCTGATCAACCCAGATGTGCTGGCCGACTTGACGAGCAAAAGAGTCGTCACCCTGCGCGCCGACTGGACCCGCCGCGACCCCGCCATCACCGCCGCCTTGCAGCAACTGGGCCGCAACGGCGTACCCGTTTACGTGGTCTACAAACCCGGCAGCCCACCAGTAGTGCTGTCAGAGATTTTGAGTGTGGACGAAGTGCGGGCGGTGTTGGCGCGGCTTTAATCGCGCTCAGGCGTGGTGCAAAATCAGGGTGGGCAGGCTACAAAGCCACTTGAGGCGCCACCTTGAAAAACGAAAGCTGATATTGACAACCTCTACTGCAATTGTTCCCTACCAAGGTCTCTGGCCCGCTTTGCTGACTCCGCTTGACGCCAAGCTCAACATTGACATTACCGCGTTCGTGCGCCATTCGCGCAGCTTGTTGGACGCGGGTTGCGCAGGCGTCACGCCGTTTGGCACCACGGGAGAAGGGCCGTCGTTCAGCGTGGCTGAGCGCGTGGCGGGGATTGACGGTTTGATTGAAGGTGGCGTGCCAGCAGAGCGCATTTTGGTGTCCACCAGTTGCGCCGCCATTCCCGATGCGGTGGCCCTGACGCGCCACGCCGTGCAGGCGGGCGCGTTCGGTGTTTTGCTGCTGCCGCCGTTTTTTCTGAAGGGCGTGCATGACCAAGGCATTGTCGATGCCTATTAGCAAATCATCGACCAAGTGGCCGACCCGCGCCTGCGCGTGGTGCTGTACCACATTCCCCAAATTTCCGGCGTGGCGCTGAGCCACTGGGTGGTGAAAACGCTGTTGGCGCGTTACCCGCAAACCATCATTGGCATTAAAGACAGTGGTTGCCAACGCGCCGCGTCTTTGGAATTTGCCGCCGCCTTCATGCCGCCTTTGCAGGTGTGGGTGGGCAATGAGCCTGATTTGCAAGTGATGGCGGCGCGGGGCAGTGTGGGCGCGGTGAGCGGTGTGGGCAATGTGTTGCCACGGTTGTTGCAGCGTTTAGTGGCACCGTTGGATGCAGCCCAAGCCTCGCAGCCCGCCACTGGGCAAGCCGAGCGCGATCTGGCGCGGGTGAAGGCGTTCATCGACATTTTGAACGGCTACGGCATGACCGCCGCGTTCAAAGGCATCATGGCTATTTTGAACAACGACGCGGGCTGGCGCCGGGTGCGCGCTCCTCTGGTGGCGTTGATTGACGCGGAGTTTGCACGCCTAAAAACCGAGTGGGCAGCGTTTGGACTGGATCGCAGTGAAGACTGAAATTGCTATAATTAAGAAAGCAAACTATTGATATAATTAGAGAGCTAGAGGCCTATTTTATTATGATTTTGGTAAAAATGACTTTTTAGAGTCAAATTTACCACAATTGTGGTAAATTTAGGCGTTTTTGCCCAATTTGAGGTGCTGGGAGTCAAAACACCTGCCGCAACACCTCTTCAAACGGAAAAGCTGCGCCAGGGTCGACTTTGCGCCGCTGTAGCTTGTCGCAAGTCAGGTAAGCGCGGTCCAAGTCCGAATGGCGAAACACCCCATCGCGCTGAATGCCCCTGCGCCGTTTCAGGTCGCTCAGCAAGTCCACCAAAGCTGCCAATTGAGCCTTGGGGAAGGGGTCAACCCCGTCACCGTCGTTCACCAGTTCTATGGCGATGGATCGGTCGCTGTAGCTCATCACGTGATGGGCTACTTGCGATTCCGGCACGCTTGCGCGCAGGGTGCCGTCGCGGTCAATCATGTAGTGAATGCCCAAAACCGGGTGCGCTTCAATGACCCGCATGTTGTCGGCCAGGGTGCCAGCGCCTATCCAAACCAGTTTGTGGGTTTTGGCATCGCAAGTTGGGCCCCCGGTTGAATGGATCACCACCCAGTCGATGGCTCGTTTGCGAGCAGCACCCGTGGCGCGGGCGTTGGCCTCTTGGGCGGCAAGGCCTGCGCCCAAGGCGGCCAGCGTTGCCAATCCAGCGGCAAAACGTCGGCGCTGCATTGGTGGCAAGGGTGGCCTCAAACTGGCCAAACCACCCCGTTGTCATTCAAAATCGCATCTAAAGGCACGTCGTGCGGTTCGGGCTCAAAGTCGTCCACATAGCCTTGGGTGTAGCCTAAGCCCACGGTGTAGGGCTTGGGCGTCAACGTGGCCAAAGTGCGGTCGTAAAACCCGCCGCCATAGCCTAGCCTGAAGCCGCCCGTGCTGTAGCCCACGCAGGGCACAAACAGCAAAGTCGGCACAATAATTTCAGTGTCTTTGGGTTTGGAGATGCCAAAGGCGTCGTCTTCCATCGGGCAGCCGGGGTACCACGACCAAAACGTCAGCGTTTTGTGCACTTTGTCCATCACCGGCAGCCCAATGCGCCGGGGCTGGGGCTGATCTAACAATTCGCCGTCTTCCTTCCAGCGGTGCAAAGCGGGCAGGGGGTCAAATTCGCCTTTGATGGGCCAGTACGCGCCAATCACGACATCCGGGCGGCCCACCAGCCAAATTCGCATCACGCGCTGCAATAAATCGGCCTTTTGTAGGCGATCTGGCAGGTTCAGACGTTGTTCAATCAAGATCTTGCGCAAGGTCTTTTTGGCAAGCGCCTTTTCATCCTTTGAATTGTCCATAATCTCCCTATGCAGTTACGTGCCATTTTGACATTGATTCCCTTGGCCTTGGGGCTTTGCTCGCAGCTCCTGCCCCTGACCGCCAGCGCCCAAACGGGTAGCCAAGCGTCATCACTGAGCGGTGGGTCGGCCAAAGGCGACGATGCCATTGCCGAAATGGGCCAGGCCTTCAAAAAAGCCGACCGCAAGCGCTTGGTCGCTTTGCTGCCTCAAGTGGCGGGCCATCCGCTGGAACCCTGGGGCGCTTACTGGGAGCTGCGCAGTCGCCTTGATTCTGCCAATCCGCAAGAAATTCAAGACTTTTTCAGCCGGTTTGCGGGCAGCTACCAAGAGGATCGCCTGCGCAACGACTGGCTGCTGTTGATGGGGCAACGCCGCGACTGGGCCGGTTTTGCCCAGGAACTGCCGCGCTACCGTATGAACGACGACCGCGAAGTGCGTTGCTACGCGCTGGCGTCCGACAGAGCGCCCCCTGACGCCGATGGCAGCACCACTGCCAATGAGGTCAAACGCCTTTGGTACGCTCAGCGTGACGCTGACGACGGCTGTTTGCTGGCAGCCAGCCGCCTTTATGGGGCCAAAAAACTGAACAGCGCGGACATTTGGCGCAAAGCCCGCTTAAGCGTTGAAGCGAACCGCGCCAGCGCCGCCCGCGGAGCGGTAGAGATTGTCGCACCCGATGCTGCGCCTGGCTTGGCCGAACTTCAGGCCAACCCCGCCAAGTACCTGAGCAAGCACGCCAACTCGCACAACCGGGTCAGCAAAGAGCTGGTGGTGTTGGCCCTGATTCGCATGGCCAACAGCGATGCCGATGCCGCGGCTGGCATGCTGGACAATTTTTGGAGCCCACACCTCACGCCCGAGCAGCTGTCATGGGCCTGGAACGCCATTGGCAAAAGTGCTGCACAGCGTTTGTCCAATGAGGCCCCCGCCTACTTTGCCAAAGCCCGCGGCCGCGAGCAGTACGACGACCATTTGGCCTGGCGTGCCCGTGCGGCCTTGCGCAAAGGCAACTGGAAAGACGTGCTGTTTGCCACCAAAGCCATGAGCGACGACCTGCGCCAAGACCCAACCTGGGTGTACTGGCAAGCCCGCGCCCAGACCAAACTGGCTAAAACCGAGGCCGACCAGCAAGAAGCTACCAAAGCCCTGCAGGGCTTGGCCAGTGGTCGCGGGTTTTATGAACAAATGGCGCTGGAGGAGCTGGGCCAGTCCATCACCGTGCCCGTGCGTCCCGCGCTGTTGCTACCTGAAGAAAAAGACGTGGCGGTCAAAAATGCGGGCTTGCAGCGCGGCTTGTACGCCATTCAGATGGGGTTGCGCTCGGAGGGTGTGCGTGAATGGAATTACGCCACCAACCTGCACATCAAGGGCGGCCTCTCAGACCGCGACCTGCTGGCCGCCGCTGACTTGGCCTGCCAACGCGAAGTGTGGGACCGCTGCATCAACACCAGCGAACGCACCAAAACCCTGATCGACCTGGAGCAGCGCTTCCCCATGCCGTTCAAAGACGCCGTGATGTCGCGCGCCAAACAAATCAACCTGGACCCAGCCTACGTGTACGGCTTGATTCGGCAAGAAAGCCGTTTCATCATGGACGCCCGTTCTGGCGTGGGCGCCTCTGGGCTGATGCAAGTCATGCCCGCCACGGCCAAATGGACCGCCAAAAAAATCGGCATCACAGGTTTCCAGGCGCACCAAATCAACGACCGGGACACCAACATCGCCATTGGCACGGGTTACCTGAAGCTGGTGCTGGACGATTTTGCCGGTTCGATGCCCTTGGCCGCTGCAGCCTACAACGCAGGCCCCAGCCGCCCCAGAAGCTGGCGTGGGCAGGCCGGTGACCCGGTGCTTGAAACCGCCATTTGGGCCGAAAACATTCCGTTTGCCGAAACCCGTGACTACGTCAAAAAGGTGCTGGCCAACACCACCAATTACGCCGCCCTCATTACAGGCCAGCCGCAGTCATTGAAGGCCCGCTTGGGCGCAGTGGGGCCGCGCGAGGCTCAATTGCCCGAGGTCAATCGCGAGTTGCCTTGAGCATGTCGATACGCCAGGCGTGTGCTTTTGGCAGGCCAGTCACTTGCCTGCCAGAGCCAATTTTGTTTCTGTTTTGATTCAGTGCTTTCATGAAAAAAATTCTCGTTTTGGGCGGTACCGGTTTTGTCGGCAGCCATGTATGCGAAAAACTGGCACGCTTGCCTTGCAAAATCACGCTGCCCACACGGCGCGTTGACAACGCCAAACACTTGCAAATGTTGCCAGGCCTTCAAGTGTTGTCGGCCGATATTCACAACGAAGCCAGCTTGACTGCATTGATGCAAGGGCACGATGCCGTGGTTAACCTAGTGGCCATCTTGCATGGCGACCAAGCCGCCTTCACACGCGCCCACGTGACGCTGGCGCAAACGCTGGCGCGCGCCGCTCAAACATCGGGCGTGAAGCGCCTTGTGCATGTGAGCGCCCTGGGTGCTGGCACAAGTGCGCCATCCATGTACCAGCGCAGCAAGGCTTTGGGCGAACAGGCGCTGCAAGCCGCGGGGCTGGATTTGACGGTGTTGCGCCCCAGCGTGATTTTTGGTGCCGAGGACAAGTTTTTGAATCTGTTTGCCAAACTGCAGCGGGTGTTTCCAGTGGTTCCGCTGGCGGGGGCGGGCACCCGGTTTCAGCCTGTTTGGGTGCAAGACGTGGCCCAGGCCATCGTCAATAGTTTGCAAAACGATGCCAGCATAGGGCAGGTTTATGACCTGTGTGGCCCTGATGTATTCACATTGAAAGAACTGGTGCAATTTGCAGGGCGGGCCAGCGGCATCGACCATGGCTTGGGTCGCCCCGTCTTTGGCTTACCGCTCTCTTTGGGCCGTTTGCAGGCGGCGCTGATGTCGCTGGCACCCGGCGCGCCACTGATGAGCCGTGACAACCTGGATTCCATGGCGGTCGACAACGTGAGCAGCGGGCAACTGCCGGGTTTGGCGGCGTTGGGCATCACGCCCGCGTCTTTGGCTGCCATTGCGCCCGAGTACCTGGGGGGTCGTGGCCGGTTTGCCACTTTGCAAGCGCAGCGCCGACAGGCGGGGCGGTCTTAGCTTGCATCGATTTTCAAGCGGCTGAGTTTTGGGTGCTGATTTCTCCGGCATCAATAGCGCGTTGATTCGGCAACAATACCGCGCACCTGTCGCGATAGTATCTGGCGTGTTGGGAATGACACTTCGTCTCCCCACACTTTGGAGCAAGCCATGCTGAAGCTTTACGTCGGTAACAAAAATTATTCCTCATGGTCTATGCGCCCTTGGGTGCTGCTCAAACAAGCCGGTATTGCATTTGAAGAAGTGATGGTGCGGTTTGACTCCTTCGAAGACGATTCAGACTTCAAAAAAGCCATGGGGCCGATCAACCCTGTCGGCAAAGTTCCTGTTTTGGTGAACGACGGCTTGGCGGTTTGGGACACTCTTGCCATTGCAGAATACGCGGCTGACCTTTATCCGCACAAAAATCTTTGGCCGCTTAATGCCAACGCCCGCGCCCGCGCCCGCAGTATTTGCGCTGAAATGCACTCGGGCTTCACTGGTTTGCGCAGCAATTGCCCCATGAACATAGAAGCGTCGCTGCCAGACATTGGCAAGCTGGTTTGGCGCGACAAAACCGCCGTACGCGCGGATGTCGCGCGCATTGTTGCCATGTGGAGCGCATTGCTTGAGCAGCACGGCGGCCCCATGCTGTTTGGCGAGTTCACCATTGCCGACGCCTACTTTGCGCCCGTTTGCATGCGCTTAAGCGGCTACGCCTTGCCTGTGCCTGCGCCCATCACGGCCTACGTTCAGCGGGTTCAAAACCTGCCCGGCGTCAAAGCCTGGATTGATGGCGCATTGGCCGAACATGACTTTCTGGATTTTGAGGAGCCGTATCGGTTGGCCCTGTAATACTCGTTTTGGCCCATCGATTCTGGTCGAGCAAAACGCTTCGGCCAGTAGCTTTGGGCATTGTCAAGTCGGTGGGGCCTTTACCGTCCTCTTGCTGCAGCGGCATCGTAAATGGCCTGGCTGGTGCACCAAACCTGACCAAGCCAAGCCGCCATGACCCCTACACTGAGGTCATGAAGACTTACTTGGTAGGCGGTGCGGTGCGCGATGCGCTATTGGGCTTGCCTGTGAACGACCGCGATTGGGTGGTGGTGGGTGCCACGCCCCAACAAATGACAGACCAGGGGTTTTTGGCAGTGGGGCGTGACTTTCCGGTTTTTTTGCACCCCCACAGCCACGATGAATATGCCTTGGCCCGCACCGAGCGCAAAACATCGCCGGGTTACCGTGGTTTTGTCGTGCATTCGGAGCCGGGCGTTACTTTAGAGCAAGATCTGGCGCGGCGCGACTTGACGATCAATTCCATCGCGCTGGACGGCCTGCTCCCCGCTGGTTCGAACGATGGCGGTGCAAAGCCCTGTCTCATTGCGATTGACCCCGCCCGCCTGATTGATCCCTTTGGTGGCCAGCGTGACTTGGCGCACAAGCTGCTGCGCCACACCACCGATGCGTTTCGTGAAGACCCAGTTCGCATCTTGCGGGTGGCCCGTTTTGCCGCGCGTTTTCCTGATTTTTCCATCGCGCCTGATACACAGCAGCTCATGCTTGACATGGTGAATTCTGGCGAAGCCGATCACTTGGTGGCAGAGCGAGTTTGGGCTGAAATCAGCAAGGGTCTGATGACCGACAAGCCTTCGCGCATGTTCGATGTGCTGCGGGATTGCGGCGCTTTGGCCCGTTTGTTTCCGCGCATTGAATGGACGATCAGTGCCGCTTCGATTTTGGACGCCAGCGCTCGCGTCAAAGCCAGCTTGCCAGTGCGCTTTGCCAGCCTGAAGCCGTTTCGCCAAGACCCGTCGGTTTTGTTTGCGCCCACGCCCTGTCAGTCGCTGGCCAGTTTGGCTTGGCGTGAGATGGCGGCTGTCGAGCTGGCTGAGAACCTGAGCGCTGACGAATTGGTCACCTTGCTGGAGCGCTGCGACGCGATTCGAAAACCCGAGCGTTTTGTTGACCTTCTGCAGGTCTGCGAATGCGAAGCTCAAGCCGCCGACCCTGGAAAGCAGGGCGCTGTCTACCCGCCAAGCACCCTTTTAAGGGCTGTTTTGCAAGCCGCGCAATCTGTGTCCACGTCTGCCATTGCGGCGCTTGCAAGTGACAAGGGCCTTGCAGGGCCAGCCGTGGGTGCGATGATTCGGGCGGCCAGAGTCGCCGCGGTTGCCCGCCTGCCAAAGAGCCTTAGCCCTGCATGACCAGCGCCAGCGCTGCGTAGTCTCCGACCTTGTCGCCCAGCCCCGCGCTGACCAGCTCGCACTCCTGCGTGAGGGGCGCAAGTTTGCCCAGCACCTCGGTTTTAAGGCGTGGCAGCAAATAGTCGCGGTTGTGCCAGTACACGCTACCGCCCAGGCTGATGCGGCGCAGATCCAGCGTGGCCACCAGGTTGTAAAGAGCCCGTCCCATCACTCGGCACAGGCCATCAACAATGAAAACGGCCTGCGGGTCGCCCGCCTTGGCAGCGGTCAACAAGGCTGCGGCATCTGCAAAACCTGCCGATCCAAAGCGGCGCGGTATGGCGTTGCCTGCGACCAGCGCCTCCACATCGCCCACGTTGCCACAGCCGCACAGTGCGTCGTCATTGTCAGAGACGTACATGTGCCCACCGTGGCCAGCATTGCCATTTTTGCCGCGCAGCACATGGCCATCTACACACAGCCCCATGCCAATGCCCGTACTCCAGGTGACGAAGGCGCAGTTGTCAACCGCGTGGCCATTCAGGTTGAGTGCACCCCAGCGGCGCTCGGCCTCCAGGGCGCCAATGCCGTCGTTTTCAATCCGAACATGGCGAAAGGCCTGACGCAGCGGGCCTTCCAGCAAGGCACTGCGCCAGTCGTTGGGCAAGCCCCGGGCAGGCCCTGCCAAGCCACCGCAAATGTTGGGCGCGGCCAGTTCCAGCAGCCCGTCATTCAACACAAATGGCCCACAAGACGACACGCCGATTGCCGACACAAGGGCTCGGGCAAGGCCTGCGCTAGCGGCACTTTGGTCAACCATTCGCAAAATTTGCTCGGCCAAGGCGCCGTTGTGACCTGACTTGGCCGTGGGCTCCACCACCTGCGCGCGCAGGCCGTGTTCATCGGCCATGCTGACGGCCACTTTGGTGCCGCCAATGTCGACGCAGGCCACAGGTGCAGCACCGTGGGGCAGGCAAAAGGTCTGATCTTGACCCACTTTAAATGTCATAAGGCGCAATTCGCAGGGACATTGGAACGGCAATGGTGGGGTGACAAAACATGCAGCGGCTTTTCAAATCAACTTAGACAATCCGCTGGCCAGAAAACTGAGCAGCAAGGTGGTGGACAGCGGCAAAAACCACTCCCGACCAAACAGTTTGAACCGAAAGTCCCCCGGTAGTTTGCCAAAACCCATGCGACTCAAAAACGGCGCAAAGGCGTTGATCAAAACCAGGGCCAGAAAAATGACGAAAAGCCAGCGCAACATGGGTGGATGAAGAAAATCGGTTAGAGGGTGTGGGTTCGGTCGCCCTGGGCAAAGCCAAGCGCCTGCCAAGAAGCGCCTTTGGCAAAACCGATGACTTTAAACAGTTCGCCCATTTCGTGTTCCAAAATCAATTTTTGCGCCATTGATTTATCGGCAAAGGATGCGTCTTTCAGCTTCTCGAGCAGGCCGCAGTTCATCAAAAAACGGGCTTGTGTGCAATAGCCCAGAACTTCCAACCCTGCGTCCTGCGCGGCCATGGCCAAACTTGTGAAGTTGACATGCGCCGTGATGTCTTTCAAACCCACATCGGCCAGCGGGTTGGTGTCTGAGCGATGCGATTGGTGGCACATGACTGTGCCCATGTGGCGCTGCGGGTGGTAGTACTCGTGCTCTGGAAATCCGTAATCCACCAGAAAGACGGCGCCCCGTACCAGCTTGTCGGCCAGGGTGCTGACAAAGGCATGGGCTTCACGGTGCGTTTCAGTCACGTAATTGTGATTGCCGTCAACTGCCAAAGTGGGGCGCAGGTCTGTGGGGCGGTCTGCCCAGACAAATTGCGGGTCGGGCTGGCTGTTTGCCGCTTTCTGCTCTGCCAGGATTGCACTGTCAGTCGTATCAACCGGGAAGTTGGGGTGCAGCGCTACGCCGCGTTCAAACCACGAGCCCCTTTGTCGCGCGAGCAATTGCACGGGCATGGCGTCTATCACCTCGTTGCCAATCAGCACACCTTGCATTTGTTGCGGCAGGGCGTCCACCCAGCGAACCGTGTCGCCGTGCATCACCAGGCGGACCTGTTGCCTTGCGCGCAATTCGCCCGACACATCGACAATGGTGTAGCGCGCGACAGGCCTGCCCAAGCGGGTCAATTCGTCCAGCAAATGCATCGCCAACGCGCCAGAGCCCGCGCCAAATTCCCAAATCTCGTCAGTTTGGGTCTCACGCAGGGCTTGCGCTACCTGCTGCGCCAAGGCTTGACCAAACAGCGGCGTCATCTCTGGGGCAGTTGCAAAATCGCTGCCTACGTTGGTTTTCCCAGCTTGAGCTGCGGCACCGTAGGGCATCAGGCCAAATTTGACATTGGCATTGGCGTAGTAGCCCAAACCCGGCGTGTAAAGCGCCATGGACATGAAATCATCAAAGCCCAGCCAGCCGCCTTGCGCGGTGATGGTGCGGGCAATTAGCGCCTGCAAAGGGTTCGTTAAAATCAGGGGGATGGGCATGACGCGCCGATTGTCCCCTGAAATACAGGGCGAGCAGGGTTTGCCCAATTCAAGCCTGTCAGTTTCAACCCCAAGCCCACCTACTTAGCGAATGACTCCTTCAGAACCGCCTAAAACTGTGTTGATCACTGGCGCCGCCAAGCGACTGGGGCGCAGCATTGCTTTGGCCTTGGCCCGCAGCGGCTGGCAAGTTGCCGTGCATTACCGCCATTCAGAGGCTGATGCCCTGGAAACTGCGAAAGACTGTACTGCATTGGCTGGAGAAGGTTGTCAGCCCAGTGTCGTGTTTCAGGCTGATTTGGGTGACGAAGCGCAAGTTAGGCAATTGCTGCCGCAAGTCATTTCGCATTTCGGTGGTGTTGACGCAGTGGTAAACAGCGCATCCACTTTTGAACATGACAGCGCGGCGAGTTTCAGTTTTGCGTCGCTGGACAAACACCTGCACACCAACACGGGTGCCTCCGTTTTGCTGGCTCAGGCCTTGCATGCTCACCTGCTTGCGCGACCGCGTCTAGGGACTGCCTCAGGCTCTCCTTTAGGCGAAATGGCCCGCGCAGGTGCGGTGGTCAATCTGCTGGATCAAAAGCTCTGGAACCCGAACCCAGACTTTTTCAGTTACACACTGTCCAAAGCGGCTTTGGAAGCGGCCAACACTATGCTCGCGCTGGCATTGGCCCCGCAAGTTCGGGTGGTAGGCGTAGCCCCTGGCCTGACGTTGACGAGCCACATGCTGAGTGACGAACAGTTCAAAGCCTTGCACGCCATGAGCCCGCTGGGGCGGTCCAGCACGCCCGAAGACGT
>JANPCR010000034.1:0-4187 GCA_031431035.1 Rhodoferax sp.
CCACTTGGCGGGCTTGCTGGGGGATTCCCGGGTCTTCAAGACCAACAGCATTCACCATCAAGGCATTAAAGACTTGGCACCAGGCTTCACTGCTGAGGCGCACTGCCCAAATGATGGCTTGATTGAGGCCATTCGCCACACCGGGCCAGGCTTTGTAGCGGCCGTTCAATGGCACCCTGAGTTTCATGCGCCCGGACAAGGTACAGCAGACGACAAAGCGCTATTGGACGACTTTTTGCAAGCTGCGCAACGTACATCCAACTTCTCTGTTGGGCTCAGAACAGGCTGATTTTGTCGCTTGGCCGTCGTTCAATTCGCAGAACAGGTCAATTCAGCAGCATGCCTTTTTGCTCAATGAAGGCCACCACGTCGCTCAATCCTTCGATGGTTTTCAGGTTCGTCATCACAAACGGCTTCAGTCCCTTGGCGGTGGTGCGCATACGCCGAGTGTCGGCCTGCATCACACCCAAGTCAGCGCCGACATAAGGGGCCAGATCGGTTTTGTTGATGACGAACAAATCGCTTTTGGTAATGCCTGGCCCACCTTTGCGCGGAATTTTTTCGCCCGCAGCCACGTCAATCACATAAATTGTCAGGTCTGACAACTCGGGGCTGAACGTAGCGGCCAGGTTGTCGCCACCGCTCTCGATGAACACAATGTCGGCGTTGGGAAAATCTACCAGCATGCGGTCAATGGCTTCCAGATTGATGCTGGCGTCTTCACGGATCGCCGTGTGAGGGCAGCCACCGGTTTCTACGCCCATGATGCGCTCAGCCTCTAGTGCGCCACTCACCGTCAAAATCCGCTGATCTTCCTTGGTGTAAATGTCGTTGGTGATGGCCACCAGGTCGTACTTGTGGCGCATGGCTTTGCACAGCATCTCCAGCAACGTCGTTTTGCCAGACCCGACTGGGCCACCAATGCCCACACGCAAAGGCGGCAGGTTCTTGGTGCGGTTTTTGATAGTGTGCAGGCTCGACATAGGACGTGGACTTTCAGGATCTGAACAGGCGCGAGTATTGAACTTCATGCTGAGCGCTCAATATCGCCAGCATGGGGGAAAAGGCTTGTCGGTCATTGTCAGGCAAGGCCATGGCGTGGTCGACTACCGCCGGAATCTCAATGCACAGAGCCGACAAAATACGCTGCCCGGCGCTTTGGCCTAGCGGCACACTTTTTATGGCCGCCTGCACCATGTTTTCAGCCCAGCCAAAGGCGTAAGTTAACAGGCAATCGCGAACACTGGCCTGGGTCGCACTGGCGGCCAAGGCAAAGGCCAGCGGGTAAGTGGGTTGCAGGGCTGCAAGCAGGTCAATTTGGTCGGCAGTTGCTGTGGTGTGGTTGCGCAGCCACTCCAAAAGCGAGCGACCCATTTGCTCAGTTTGCGCGCGCAGTTCGCTGCTTTCGCGGGTTTGAAGGATCCAGTTTGTCAATGCTGCAATTCGGTCTTTGGCTTGCGATAAATCAGCGAGCTGCCACGCAGCAATGCCTTGGGCCACCACGGCCAGGTCACACCGCGCCAAAGTCAAATGAAGCTGATCCAGCAACCAGGCATTTGCGTCTGCTTCAGTCGCAACTTGTTCGCTGTCCACGGTGGCTTCCAAGCATTCAGAATAGGAAAACCCACCAATTGGCAGCGCCGGAGAGGCCAGCCACATCAGCTGTATCAGGCTGGAATCAAGCACGGTGGCGACGTGGGTCAGTGCTTGTGGGTATGACGATGGCCTGGCGCATGGTTGTCTTGGTCATGCCCGTGGTCGCAGTCAGGCCCGTGCACATGAGGCTGCGCCGCCGCAGGCGCATGGTTGTGCGCATGCCCACCCGCAGCGTAGGCACCGTTTTCGGGCTCAAACGCCTCGTCAACGGCAATGACGATCAAATGCATGGCGCGAAGCAGGTCTGCCAGCACATGGTCTGGCTCGATTTTCAAGTGGTCGGGTTTGAGTTCAATCGGCACATGCCGGTTACCCAAATGGTAGGCCGCGCGAATCAAGTCAAACGGCGTGCCATGTTCTGTGCAATGAGTGATTCGCAATACAGCCTGCGCCGCGGCAATCACCCGAATCAGCGAACCATCTTCGGCCACGAGTACGTCGCCCCCGCGCGCGGCCGTGCCGCGTGGTAAAAAAATGCCAAGTTGGCGGCCCGTGGAGTCGGCTGTTTCAAAACGGCTTTTTTGGCGCACGTCCCAGTCCAGCTCGACTGACGACGCGCGTTTGAGCAATACCGGCGCAAGGCCCTGGCCTTGCGGCATGAGTTTGTTGACAGTCAGCATGTTGAAATTGTCGCGCTTTGCAGTGCTCGGTTCAAAACAGAAAGTAACGCTGCGACATTGGCAAACTTACCGCTGCCTCGCAGGTCAACAAGTGCCCGTCGGCCCGCACCGCATAGGTTTGCGCGTCAATTTCCATTTTAGGCAGGTAGCTGTTGTGCAGCATGTGCTGCTTGCGAATTCCACGAATGTTTTTGACGGCGCTTAAAGTTTTGTTCAATCCAAATCGCGTTTTGATGCCGCCATCAAATCCTGCCTGCGACACAAACGTCAGCGAGCCTCGAGCCAGGGCCCTGCCAAACGCGCCGAACATGGGGCGGTAGTGCACCGGCTGTGGCGTGGGAATGCTGGCATTGGGGTCGCCCATGGCGGCCATCGCGATGAAGCCGCCTTTCAAAATCAAGGCGGGCTTGACGCCAAAAAATGCGGGCTTCCAAACCACCAGGTCTGCCCATTTGCCAACTTCGATGCTGCCGACTTCGTGGCTGATGCCGTGGGCAATGGCCGGGTTGATGGTGTATTTGGCAATGTAACGCTTGGCCCTGAAGTTGTCGTTGCGCTGCAGTGCTTCCACAGGCTCTGCCCGAGAGGTCGGGGGACTGAGCCAGCCCCTTTGCGCTTTCATCTTGTGCGCCGTCTGCCAAGTGCGAATAATCACTTCGCCCACGCGCCCCATGGCCTGGCTGTCGCTGCTCATCATGCTGATGGCACCGAGGTCATGCAATACGTCCTCAGCGGCAATGGTTTCTTTTCGGATTCGGCTTTCGGCAAAGGCCAAATCTTCTGCAATGCTGGCGTCCAAGTGGTGGCAGACCATCAACATGTCGACATGTTCGTCCAGCGTGTTGATTGTGTAGGGCATGGTCGGATTAGTGGAGCTGGGCAAAAAATTAGCTTCACCCACTACCCGCAAAATGTCGGGGGCGTGACCACCGCCTGCGCCTTCGGTATGAAAGGCGCAAAGCGAACGGCCTTGGGTCGCGGCGATGGTGTTCTCCACAAAACCTGACTCATTCAAGGTGTCAGAATGAATCGCTACTTGCACATCCAGCGCGTCCGCCACGTCCAGACAATTGCTGATGGCTGCAGGCGTGGTGCCCCAGTCCTCGTGCAGTTTCAGACCGATCGCGCCAGCGTTCACCTGCTCGTGCAGCGCGGCTGGCAGCGAGGCGTTGCCTTTGCCGAGAAACCCCAAGTTCATGGCAAACCCATCGGCGGCTTGCAACATGCGTTCCAAGTTCCACGGGCCCGGTGTGCAGGTGGTGGCAAACGTGCCGGTAGCAGGCCCAGTGCCGCCGCCCAGCATGGTGGTGACGCCACTGGCGAGAGCTTCCTCAATTTGCTGCGGGCAAATGAAGTGAATGTGAGAGTCAATACCGCCTGCGGTGACGATGTTGCCTTCACAGCTTATGACCTCAGTGCCAGGCCCAATGACGATGTCAACACCGGGTTGAACGTCAGGGTTGCCTGCCTTGCCAATGCCAACTATGCGACCACCTTTCAAACCAATATCGGCCTTGACGATGCCCCAGTGGTCCAGAATCAGGGCATTGGTCATCACGCAATCCATAGCGCCCCCGGCCTGCGGGCCGCTCCCAGTGCCGTCGCGGGTGCGTTGCGACTGGGCCATGCCGTCGCGGATGGTTTTGCCACCGCCAAACTTCACCTCTTCGCCGTAACCGCCTGCGCGCAGTGTGTAATCGTGTTCCACCTCGACCAGCAGCCCCGTGTCAGCCAGCCGAACCCGGTCGCCGACCGTGGGGCCAAAAATCTCGGCATAGGCTCGTCGTCCAATCGTTGCCATCACACGGCTCCTTGCACCAAACCGCGAAACCCGTAGACCAGCCGATCACCGGCAAAGTCAACCAGTTCCACCGTGCGTTGCTGTCCTGGTTCAAACCGAACGGCCGCGCC
>JANPCR010000035.1:0-11104 GCA_031431035.1 Rhodoferax sp.
TGCCAACACAATCAGTGCGTCGCCTGCCAATACGGCCAGGTTTTGGCCAAAAGCCCAGTGCACCGACGCCCGACCCCGACGGGTTTTGGCATCGTCAAAGCAGGGCAGGTCGTCATGCACCAAGGACGCGCAGTGCAGCAGTTCGATGGCGACGGCGGCCGCATCAGACAAAAGCGGGTCGTCATCGCCGCAGGCTTGGGCCACGGCCAGGCAAAGTAAAGGCCGAATTCGCGCTCCCCCAGGAAACACGCCATGGCGCACTGCGTCTGCTAGTTTGGGTGGGCAGCTGGGGTCTTCGCCCATGGCAATGGCAGCAGCTAAGGATTGCTCAATTCGTGTGATGGCTTTCATGGAGGACTCCGGTGGGTGAAACGGGACGACTGAAATGAAAATTTTGGTGGGAAATATGTCAGAAATAATTGTCACTGGTTAGTGTCAAGTAATATAGACACCTATTCGTGTCACGTCAATCGTCGTTTTCGTGGCCCCGCCAGCCCCTTCGCACAAAAGCCTTGCAATGAGCCTAAAAGCTACCAGCGCCCTATGAAACCCCAGCGTGTCATCGTGATCGGTGCGGGAGTGGGTGGCCTGGTGGCCGCGCTTGAACTCGCGCATCAGGGGTTTGAGGTGGTGGTTTGCGAGGCTGCAGGCCAACCGGGCGGCAAAATGCGCCAGGTGCAAATCGATGACGCGCAACTGGACGCGGGCCCTACAGTGTTCACTATGCGCTGGGTGTTTGAGGCGCTGTTTGACCGCTTGGGAGAGTCTTTAACAGACCATCTGTCTTTGCGCCCTGTGAGTTTGCTGGCCCGCCACGCGTGGCTGCCGGATCAGCGGCTGGACCTCTTTGCAGACATCAACCAGTCCGCTGACGCCATTGGCAGATTGGCCGGCCCGTCGCAGGCCCTGGCTTACCTGGCGTTTTGTGAGCGGGCGCGGCTTATTTACCAAACGCTTGAAGCGCCATTTTTGCGCCAAAGCAAACCCAACCCTGTGTCGCTGTCCTGGCGGGTGGGGCAGCAGGGGCTGGGCGGTTTGGGGCGCATTTCGCCGTTTGGCACGCTTTGGAGCGAATTGGGGCGCTATTTCAGCGACCCACGCCTTCGCCAGTTGTTTGGCCGCTATGCCACGTACTGTGGTTCATCGCCGTTTTTGGCACCACCCACCTTGATGCTGGTCGCACACGTGGAGCAAAGTGGCGTGTGGCTGTTGGACGGTGGCATGCACAGCCTGGCCAGGCTGCTGGCCAGTCTGGCGGCAAAGCGTGGCGCAGTTTTTCGGTACCACGCTGCGGTCGGCGAGATATTGACGCGCCAAGGACGCGCCGTGGGCGTGCGCTTGCAAAATGGCGAAGCATTGACGGCCGATGCGGTGGTTTTCAATGGCGACGCGGCCGCGCTGGCTGCCGGTTTGTTGGGTGAAGCCGGTCAAAAAGCGGTTCACAAGGCGGCAGAACCCGTGGCCGCCAAGCGGTCTTTGTCAGCGGTCACCTGGAACCTGGTGCTGCCCGCCAGCGGGTTTCCTCTGGTTCGGCACAACGTGTTTTTTTCGTCAGACTACAAAGCTGAGTTCAACAGCCTATTTGAACAACGCCGTTTGCCTGAGGAGCCCACCATTTACCTGTGTGCGCAGGATCGCAGCGACGCCGATGGCCCGCAGCCACCCGGTGCCGAACGCATGCTTTGCCTAGTGAACGCGCCCGCAAGCGGCGACGCAAGCGACAGTGGCCAGCTGACCCAGGCTGACCTTGCCCGGTGCGAGCAAACCACCTTTGACCGACTGGAACGCTTTGGCCTGACGCTGCACGGCAGCCCTGCTGCGGCGATTCGATGCACACCAAAAGACTTCAATCAGATGTTTCCAGCCACTGGGGGTGCCCTGTACGGCCCAGCGTCGCACGGCTGGATGGCGTCTTTTGCTCGGTCAGGGGCTCGCAGTCAGATCGCGGGGCTGTACCTGGCCGGTGGCAGCACCCACCCAGGGCCTGGGGTGCCGATGGCCGCGCTGTCGGGGCATCAGGCTGCCGTCAGCGTGAGTGATGACTTGACTGTGCTGCTGCAACAAAGCCGTGGCTGAAGATCCCGCCATGACCGCCTTTTCGCCCCAAGCCGCCACCTGCGCTATGCCAACGGCTTTTGATGCGCTGGTGCCTGCTGGTGGCTACGCTTGGTGGTATGTAGATGCGCTCAGTGACGATGGCCGGTTTGGCTTGACCATCATTGCGTTCATTGGCAGCGTGTTTTCTCCGTATTACGCCAGTGCCCGCAGGCATGCGCCTGGGTTGGCAGAGCCGTTAGACCATTGCGCGCTAAATGTGGCGCTGTACTCGCGCAATGGCAGCGCCACCCCGACCGGGTGGGCCATGACCGAGCGGCATCGCGCCAGCGTGAAGCCCGAGCCGACCCGGCTTCGCATTGGCCCGAGCCAGTTGGCCTGGAAAGACGGCGTGCTGACCATTGACATTGACGAAATCACGGTGCCCTGGGCGCGCCACCTGAAGGGCGTAGTTCGAATTTTTCCGTCAGCAGTTTTATCGACGGGCTACGCGCTGGACGATGCTGGCCTGCACCACTGGTGCCCAATTGCGCCCAGCGCCCGCGTGACGGTCGATTTGAGCGCCCCCAACGTGCAATGGCACGGTAATGCCTATCTGGACGCCAACCGGGGCGCGCGCCCGCTTGAGAAAGACTTCATTCGCTGGGACTGGTCGCGCGCGGAATTGAGCGGTCAAAGAACCGCCGTGCTGTACGACGCCACCCGAATTGACGGCAGTCCGCTGTCGCTGGCGCTGCTGGCCGACGCGGCGGGCCAAGTGAATAGTTTCACGCCGCCGCCGTCACTGGTGTTGCCGCTCACCGCGTGGCGGCTGCCGCGCAGCACCCGCAGCGAATCCGCCGCAGCGACTCACATTGAGCAAGATTTAGAAGACGGGCCTTTTTATTCCCGCTCTTTGCTGCGAACGCGTCTGCTGGGCGAGGCGACCACGGCCGTACACGAAAGCCTGTCGCTTGCGCGTTGGCAGCAGCCGGTGGTGCAAGCGATGTTGCCGTTTCGCATGCCGCGCTGGGGTTAAAGCCAGTTTTACGTCAATTTCAATCGATTTTGGGCTGATTTTGAGAAAAAAGAACCTGCAGGTTCTTTTTATTGCAAATGACTCAAAATGGTCAAAATATGAATAAAATAGGCCTCTAGCTCTCGAATAATATAGATAGTTTGCTATTAATATAGTAGCAAAGATCACGATAAAAGCGAGACCCGAGAGTGTTCAGCCCTTGCGCTGCTGATCTTCCGCTTCAGTTTTTGCCGCATCGCGCAATTTGTCTCGCCGCAGCGTCCAAAGCTCCCAGCCGCCCAGTGCCAGCACCACGCCCAGCACGCCAGCCATTTCCAGGGTAATCAGCAGGCCGGAACTCATGGTTGGGCTACAGCGCAGCTTGGCGCAAACGCTCGTGTTGCTCGACGCGTTCCAGACGCTCAAACAACTCAATCACCCAAATCGCTCGCTCTTCAACCCTGCGACGCAGATGCCACCAAGCGGCTTTAGGCGCTTTGACTTGACCCGCCAATGCGGCAGCGACCGGGGTAGATTGGATTTTCAAAGCAGAAGGCGTCGCCAGCGGCTTTGCCGCAGCGTCCACTAAAAATTGATTGGCAGCCAGGCAGGGCGCGACCTGCAGAGCGCTTGCCGGAAACAACGTCACCACCGAGCGGCCCAGCAATTGCAGCTTGCGCGAACGCGCCACCACGGCCCGCTGCGACACTGAATCCAGCCCACGGCGGGCGACTTCATGGCCAATCTCGGCGTACAAAAACCGCGCCGCATTGATACCGGGGCGGCAGGCCAGCGGCAACTGCGCCACGCCCGCATCGACTCGCCGGTACAGCACGTCAGCGGCCTGCAAAACGCGCCTCACAACCTTGGCAATCTGGTCGTTGAAGACGGGCCGGGCCAGCCAAGCCTGCGGCTCCAGGCCGGCTTCCCGCATCCATTGCAGGGGCAGGTACAGGCGACCCATGCGGGCGTCTTCGCCCACGTCGCGTGCAATGTTTGACAGTTGCATCGCCACACCCAGGTCGCAGGCCCGCGCCAGGCCGTCGCTTGAGCGCACACCCATCAGCAAAGCCATCATGGCACCCACGCTGCCAGCGACCCGCGCCGCGTAGTCTTGCAATGCTTCAATTGACTCGTAACAGCGGCCGTTGGCGTCCCACTCAAAGCCTTGCAACAACGCCTCGGGCAAAGCCCTGGGAATGAAAAATTGCGCCACCACCGACGACAGCACCCGGTCTGCCGCAACGTGGCTGGCGCGCCCGCTGTAGGCAGCGTCCAGGCGCAGGCGCAGGCGGGCAACGGCTGCATGTTTGTCAAAGCCGTTGTCAACCGCGTCATCGGCCAGGCGGCAAAAAGCGTACAGCGCCGACGCGGGCTCGCGAACCGCGCGCGGCAAAATCAAGGAAGCCGCAAAAAACGTATAAGACCCCTCGCGCAGCGCCGCGCGGCATTCGGCCATGTCGGCCTTGGACTGATCGCGCACTGACCGTTGTAGTGGCGCTGTTGCACTGCCAGCAGGGTGAAGGGCGGCCGCAAAAACTGAAGTTGACGTCATAGATTCAAACGGGTGCTGGGTTGAAAGTGGCTGAGGCATGTTGCAATTTTTTGTAAGTATTGGCGTGCGGAACCACGGTGTCCAGCACCCTTGCCGAAGACAAAACCCCCGGCAAACCCGCGCCTGGGTGGGTGCCCGCACCGACCAGATACAGGTTGCGAAGCTCTTCGCTTTTGTTGTGCGGCCGAAACCAGGCGCTTTGCGTCAAAACAGGTTCAAGCCCGAAGGCGGCCCCCCGAAACGACGACAAGCGGTCTTGAAAATCCTGCGGTGTCAGCAGGTGCGAGCTGATGATTTCGTCTTTCAAACCGGGCAGCAAAGTGGCTTGCAAACGCGCTTCAATCGCCTGCCGGTACGGCTCGGCCTGTACCCGCCAGTCCGTGCCACTTTGCAAATGGGGCACGGGCGACAGCACATAAAACGTGTCGCAACCGGGCGGTGCCAAAGACGGGTCAGTGGCGGTGGGGCGGTGCAGGTACAGGCTGAAGTCCTCGGCCAGCACTTTGCGGTCAAAAATGTCGGTGAGCAATTCGCGGTAACGTGGCCCCAGGGCAATCGTGTGGTGCGCCACGTCAGGGTACTGGCGGCGGGTGCCAAAGTACCAGACGAACAGGCTCATGGAGTAGCGGGCTTTTTCAATTCGCTTGTCCGTCCAGCGGGTGCGGTGCTCGGGGGCGACCAAATTTCGGTAGGTGGTGGCCGAGTCGGCGTTAGACACCACCACGTCAGCTTTCAACAAATCGCCATTGCTCATGCGCACACCCGTGGCCGCGCCCGACGCCACGGTAATTTCGGCCACCGATTGATTGCAAAGCACTTGCCCACCCTGGCCTTCAATCAGCCCGACCAGGCCAGTCACCAGCTTGCCTGTGCCGCCCATCGGAAAGTGAACGCCCCATTGGCGCTCTAAAAACGCGATCAGGCAATAAACCGACGTGGTGGCAAACGGGTTGCCGCCCACTAACAGCGACTGAAAGGTCAGCACCACCCGCAGGCGGGCGTCTTTGACGTGTTTGGCCGCCAGGGTGTAGACGGTGCGGTAGCTCTCCAGCTTGACCAAGGCGGGCAGCACGCGGGCCATATCCGACCAGTTGCTGAAGGGCACGTGGCCCAGTTCTTCAAAACCGACTTTGTAAATGGCTTGGCTGGCTTGCAAAAAGCGCTCATAGCCCGCCACATCACCTGGTGCAAATTTGGCAACTTCCGCGCGCATGGCGGCCGCGTCGCCGGTGTAGTCAAAGATTGCGCCATCGTCAAAGCGAATGCGGTAGAACGGCGACACGGGGCGCATGTCAATGTCATCGGCCATGCGTTTGCCGCAAAGTGCCCACAGCTCTTCGAGCAAAAACGGCGCGGTGATGACGGTGGGGCCGCCGTCAAAGGTGAAACCGTCCTGGCGGTACACATAGGCGCGTCCGCCCGGTTGGTCCAGCTTTTCCAGCACGGTGACCCGGTAACCGCGCGCTCCCAGGCGCACAGCTGCCGCCAAACCACCAAAACCGCTGCCAATGACAATGGCATGCGGTAGCATCGCGGGGTTGCCAGACGGGCTGCCAGACGGGTTGCCCGATGAGCTACCCGATGAGCCACGAGCAGGGTGGCTTTCGGGGCGGTTTGCAGCGTCAGGCGCGCTTGAGTAGCCTGGTGCTGGGCGGCGATCGGTTGTAAGGCTCACAATGTCTCGGTTTGTTTTAATCAGTCATCCGGTGGCACATGATATAAGTGTCAATCAAAATTGACAATCACTTTGTACACTTTAATTGACATTCGACAGTTTTTTGCAAAAATGGTCGTGCAAGGAGAGCCCGCGTGAGCTCAATTTCCATGCCTGGAGCAGTTTCTGGGCTGGAGTTTAGTAACCTGAGCTGCGTTCGCAACGGTCGGGGGTTATTCGGCGGCTTGCAGATGCGCTTGGGTGCGGGCGAGTTGCTGCTACTGCAAGGGGCCAATGGCGCGGGAAAAACCAGTTTGCTGCGCATGCTGTGCGGCCTGCTGGACCCCACCGAAGGGCAAATTTTGTGGCGCGGCAAGGCGATTTCAGAGCTTCGGGAAGATTTTGGTCGGGACTTGATTTACCTGGGCCATGCCGCTGCCCTGAAAGATGGCTTGTCGCCGCTAGAAAACCTGCTGTCCGCTTGCTCGCTGGCGGGGCACCAGGTCAGTTTGGCCGATGCGCGCCGTGCGTTGGACGAGGCAGGCCTGCGCGGCCACCAAAACACCTTGGTGCGCCGACTGTCGCAAGGCCAAAGACGCCGCAGCGCGTTGGCACGCTTGGCCTTGGCTCCCGTTGCACAAAGTTGGGCACCGCTTTGGATTCTGGATGAGCCCTTCAACGCGCTGGACACGGCCGCCACCGCCTGGCTGTTGGGTTTGATCAAATCGCAGTTAAAGCGTTCTGGCACCGTGGTGCTGACCAGCCACCAACCCGTGGCTTTGCAAGACACCCCCCACCAGGTGCTGGCGCTGTGACTTCCACGACCGACTTGACCAAAGCGCCCGCATCGCCGGCTGCAAACCCACATCGCGCCGGGCAAGGTGGAGCTTTGGTGGGCACATTGCGCGGCACTTGGGACGTTTTGGCGCGGGACCTTCGCATCGCGCTGCGCCAACGGTCTGACACCTTGGCGGCACTTTTGTTTTTTGTCATGGTGGTCAGCTTGTTTCCGCTGGCCATTGGCCCCGAGGTTCAATTGCTGCGCACCATAGCCCCCGGTGTGGTGTGGGTCGCGGCGCTGTTGGCGTCCATGCTGTCATTCAACAGAATGTTTGCAGACGACCACCAAGATGGAACTTTAGAGCAACTTTTGTTGTCAGCCCATCCCCTGGCACCTTTGGTCATGGGCAAAGTGGTCGCTCATTGGTTGGGGTCAGGCTTGCTTTTGGTGCTGATATCGCCTGTTTTGGCGCTGCAGTTCGGCCTTTCGGCTGCCCAAACGGGTGTTTTGATGGCCACTTTGCTGCTTGGCACACCGGTACTCAGTTTAGTGGGTGCCATTGGTGCTGCCCTGACGGTGGGTTTGCGCGGCGCGGGTGTGTTGCTGTCACTGCTGACGCTGCCTTTGTGCATTCCGGTGTTGATTTTTGGCGCTGGCGCGGTAGAGGCTTACAGTGCTGGGCTTGATGTGGCAGGGCATTTTTCGCTCTTGGGTGCCATGTTGATTCTGTCTTTGGTCGGTGCGCCCCTGGTGGCAGCAGCGGCGCTGCGGATTGCGATGGAATGACAATGGGATAATGCCATATGCATTCATAAGCATGTTTAAATATATTTGAGTTGAGTGATGAATTTATTTTTACAAATTGACGTTTTTGAATCGAGTTGTCATGGCGTCCAGTAAGTTCAATTGGTTCGCCTATGCTGCGCCGCAGCGTTTTTACCCCCTAGCAGGTCGCATGATTCCCTGGTTTGCGGTGGCTGCGGCCGTGTTGGGGGCATTGGGGCTGTACCTGGGCCTGTGGCAGGCCCCCACGGATGCGCAGCAAGGCGACTCTTATCGCATTATTTTTGTCCATGTGCCTGCCGCGTGGATGTCCATGGTGATTTACTTGGCCATGGCGTTTTGGGCGGGCGTGGGGCTGGTGTTCAACTCCCGGCTGTCTTCCATGATGGCGTGTGCTTTGGCCCCCACGGGGGCGCTGATGACTTTTTTGGCGCTGTGGACGGGCGCTTTGTGGGGCAAACCTACCTGGGGCGCGTGGTGGGTCTGGGACGCGCGTCTCACGTCTGAACTGGTGCTGCTTTTTCTGTACATCGGCTTCATGTCGCTGCATGCCGCCATTGACGATGTGCGCCGCGCTGACCGGGCCGCCGGGTTGTTGGCCCTGGTGGGCGTGGTGAACGTGCCAATCATTTATTTTTCAGTCAAATGGTGGAACACCCTGCATCAGGGCGCGTCGGTCAGTTTGACCAAATCGAGCATGGCCACGCCCATGTTGCTGGCCATGTTGGTCATGGCGCTGGCGTTTTGGGCCTACAGCGTCGCCGTGTCGCTGATGCGGGCGCGGGTGATTTTGCTGGAGCGCGAAAGCCACACCGCCTGGGCACGCCAAACCTTGGTGGCCCCATGAGTTGGAGCAGCGCCGCAGATTTTTGGGCCATGGGCGGCTACGGGCTTTATGTTTGGGGTTCAATCGGGATGTGCGCGGTGGTTCTTTTGGCAGAAATTTGGGCCATCAAGGCCAGCCGTGCCCGCCTTGCGCGTGAAGTGCAGCACGACAATTCGGAATCAGATTTTCTCCATACCAAGTGAATTGCAAGTGAATTGCAAGCGAATCCCAAGTAAAGCAAAACCATGAAGCCCCGTCAAAAACGCGCCTTGGCCATCGTCGTCGGTCTGGCAGCCCTGGGGGTTGCCAGCGCCCTGGTGCTGAACGCCTTCAACAGCAACCTCGTGTTCTTTTTCAGCCCCTCGCAAGTGGTGGCCAACGAAGCCCCGCGCGACCGCAGTTTTCGGGTGGGTGGCTTGGTGCAAGAAGGCAGTATCAAGCGCGACGCCAAGGGCTTGACGATCAATTTCATCGTGACGGATCTGGCCAAAACCGTGCCTGTCTCGTACACCGGTTTGCTGCCCGACTTGTTCAAAGAAGGCAAGGGCGTTGTGGCCCAAGGCAAACTTGGCCAGGACGGAATTTTTCGCGCCGATCAAGTGCTGGCCAAGCACGATGAAAACTACATGCCGCCCGAGGCCGTCGCAGCTTTGGCCAATGCTCAAAAAGCCAAAAATGGCGCGGCTGCAACCGGCACCGCAGTGGTCGCAGGCCCCGGCGGCCCCCAATCCAGCGCCACGTTGTCTGCTAAACCCTGAGTCGCTGCCCAACACTTGAACCCTGAAGTTGATCCCAGACGATTGAACCTTGATGCTTGAACCATGATTTACGAACTCGGACATTTCGCCCTCATTCTGGCGCTCACCATGGCATTGGCGCAAAGCGTGCTACCGCTTTGGGGGGCGCACACGGGCAATACCGCCTGGATGGCGCTTGCGCGGCCTTCAGCCCGTGGGCAGTTTCTGTTTGTGCTGATCGCCTATGGCTGTCTGACCCATGCTTTCATCAACAACGATTTTTCGGTGTTGCTGGCCGCCCAGCATTCCAATTCAACCTTGCCCTTGGTCTTCAAGCTCACCGCAGTTTGGGGCAACCACGAAGGCTCCATCTTGCTTTGGTCGCTGATATTGGCCGGCTGGACGCTGGCCGTGTCGATATTTTCCAAACAACTCGACGACCGCATGTTAGCTAGGGTGTTGGGGGTGATGGGCTTGATCAGTTGTGGCTTTTTGCTGTTCACCCTGCTCACGTCCAACCCGTTTGAGCGCATGTTTCCGCCCCCTGCCGATGGGCGAGACCTGAACCCTTTGTTGCAAGACTACGGCATGGTGATTCACCCGCCCATGCTGTACATGGGTTATGTGGGTTTTGTGGTGGCTTTTGCTTTTGCCATTGCGGCGCTGCTGTCGGGCCGGTTAGACGCCGCCTGGGCGCGTTGGTCACGCCCGTGGACGACCGCAGCTTGGTGTTTTTTGACCTTTGGCATCGCTTTGGGCAGTTTTTGGGCTTATTACGAACTGGGTTGGGGCGGCTGGTGGTTTTGGGACCCGGTTGAAAACGCCTCTTTCATGCCCTGGCTGGTCGGCACCGCGCTGATTCATTCGCTGGCCGTGACCGAAAAGCGTGGCGGCTTCAAAATGTGGACGGCATTGTTGGCCATCATGGCGTTTTCACTGTCACTTTTGGGTACTTTCATCGTGCGTTCGGGGGTGCTCAGCTCAGTGCATGCCTTTGCCACCGACCCAGCACGAGGGGTTTTCATTCTGGGGTTTTTGGTTGTGGTGATTGGCGGCTCTTTGACGCTGTTTGCCTGGCGCGCGCCGCGTGTGGGAATGGGTGGCAGTTTTGAGCTGGTGTCCCGCGAGTCCATGCTGCTGGCCAACAACGTGTTGCTGGTGGTCGCCGCCGGTGCCGTGCTGTTGGGCACGCTGTACCCGTTGGTGATTGACGCGCTGGGCATGGGCAAGTTGTCAGTTGGCCCGCCCTATTTCAACGCGGTTTTTGTGCCCTTGATTGCGCCTGCACTGTTTTTGATGGGCGTTGGGCCCATGACCCGTTGGCGCAAAGCCGATGCGGTGGATCTGGCCCGCCGTTTGCGCTGGGCACTGGTGGTCAGCATTGCCAGCGGCATCATCGCGCCCATGGTGTTGGGCCACTGGACGCCTATGACGGGCCTAGGTTTGCTGCTGGCGGGCTGGGTGGCCAGCACGGCGGTTCTCAATTTGTACACACGCCTGCGCGAGCACCCGGCCCCAAGCCTGTGGGCGCGTTTGGCCGCCCAGCCTGGCAGTTACTTTGGCATGCTGTTGGCGCATTTTGGCGTGGCGGTTTTCATTGTCGGGGTCACCGTGGTCAGCAGCTTTCAGACCGAAAGTGACGTGCGCATGGAGCCCGGCGAAACCGCCACGGCGGGCGGCTACACCTTCCGTTTGGAGGCCATTGAACAGATTCGC
>JANPCR010000036.1:0-5068 GCA_031431035.1 Rhodoferax sp.
CGGGTTCCACGAGCCTTCGGGCGTGTGAACGCCGCCTTTCCCGCCATTCGACTGGGCCACAGGCCCCTCAAATACCCAATCAGGCAAGGGTGCTTTGCAAAGTGCTTTGCCAGCGTCAATGTCTTCCTTGACCATGTTGGCAACTTCAAGCCAGCCGGCTTCTTGCCACAGCTCGAACGGCCCTTGGCTCATGCCAAAACCCCAACGCATGCAAAAGTCGACATCGCGGGCGTTGTCGGCAATTTGCCCTAAATGCAAGGCCGAGTAATGAAAGCTGTTACGCAGAATGGCCCACAAAAACTGCCCTTGCTTGCCTTCGCTGTTGCGCAAGAGTTTGAGGCGTTCTGCGGCTGGTTTTTTCAGCATGCGGCCATAGACTTCGTCTGCTTTTTCACCGGTTGCCACGTACTCTTTGGTGGCTAAGTCAAAACGCAAAATGTCTCGGCCGACCTTCTTGAAAAATCCGGCATTGGTTTTTTGACCCAAGTTGCCCATTTCAAGCAAAGTCTTCAGCACCTCAGGCGTTGCAAAGCTGTTGTAAAACGGGTCCGTTTCAAGGCTTAAGGTGTCCTGCAGCGTCTTGATCACATGGCCCATGGTGTCCAGGCCCACCACATCGGCCGTGCGAAAGGTTCCCGAACTGGCGCGGCCCAGTTTTTTGCCAGTCAGGTCGTCCACCACATCAAAGGTCAAGCCAAAGTTTTCGACTTCTTTCATCGTGGCCAACATGCCTGCGATGCCAACCCGGTTGGCAATGAAGTTGGGCGAGTCTTTGGCGCGAACCACGCCTTTGCCCAGCAAACTGGTGACGAAGCTCTCAAGGCTGTCCAAAATTTGGGGTTGCGTGGTGGGCGTGTTGATCAGCTCAACCAAGGCCATGTAGCGCGGTGGATTGAAAAAGTGGATGCCGCAAAAACGCGGTTTGATCGCCTGTGGCAGCGCTTCGCTCAAGGTGGTGATGGACAGCCCCGAGGTGTTGCTGGCGACTATGGCACCATCCCCGATGAATGGTGCAATCTGGTGGTACAGATCCGTCTTCCAGTCCATGCGCTCGGCAATGGCTTCAATGATCAGGTCGCAGCCTTTGAGCAATTCCATGTGCTCTTCGTAATTGGCTGCCTGGATGAGCCCCGCGTCTTCGGTGACGCCCAAAGGCGATGGCTTGAGTTTCTTCAAGCCCTCAATCGCCTTGACCACGATGGCGTTTTTGCCGCCTGGCAATACTGGTGCGCCTTCCTTCGGGGCGTAGGGCAAGTCAAACAGAATGACGGGAACCTTCACATTCACCAAGTGCGCTGCGATTTGCGCACCCATGACGCCTGCACCTAAGACGGCGACTTTTTTCACATTGAAACGAGACATTGTTTTTCCTGAATTACTGAACCCGGACCCAAGTTTGGGTGCGGCCAAAAAAGGCGATCGAGCCGCGCACTTCGAGTTTTTTACCGCCCTCAATAGGCGTTAAGCGAAGTGTGTAGGAGCTTCCGTTTTCGGGGTCAAGAATTTTCCCGCCTTCCCAAACATCGCGCCCATCCACTTTGCGGGCACCGCGAATAATCTCAAGACCCAGTTTAGGTTTGCCTTTGCGGTCGTCGGTGCAAAGATCGCAATTGGGGTCACCGCCTTTCACCAAGGCGTTTTCAACAAAACCGTTCAATTGACCGTTGGCAAGTGCCGAAATGCGAATTTCGGCCTTGGCTTGCCCTGTTGCATCGTCAATCGTGCGCCAAAGCCCCACAGGCGTCACCTGTGCGCTGGCAATGCCGACATTGAGAAGGGTAGCAATCAAGCAAAGTTTTTTAATCATGGTGGCTCCGTTTGACGAAAGGAATTGCCAAGAAAAATGTCAGGCGAAAACCGCTTCAGTATCCAGCAACACTTTAGCGCCTGATCGTGCCGTGCGGATCAGCGTGGCGGTTTCTGGCAGCAGCTTGGCAAAATAAAAGCGGGCTGTTTGCAGTTTGGCGACGTAGAACGGGTCTTGGTTGCCAGCGGCAATCTCTCGCAGCGCGACCTGCGCCATGCGGGCCCAAAAATA
The DNA here is from genome assembly GCA_031431035.1 of Rhodoferax sp. GTDB lineage: Bacteria > Pseudomonadota > Gammaproteobacteria > Burkholderiales > Burkholderiaceae_C > JANYCG01. The sequence continues at coordinate 2,039 of JANPCR010000036.1, forward strand.
GCCAAACACCAGGTGCCCGGCAACGCGCAAGTAGTCGACCGCTGCCGCACCCACTTCGTCTGCGTTTTGGAAGCCCTTGAAACCAAGCTCAGTCGTGAGCTTGGTCAACTGTTCGCCCAAAATGGCGATGGGCGTGATGAACTCTGTCATCTTTTCGTTCACGCCTTCTTCCTCAACCAATGCGCCAATCAGTTTGCCAAATTTTTTGAGTGTTGCGCCGTTGTTGCCCAGCACTTTGCGACCCAGCAAGTCCAACGATTGAATGGTGTTGGTGCCTTCGTAGATCATGTTGATGCGAGCGTCACGCACGTACTGCTCCATACCCCATTCTTTGATGTAACCGTGGCCACCAAACACCTGCTGGCACATGGAGGTGGCAGTCCAGCCGTTGTCTGTGATGAAAGCTTTGACGATGGGGGTCAGCAGAGAGAGTATTTCATCGCTGTCTTTGCGCACTTTCTCGTCGGGGTGACTGTGCACTTTTTCAAGCAACATCGAGCAGTAAGTGGTCAGTGCCCTGCCGCCTTCTGCGTAGGCGCGCGCTGTCAGCAACATTTTGCGAACGTCGGGGTGCACGATGATGGGGTCGGCGGGCTTGTCAGTGGCCTTGGGGCCAGAAAGCGAACGCATTTGAATGCGGTCTTTGGCGTAGGCCAACGCGTTTTGGTAGGCCGCTTCAGTCAAACCCAGCGATTGGTTGCCCACGCCCAGACGGGCTGCATTCATCATGACAAACATGGCCTGCATGCCTTTGTTGGGCTGACCCACCAGCGTGCCAATGGCACCATCAATCACGATTTGCGCGGTGGCATTGCCGTGAATGCCCATTTTGTGCTCTAAGCCGCCGCAGTAAATGCCATTGCGCGCACCCACGGTGCCGTCGGCGTTGACATGAAACTTGGGCACGATGAAAAGGCTCACGCCTTTAATGCCAGGGGGCGCGTCTGTCAGGCGGGCCAGCACCAGGTGGATGATGTTGTCGGCCATGTCGTGCTCACCCGCACTGATGAAAATCTTGTTACCGGTGATCTTGTAGGTGCCGTCGGGCAGGGCTTCTGCCTTGGTGCGCATCAGCCCCAGGTCGGTGCCGCAATGCGGTTCCGTGAGGCACATGGTGCCCGTCCATTCGCCGCTGGTCATTTTGTGCAGGTAGGTTTTTTGCTGCTCTGGCGTGCCATAGGTGTGCAGCGACGCATAGGCGCCATGGGTCAGGCCGGGGTACATGGTCCAAGCCTGGTTGGCGCTGTTGAGCATTTCATACACGCACTGGTTGACCACCAATGGCAGACCCTGGCCACCAAAAGCCGGGTCGCAACTGAGCGCAGGCCAGCCGCCTGCGACAAATTTTTTGTAGGCCGCTTTGAAGCCTGCGGGAGTGGTGACTTCGTGCGTCACTTTGTCGTGTTTGCAGCCCTCGGTGTCGCCGCTGATGTTCAGCGGGTGCGCGACTTCAGAGGCAAATTTGCCAGCTTCTTCCAGTACGGCGTTGATGGTGTCTGCGTCGATGTCGGCATGCTTGGGCATGGCCTTGAAATCATCGACCACGTGCAGCAGTTCGTGCATGACGAATTGCATGTCGCGCAGCGGTGGAGAGTAAGTTGGCATGGTAAATTTCCTTGGATTTAGCTTGAAAGAGACTGAAAAAGGGGGCAGATTGAGAGGGCAGATTGAAGCGGCAAATCTATTGACTGGTGCCGTAGCGCCGCAAAATATTGGCAAAACCTTGGTTGGCTCGGTCGATCGAGCCTGGGAATTTCAAAAACCGGGCCTCGTAGTGCAACGCAAGAATGAGCCCGTGAATCTCAAACGCAATTTGCTGTTCATCGGCGTCTGCATCCAAATGGCCGCAAACTTTGGCCTGCACAATGCTGCGGTGCACCGCTTGCAACCAGGTTTTGACGGAGCTGGCCAGTGCGTCGTGCACGGGGCCGCTTCGGTCGTCAAATTCGACAGCGCCACTGATGAAAATGCAGCCCGATTGAATTTCGACGGCGACCTGCTTCATCCAGTTGGCAAACAGCGCCTGCAAGCGCGGCAGCCCTTGCGGTTCGCGCATCGCGGGCAGGAACACGTCTTGTTCAAAGCGGTTGAAATACTCGCGTATCACCGAAATCTGTAGCTCTTCGCGCGATCCAAAATGCGCAAACACGCCTGATTTGCTCATCCGAGTCACCTCGGCCACCACGCCAATGCTCAGGCCTTCCAGGCCAATTTGAGTGGCCAGCCCCATGGCCGCATCCACAATGGCCTGCTTGGTTTGCTGCCCCTTGTGCAGCGAACGACCCAACTCCCGCGCAGGCGCTGCGTCACTGGCGACAACTTTGAGCGACGGCGATGAGGCGACAGACATGGTGCAAGTTGCAAATAAAAGAACGATCGTACTATTTTGCAGGAAAACGGGCAGGCTGTCAGGCAAGAGTTGGTTTCTAGAGAATGAGTTCTAAGGCGCGTGCGGGTAAACCCGGGCGCCTTCGTGCCCTTGGCTGAAGCGCCCGACACCCTGACAAAGCCATTGAAATATGCTAGACATGACTAAAAAAATGAAAAATTAACCTGCAGGTTAATTTTTATCCAATTTGCCTGAATTTTGACAAATTATTGATTAAATAGGCCTCTAGCTCCCGAATTAATTGAATAGTTTGATATTAATAATGTAGCGAATAAGTCGCTGCATTGAAGCCACTTGAAGCGCAGACCCCTCACGCATCCAGTGCTTGCAACCAGGTCGCGGCTTGCCTGATTTGCACCCGACCGAAGTCCTGTTCGTGACGCAGGTTGCGCACCACCTGCACAGCATGCGCCTGCGTCCATTGCTCGGCGAATCGTTTCAAGGCGGCGTGCGGTTTGCCGTCGCCCAGCTTGCATTCAACCAGGTGCGTCAGCGTGTCGCCCGCTGGGGCTTTGTGGCTCAGGCAAAAATCAACTTCAGCGCCGTCTTTGGTGCGCACGTAGTGCAAATCGACCTCTTTGCCTTGCGCGTCTTGCTGCCAATGCACGTGCTTCAGCAGGTGGCAGGCCACCAAGTTTTCG
>JANPCR010000037.1:0-4199 GCA_031431035.1 Rhodoferax sp.
CCACTTGAAAAGCGGCGGAATGAATTCGCCAAAGGGCACCAAATGGTGTTTGTCATACTGGTAGTTTTGGCCATTTTGCAGCCCCACCACCGAGTTGGTGTAGCCGTCGCGGTAGCTGCCCAGCGGAATGCCAACCAGCAGAGCCCTGGGCCCTGTAGCCCCCTGAGAGCTCGGGGAACCCTTTGCAAACTGTGCCGACAGGGCTTGCCAATAGCCCTCTGGCAATTGGTGGGGCAGCAGCGGCAGGGCGGTTTCTGGGGCGACCACCAGGGCGCTCTGGGCGCTGCTAATTTGAGCACCGTACCAATCCAGCGCATCGGCAATGCCCGTGCTGGGCTGAAACTTCTCGTTTTGCTTGATGTTGCCTTGCAGAAGCGCCACGCTCAGAGTGTTGCCGACCTGACTGAAATTGGGTCTGGCCCAGCTTCGCACGCCGTCATGGGCCAAAGCGGCAACCGACAGAACGACCAGCGCGGGAGAGAACCAACCCGCAGGCCGACCCACACCAGACGCCAAACCAGCATTCAAATCAGCCTTGGCCTGCAACCCGCGGCGCAAGCTCAAAGCCAAAAAACAAGCCACAAAGGCCGCCACCGCCCCCACGCCGTAAGCCCCAATGAACGGGGCCAAAACCGCCAAGCCGTCCAAATGGGCGTAGGCCGCAGCCCCCCAGCCAAAGCCGGTGAACCAGGTGCCACGGCACATTTCAGCCATGGTCCAGAGTGACGCGAACAGCAGCGCCGCCCAAACCGGACTGACAGGCGCCAAACGCACGTAAATAGCACAAGCCACCGCGTAATACAAAGCCAGCACGCCCGCCAGCGCCACAATTGCCAAAACAGTCAATGCCGGGTTGAGCCCGCCATAGGTGTGCATGGACACGTAAAGCCACCAAAACGTGCCGCAAAGCCAGGCGGTGGTGAACACCCAGCCAAGCCAGGCGGACCTTTGCGTTGATTGCGTTGATTTTGAAGGTGAAATTTCAGCCAGTGGCGCGATGCAAGCAATGCGGTCAAGCTGCCAGACCAAGCAACCCATCGCTAACAGTTGCAACCAGCCGACAGGCTGGCCGTCCCACGGCGAACCCATTGACACCGCGTGGGCCAAACCCGCCAGTGCCGCAATCAAGGCATTTGCTTGGAGGCCCATCACGCGAGAGCGGTCAAAGGACAAAGCTTGCGTTGAAGGCTACAAGCCAACGGTCAGCGGTGTTGAGGGGACACTTTGAACCACTTCACCGCCCCTCCCTTGGTGTGCAGCACGGCAAAAGTCAAGCCCGCCAAGGTGTGCTGCTCCCCGCGTTTGGGCACATGGCCCATCTCGTGGGCGATCAATCCGCCAATGGTGTTGAATTCATTGGCCGAATCGGACGTGGCCAAAGTGACCGCAAAGGCTTCATCCACCCGTTCTATGGCTGTGTCGCCACTGACGCGGTAGGTGCGGTCAGCCAGGGCGAAGATGTCGCCTTCGTCCTCGGCGATGTCAAATTCGTCTTCAATTTCGCCAACGATCTGCTCCAGCACGTCTTCAATGGTGATCAAACCTGCCACGCGGCCAAATTCATCAATCACCATGGCCAAGTGGTTGCGGTTGCCCCGGAATTCGCGCAACAGGTCGTTCAAACCCTTGCTTTCGGGCACAAAAACGGCTGGGCGCAGCAAGGCCCGAATGTTCAGGTCAGGCGCGCGTTGCAGCTTGAGCAGGTCTTTGGCCATCAATATGCCAATGATGTTCTCGCGCTCCCCTTCAAACACCGGAAAACGCGAATGCGCGGTGTCAATCACCAAGTGCAGCAGCTCGTCCAGCGGAGCGTTGATGTTGAGCAAATCGAGCCGGGTGGCGGGCACCATCACGTCGCCCGCGCTCATGTCGGCCATGCGGATGACGCCTTCGAGCATGGCGCGCGACTCGGCACCAATCACCTTGTTGTCTTCCGCCTCGACCAGGGTTTCGATCAACTCGTCGGTCGAATCGGGTCCGGGGTGAATGAATTCGGCTAGCTTTTGTAAAAAAGTGCGCTTGTCTTCGCGGTCTGGCGGATGGCCAGTCAGTCGCGCGGGTTGGGTGTCGGACACACAAAGGGGCCGTTAGGGGCCGTTGTTACGATCTCTCTAGGATAACGGATTGCGCTGGGTGCGCCAAGAAGCGCAATCAATCCGGCTTGACCTGGGTCACTCCGGGTTGTCGCGCTGGGCATCCGTGGCGCTCCGGCGTACGCCTTGCAACTCGGACAAAAAGTCCCAAAACTGCTTTGCCTGCACTTTGATGCGGTAGTCCACCTGGGCAAATTGCTCTTCGACCATCTCGGTCATGCGGCTGTCCAGCGTGGCGGGCGGCAGGCGCAGGTAGGCTTCAGACTCGCTGCCATCGCGCTCGACCGTGGCACCCGCGTTGCGCGCAATTTTGAGCATGGCCGAGTTTTCACTCAGCGCGTGGATGAACATCATGCTGATTTTGTCATTGCGCGCATGCATGGCGGCGCGGTCAAACAGGCGCGAGCCATAGCCCCGCCCGCGTGCCGCCTTGGCCACCGACACGCCAAATTCAGCGCACGATTCGCAATTTTCAACGGGTGCGTAGGCCAAGTGGGCCATGGCCACCAAGACCAACTTGCGGTTGTAAATGCCAAAAATTTCGTCGCGCTCAAAGTTCAGGCTGGTGACGTAGCGTTCTATTTGCTCGTCACTGGCGGCATAGCCAAAGCGCAAATAACGGTCTTGTGGGTCCAGCGCCAGCAAATGGGCTGAAATGCGCCCGCGGTGGTTTTCTCCGAGCGAACGAATCGGCACCATGGCCGCGACAGGTTTGTCGGCAGCGTCAATACTGGGGCGATTTGCAGGGTTTCGCAAAAGTTCCTTGCATACCTCTTGCGAGGCTTTGATGAGGGCTTTAGTTTCTACCATTCCCTCAATATACGGGTTTTCCCTAGACTAGCCACCTTAGCTTGGTGAAATAACCCCAAAATCACACGTTTTAGCCAATTTGTTTGATTTAAGCGGCCTGAAATTCGCCTCTAACCAGCCCAAGTTGGGCGTCTGGCCCTGAAAAGTACCATCAAAAAAGTGTGAAGCCCACCGATAAGCCGGATTCTGTGCGTGAAAGTTGCCCCTCACGTGACTGCCATTAATCTGGGCCGTTGATCGCTCAACGGCTCGGTGCTACCTACCCGCCAGCTCTGGGGGCCCCATCAACGCTGGCCTACTTGGTATTGCTGCGCGTAGAGATTGCCCGTTTCACCCGAACCGGAGTTGCCTCCGGCTCGACTCGTCTCTGTTGCTCTAATCCTCACCTTATAACTTTGGCTTGCGCCTCGGAATTTCAGTGGACAGCCGTTAGCTGCTACGCTGCCCTGTGCAGTCCGGACGTTCCTCCAGTGCGGTGTTTCCACCCGATGCTTTCGCGTCGGCCTTGCGGCTTGCACCAGCGGCAGTCTGGCAGGCTTCACACCCCGATTATCGCAGTGCGCCACAATATCGCACACCACCCCAAAAAAGGAAAGCATCATGAAGGTCAACGACATTTTGCAGACCATTGGCAACACGCCCCACGTGCGGATTAACCGCCTGTTTGGTGCGGATGCCAATGTGTACATCAAGTCCGAGCGCAGCAACCCTGGCGGCTCCATCAAAGACCGCATTGCGCTGGCGATGGTTGAAGATGCCGAAAAATCTGGCGCGCTGAAACCCGGCGGCACCATCATCGAGCCGACCTCCGGCAACACCGGCATCGGCTTGGCGGTGGTGGCTGCCGTCAGAGGCTACAAGCTGATTCTCGTCATGCCCGACAGCATGTCGATTGAGCGCAGACGCTTGATGCTGGCTTATGGCGCGACGTTTGACCTGACTCCGCGCGAGAAAGGCATGAAAGGCTCCATCGCGCGCGCCATGGAACTGGTGGCCGCCACACCCAACTCATGGATGCCGCAACAGTTTGAAAACCCGGCCAACATCGATGTCCATGCACGCACCACCGCGCTGGAGATTCTGGCGGACTTCCCCAATGGCGTTGATGCACTCATCACCGGCGTGGGCACCGGCGGCCACCTCACGGGCTGCGCGCAAGTACTCAAAGCCAAGTGGCCGCAACTGAAAGTGTTTGCGGTGGAGCCGTCGGCCTCACCCGTCATCTCCGGCGGCGCACCCTCGCCGCACCCTATTCAAGGCATCGGCGCGGGATTCATCCCCAAAAACCTGCATACG
>JANPCR010000038.1:0-10271 GCA_031431035.1 Rhodoferax sp.
TCAGCATCGGCTTTTGCCTGCCCGCGGCATCATGGCAAGGCGAGATGAAATTCTAGTGACCGCCGGCGCGCAAATGGCCTGCTACCTGCTGGCCAACGTACTGTTGGACCGAAAAACCATTGTGGGAATTGAAGACCCCGGCTACCCGGATGCGCGCAACAATTTTTTGCTGCGCAGTGACGACGTTAGGGCTTTGCCGATTGATGCAGAGGGGCTGATCGCCTCTCGCGCCATGGGCCAGTGCGCCTATGTTTTTGTAACGCCGAGCCACCAGTGTCCGACCACAGTTACCATGACACTGCAGCGGCGCCAAGAGATTTTGGACCTGGCCAAAAAGCGCGATGTGGTGCTCTTCGAAGATGACCACGAAAGCGAGTTGAACTTTTCGGGCAGACCGTTGCCAGCATTAAAAAGCCTGGACACCGATGGACGTGTCATCTATCTTGGCAGCCTGTCTAAAACACTGGCACATGGTTTGCGCATCGGTTACATCGTGGCACCCGCCGAGTTGATACGCGAGCTGCGCGCTCTGCGCAGGCTGATCCTGCGGCACACGCCAGCCAACAACGCGCACACCGCCAGCCTCTTTATAGCCCAGGGTCACCACGACGCGTTTATTCGAAAATTGAACTTGACCTACCGCGAGCGACGAGAGCGCTTGAATGAAGCGTTTGCAAATTTACTACCGCAGTTTCATGTCACCCCGTCGCAAGGCGGCTCTGGCGCATGGGTCAAAGGGCCAGACGGCCTCAACTCAGAAGTCCTGGCTGAAAACTGTGCAGCGCGTGGCGTATTGATCGAACCTGGTGATATCTTCTTTAAAAAATCATCCATTGCGGGCCAGTCCTATTTCAGGTTGGGCTACTCCGCCATTCAGGGGAGTCTGATTGAAGCGGGCGTGCAGGAAATAGATCGCGCCTACAGAGCAATCCAAATTTAGTACCGTTCATTTTCCCAACTCGTTTGGCCATTTCGGACTGAAAGGGCGCAGACACAGACGCTGAGTTTCGCCAGGCAGTCTAGGCTTCAAGGTGCCCTGCTAGAATTCTTGGGTGTGAGTATTTGAATGAGTCATCAAACAAGTCTATTGGCCAAATCCGCGTGAGTGGACTTTGAAACGGCCCGAGTGGTGAAATAGGTAGACACATCGGACTTAAAATCCGCCGCTTCGTGAATAACGGGCGTACCGGTTCGATTCCGGTCTCGGGCACCATCAAAATCAAGATTCGACACTTCCCCTTTTGTTTGAATTGCAAGGTAGACTGCTTTCATGTCTCGTCCCAACACACCCTTTGAAATCCATGTCCATGGACAGGTTCCCTTGCGTGCTGACGTCGCTTTCGAGCAAGTTCAGGACGCGCTCAAGCCCCTGTGGAAGTACGCCGGGGCGCGCTCTCTGGCCGACGGTGCCACCAGCGCCTACGAAGACGAGCCTGGCATCACCTTTGACGTGAAAGCGCACCTGCTGCAGCTGTGCTGGACGGTGGCGGGCGATGAAGACTTCAAGCAGTCGCTTGACGAAATGTGCATGAACGTCAACGAGCTGAGCGAGACCGGAGCCACGATTGAAGTCACCTTTTACGATACCGATTTCGATGAAGATGACGACGATTCTGACGACGACTCGCGCGATGACTTCATGATGCTGTTTGTCGGCCCCAACCCGGCTGCCATCATGCAAGTGCAGCGCGATTTGCTGGTGCAAGACATGATCACCCTGATGGAGCGCCACTTTGATGGGGCTGAACTGTCGGGCGTTGTCTCTGAAGTGGACAAACTGTTTGCCCAGCGCTTTGATTCACTCGTGAATTCCCTGGAACTGGGCCGGCCACCGCGTGGCAATGGGCCTGGTGGTTCGGGTGGCGCAGGCGGGTCTGGCGGTTCAGGCCACGGCGGCGGTGGGCGCAAGCCGCGGCACCTGCATTGACCTTGAGGGTTGGCATCGGTAGAATTTTGTTGCTACTATAATAATAGCAAACTATCTATATTATTCGAGAGCTAGAGGCCTATTTAATTGATAATTTAGCCGTTTTCTCGATAATTCTCAAAAAAAGAACCTGCAGGTTCTTTTTTTGAATTCCTCTGATTTCAGCGCTTCTGGTACTGCGTTTTGCCAAACAGAATGTCGCGCTCGTTATCACCCGTCAGGGGTTTGCGCAAAGTGGCCAGCACGTCAACGCCGCGTTGAACCGCTGGGCGTGCCGCGATTTTGTCAAACCAGGCCTTCAGGTGCGGGTAATCTGCCCAGTCAATGCCCTGGTTGGCCCAATTTCGCAGCCACGGAAAAATGGCGATGTCAGCGATGGAATACTGGGCGCCGCCGATGAATTTGGACTTGGCAAGCCGCACATCCATCACGCCGTAAATGCGCTTGGTTTCATTGGTGTAACGGTTGATGGCGTACTCGACCTTTTCGGGCGCGTACAAGCGAAAGTGGTGGGTTTGCCCGATCATCGGCCCGACCCCGCCCATTTGAAACATCAGCCACTGCAAAACCTCAAATTTTTGACGATCCGTTGTCGGCAGAAATTTGCCCGTTTTGGCTGCGAGGTACAGCAAAATCGCCCCTGACTCGAACACCGAAATGGGTTTTCCGTCGGGTCCATGGGGGTCCACCAGTGCAGGGATTTTGTTGTTCGGGCTGATTTTTAAAAAATCAGGCTTGAACTGGTCGCCCGTGCCAATGTTGATGGGCAAAGCCTGCCAGTCACGCCCCAATCGCAAGCCGCATTCTTCCAGCATGATGTGGACTTTGTGGCCGTTCGGGGTGGGCCAAGAGTAGACATCAATCATGGGGCAGCCTTGCTTGCAATGGGGGTTGGTTACGGTTCAATCGGGTTCAATTGAGTTTAAGAGCCGCGCGTGATGGGCATTTCGACCTCGCGCGGGTTGGCCGCGTACTTGCCAAGTTCCAGCTTGGCAATGGCATTGCGATGCACTTCATCCGGGCCATCCGCAAAGCGCAGTGTGCGAGCCATGGTGTAGCTGTAGGCCAGCGGAAAGTCGTCGCACATGCCGCCGCCACCGTGCACTTGCATGGCCCAGTCAATCACTTGGCAGGCCATGCTGGGGGCGACCACTTTGATCATGGCGATCTCGTTTTTGGCGACCTTGTTGCCGGCAATGTCCATCAGCCAGGCGGCCTTGAGCGTCAGCAAGCGCGCCATGTCGATTTTGCAACGGGCTTCGGCAATGCGCTCTTGGGTGACGGTTTGCGACGCCACGGTTTTGCCAAAAGCCACGCGGGATGAGGCGCGTTTGCACATCAATTCGAGCGCGCGCTCGGACAGGCCAATCAGGCGCATGCAATGGTGAATGCGTCCGGGGCCAAGGCGGCCTTGGGCGATTTCGAAACCGCGACCTTCCCCGAGCAAAATATTGGTCACTGGGACTTTCACGTCTTTGAACACTATTTCCATGTGGCCGTGTGGAGCGTCGTCGTAGCCAAACACGGTTAAGGGGCGCACCACGGTGATGCCAGGGGTGTTGGCAGGCATCAGAACCATGCTTTGCTGCGAGTGGCGCGGCGCTTCAGGGTCGGTTTTGCCCATGGTGATGTAAATCTCGCAACGCGGATCGCCCGCGCCAGAAATCCACCATTTGCGGCCATTGATGACGTAGTTGTCGCCCTGGCGCTCAATGCGGGTTTCGATGTTGGTAGCGTCGCTGGAGGCCACGTCAGGCTCTGTCATGGCAAATGCGGAGCGAATTTTGCCCTCTAGCAAGGGTTTCAGCCAACGCGCTTTGTTTTCTTCAGAGCCGTAACGGGCAATGGTTTCCATATTGCCTGTGTCGGGGGCAGAGCAATTGAACACCTCGCTGGACCACATGGCACGGCCCATGATTTCGGCCAAGGGCGCATACTCTTGGTTGGTCAGTCCTGCGCCCACGTAGCCTGAGGCTGCCGCACTGTCAACCGGCAAAAACAGATTCCATAGCCCGGCCGCCTGGGCCTTGGGCTTTAGTTTTTCGATGGTTTGGAGCGGTGTCCAGCGCTTGCCAGCGGCGGTGTTGGCAGCGATTTCAGCGTGGTAAGCGGCTTCAGACGGGTAAATGTACTCGTCCATGAAGGCCTGCAAACGGCCCTGAAGTTGCTTGGTTTTGGGTGAATAGTCAAAGTCCATAGAAGGCTCCGGTGAGGTTGATAGGGGTGTTGGGTTGGATGTTGATTTGGATGTTGACTTGGGGCCGAAACGCAGTTGAAGTCGGCTGAAAAATCAGGCTTGCTGGGCAAACTGCCAAGCCAGTTGCGCCAATGGCCTGGCGCCTGCGCCAGAGCTGACTGCTTGCGCACTCGAGGCCGTGCCCGCTTCAACCCGCTTGGCAATGCCTTGCAAAATCGCCGCAATGCGAAACATGTTGTAGGCCATGTAAAAGCTCCAGTCTTTGGCCAATTCCTCAGGTGTGGTCAGGCCTGTGCGTGCGCAGTAACTGCGGATGTACTCGGCTTCGCTAGGAATGCCCAGCGACGCGATATCGACCCCGCCAATGCCTCGCCCCAGGCCTTCTGGAATGTGCCAGGTCATGCAGTGGTAGCTGAAGTCGGCCAACGGGTGGCCCAATGTGGATAGCTCCCAGTCCAGCACGGCGATGACGCGCGGTTCGGTCGGATGAAACATCAGGTTGTCCAAGCGAAAGTCACCGTGCACGATGCTGACCATGGACTCGGATCGCGCCATCGCCGGAATATGCAGTGGCAGCCAGGCCATCAACTGGTCCATTTCAGGAATCGGCTGGGTGACAGATGCGATGTACTGTTTGCTCCAGCGACCGATTTGGCGTTCAAAATAATTGCCGGGTTTGCCGAAGGTGCTCAAGCCACGGTCTGCAAACTGAACCGTGTGAAGTGCCGCAATCACACGGTTCATTTCTGCGTAGATTGCCGCGCGTTCAGGCTTGCTCATGTCGGGCAGGGTTTGGTTCCACATCACGCGGCCCTGCATGAATTCCATGATGTAGAAGGCGCGGCCAATCACGGACTCGTCTTCACACAGGCAATACATGTGCGGCACCGGAACTTCGCTGCCTTGCAGCCCGCGCATCACCGCGTATTCGCGCTCAACCGCGTGCGCTGAGGGCAGCAGTTTGGCCACTGGCCCGGGCTTGGCACGCATCACATAGCTTTTGCTGGGCGTGGTGAGTTTGTAGGTCGGGTTGGACTGGCCGCCTTTGAAGGATTCGACTGTCAAAGGGCCTGCGAAACCTTCGAGGTTTTTGTCCAGCCAGGCGGTCAGCGCCGCGGTGTCAAACGCTTGTTTTTCCGAAACCGGTCGGGTGCCGACAAAATGGTCGTAATCACTCATGGGGATGTGGCCCCCACGCTTGCCACTGCGTGTGCTGCGCTGCCCCCCGAGGGGGCTAATTTCCCTAGGGGCGGCCCGTCGGGAAATTGTTCCTGCGCCATTTGGCATGACTTGACGTCAATTTTTGAATTCATAGCGATGAGTTCCGATCCGAGGTCAATTGTCTGCGTCGAGGATGCGCATCAAAATGGCGCGGTTGCGCACCACCAGGCCGCCCGGTTCGATGCGAATCGCGCCTTCGCGCTCCATGGATTTCAGCTCCTGGTTGACCCGCTGACGGGATGCGCCCAACAGTTGGGCCAGCTCTTCCTGCGCCAGTTGCAGGCTGATGCGCATTTCGCTGGCATCCGACAAGCTGGGCACGCCGTAGCTGCGAACCAGATGAATCAATTGCTTGGCCAACCGGGCACGAAGGGGCAGGGTGTTGAGGTCTTCCACCAATCCAAACAGCTGACGAATGCGCCTGGCGTGCAAGCGCAGCATGGCTTCGTAAAGCTCGACGTGGGCCGCCAGAATTTTGCGGAAATCGGCTTTGGCAACACACAAAATCGTGCTGTCGCCGTGGGCATAGGCGTCGTGCGTGCGCTGGTCGCCGTCGAATATCGCCACATCGCCGAACCAAATGCCCGGTTCGACGTAAGTCAGCGTGATCTGCTTGCCTGAAATCGAGGTCGAACTGACCCGCACAGCGCCGTGCGCGCAGGCGATCCAGGCTTCGGGCGGTTCGCCGCGTGCGGCAATCAGCTCGCCGTCTGCATAGCGTTTGACATAGGCGCATCGAAGTATGTCGTGGCGTAGGGAAGGGGAGAGGGATGAAAACCAGCGACCAGAATTGATCGCCTCGCGTTCGTCGATGGTAAGAATCGGATCAATCATGGGCTGTCTTGTGGGGGACTGAAAGTGGGTCAAACTGTCGCTTCAGGGACGCCTTAGGGCTAAGGTTCGGGCGGGGCTTGAAGCGGGCTCAATGCATTGTGACGTGTGGCCTTGTTGGCAGCTTCATCGCAGCACTTGTGGTGCAGTAACGGGGCGAGGTGTCAGCAAAGTCTAACCAAAGATGGGGATCATGGCTCTTCCTCATGCAGCAGGCTCAAGCCCAGCGCGCCGCGCCTGCGCAACCAAGGGCTGGGGCGGTAGCGCGGGTCGCCATAGACCGTTTGCATGTTGAACAGGACTTCCAAAATACTGGCAGGCCCGTACAAATTGCCCATGGCCAAGGGACCCAGGGGGTAACCCAAGCCCAATTGGACGGCGGTTTCCAGGTCAGCGGGTGAGCAAATGTTTTGCTGGCAAATATCGGCGGCAATGTTCACGATGGTGGCCACCACCCGTTGGCTGACAAAACCAGCGCTGTCCCGGATGACGCTGACCGCCTTGCCATCGCGCGCCATCAGCGCATGGGCTGCGTCGCGCATGTCAGCACGGGTGGCAGGGTTGGTGGCCAGGACGCGGCGCTTGGTGGTGACGTCGGTGACGAGCATGTCAATGCCGACGGTGCGGCTGGGGTCCAACCGATCGACCACGGCCACCGTGGTGACATCAAAACCCAGCGGGGCCACCAAAATCAGGGCCAATTCCGAGGGAAGTGCCGCGGTTTCAATGTTGGCGCCCAGACTTTTCAAGAGCGCGAGCAACTCCACCCGCCGCGCTGCGCGGGGCGACACCCAAACCGGTGGCATTTCATCAACCGAGGGGGCGGGCGCCTCTGGCGGCACCACGGCCATACCTTTGTCGTAGTGATAAAACCCTTCGCCCACCTTTTTGCCCACCACGCCGCCTGCCAGCCGTTGCGCGGTGATGGCGCTGGGGCGGTAGCGCGGCTCTTCAAAGTACTGGTGGTAAATCGCCTCCATCACGGGGTGGGATACGTCCAGCCCGGTCAAATCCATCAGTTCAAAGGCCCCTAGTTTGAAGCCGATTTGGTCTTTCAAAATGCGGTCAATAGTTGCGAAATCTGCAACTCCTTCACTCACAATCCGCAGCGATTCGGTTCCATAGCCGCGCCCTGCATGATTGACGATGAAGCCTGGCGTGTCTTGCGCCCGCACGGGTTTGTGGCCCATTTGGCGGGCGTAGACGCTCAATTGCTCGCAGACTGTCGCGCTCGTCTTCAGCCCGGCAATCACTTCCACCACCTTCATCAAAGGCACCGGGTTGAAAAAATGAAAGCCCGCAAAGCGGTGTGGCCTCAGCAGCTTGGCAGCAATGGCCGTGACGGACAGTGAAGAGGTGTTGGTGGCCAGTACAGTGTCAGGGCCAACCAGACCCTCAAGTGCCGCAAACAGGCCCGTTTTGGCGTCAAGGCGCTCAACGATGGCTTCGACCACCAAGTCGCAGCCTGACAGTTCTGCCAAAGATTGTGCGCAAACCAGGCGAGATTTCAGGGTTTGAACCTCATCAGCAGACAGCCGCCCCTTTTCGTGCAGTTTGTCCCACTGCAGGCCAAGGGCTTGCTCTGCCGCCAAGGCAGCGCCGTTTTGGGTGTCAAAAAGCCAAACCTGGCTGCCCGCCTGGGCGGCGATTTGGGCAATTCCCCGGCCCATGGCCCCAGTTCCGACGATGCCTGTGGCTTTAAAAATGGTGGTCATGTTGCGATTATCGTGGAGCAAAGAGGGCGGCGGTTTGATGTCGATGCGTTGGTGTGGTGTGACAGATTTTGCCCGCGCATGGCCCAAAACCGGGGAAGTCACAAATAATTAGGCGAGAATCAAGCCAACACCGGGATACACCTCAGGACTTCATTGTGAAATTTCGTAACAAGATTTTGGCGCTGACGATGCTGTTGGCAGCTGGCCACAGTTCGGCGCTGACCCTTGGACGGGTGCGCGGAGCCGCCGTTGTGGGGCAGGCACTGGATTTATCAGTGCAGGTGCAATTGGGGGCTGATGACACGGCCAATTCGCTGTGCCTGGAAGCCGATGTTTTTCATGCGGATTCGCGCCAAGACCCAAATAGGGTCAAAATTGTGGTTGAACCGACCCAGCAAGCCTCGACGGTGAATGCCCGCATCACCTCGCCTGCTTCGGTGGACGAGCCGATGGTGACCATTTATGTGCGCGCTGGTTGCGGCCAAAAAATCTCGCGCCGCTACGTGTTGTTGGCTGATTTTCCGAGTGAATCCGCAACGCTTGTGGCACCCACGGTGGTGCCATTCGTGGCCATTGGGTCAACTGCCGGGGCCGCGTCGTCCGGCGCGTCTGTCAGCGCGCCAGAAGCACCGACTGCCGCCGGCTCCGGCGGTGGAGCGGCGGCTGGCGACATCAACAAATCAGACCCTTGGAGTCTGGTGGCCGCGCCCGTGGCCAGGCCGACACCCGCGCCCAAACCTGCGCCGCGCCTGCGCCAAAGCGAGCGCCCCGCGGGCAAGCCGCCACGTGCCGCCAAGCCAGTATTGGCGGAAAAGCCCAAAGTTTTACCACCTGTGCCGGTTGCAGCAGTCGCGCCTGCCGCTGTCGCCCCAGCGGTGGTTGCCGCGCCACCCACAGCGCCACTCCCTGCTGCCGCTGCCACTGCCGCCGCCTCCAGTGCTTCAGCGCCTGCCAAGCCTACCGTACCTGCCAAAACCGAAGTCGCCGCCAAACCCGCTGCGCCAGCCGAAGCGGGCCAGTCTCGCCTGAAGCTTGACCCCATGACCATGCTGTCTGACAGGGTGGCCAGCCTAGAGTCTTCGACCGCTGCGCCTGCCGCGGAAGTCAGCCGTGATGCCCAACGCGTGCAATCGCTAGAGGACAGCGTCAAAACCCTGGTTGCCTTGGCCACCAAAAATGAAGCTAGCCTGCAAGACATGAAGGTGCGCCTGCAACGCGCTGAGGCTGATCGCTTCCCGGTTCAATGGCTGTATGGCTTGGGCTTCCTGATCTTGGCTTGCTTGGGAGCCATTGCCTACCTTTGGAGTCGTCTTCAGGCCAGAGTTGCAGCCCCCACGGCCAAAGACGATTGGTGGAGCAGCCCCAAGCCATCAGATGCCGTCGCACCAGCCGCTCCTTCAGTGCCTGCCGCGTTACGTGAAAGTCTTGCCACCAAAGAAATCGATTTACCGCTGCAAGACTCCGTGCCACCGCCGCCCACGCCGACCGCCGCGCGAGCCAAAGTGCCCATGCCAGGCACCGGCGTCGAGTCGCGTTTTTCAGGCCCATCTGACCTGAACGACGACGCCATTTCAGAGTTGGATGTCAGCTTGGTGGAAATGAGCGAGTCGAATTTTGACCAGTTGATGCAATCGGGCAAATCGCA
This sequence comes from Rhodoferax sp., assembly GCA_031431035.1. GTDB lineage: Bacteria > Pseudomonadota > Gammaproteobacteria > Burkholderiales > Burkholderiaceae_C > JANYCG01. The sequence goes on from JANPCR010000038.1 coordinate 9,537, forward strand.
CAGCGCATTGCGCCGGGGGCCGTTGTCTGGCCAACGCCCAGAGCAGGCATCGACCACCAAGATGCAATCTCTGGCACCGCGCACCATCAACTCTGATCAGTTGTTTGACGTGCGCCAGCAGGCTGACTTTTTTGTGTCCTTGGGGCAAACCGACCAGGCAATTCAAATTCTGGAAAAGCAAATCAACGACCACGGCGAAACCAGCCCTTTGATTTACCTGGACTTGTTACAAATTTTCCATTCCCTGAACCTGAAAACGGACTACCGCCAATTCCGGGAAGACTTCAACCTACTGTTCAACGGTCGGGTTCCTGAGTTTTCGATGTTCACCGACGAAGGCCGTGGTTTGCAGGATTACCCTCATGTTTTGGCCCACATTACGGCGCTGTGGTCAACCCGCAAAGCGCTGATGGTGATTGAGGCCTCGATTTTCCGTGATCCACTGGACGAGCGCAGTTCGCCCTTTGACCTGGGCGCGTTTCGGGACTTGCTGTTGTTGCATGCCATCGCGCAAAGCTTCACCGTGCGCGAAGACGTCACTTCCGATTTGGCACCGCTGCGGGCCAATATGGGTGCAAGTCTGGGGACGCACAGCAAGGGCGCACGCTTGTCGGCTTCGGGCTCTTCAGGGGCATCGGGCGCAGGTGCCTTGACCGGGCTTGAGCCCTCTGGCCCCAGTGCGCTGTCCCAGTTGGACATTTCGCTGTCAACCGGTGGTGGACTGCATGAGGCGGG
>JANPCR010000039.1:0-22511 GCA_031431035.1 Rhodoferax sp.
GCCCTGACTCGGCTCGATCACCGCCGCCTGTACCATCAGTGAACTGGTTTGAACACTCCTGACGCGGCATCAAAATCCAAGCAGCGTTCCAATCCAAAGCCTTGCCAAAGAATATCAAGAAGTGGTCGAACAATTTGATCAATTTCCACAGATTCAAGACTTTCGATCCACAGCTCCGGGACAACCAGGTGAGGACGATCTGACTCCGGCTTCCGCCGCATGAAGTATCTCGTGCTAGTTGCAAGTTCATAGCCATCGACGTTTAAGAGCGCGTAGCTAAGTACTGCCGGCCCCACCAACCCCCAGCCCTTTGCAACAGAAATAAATGTCTCCGTTCGTTCCCGGAAAAATTTTGTCGTATCAGTAGCCCAGACAATCTGTCTCTCAGGCTGACCAGGACTTGGCTTATGTACTCCGCCAGCCACCGATGCGGCCTCCATAATTCCATTTCTAAAGACTTGGCTGTATCCGTTGTGATCTTCGTCAGAAGCACCGCCCGGAAACATCACCATACCGTCAAGGTTGAATGATCGACTTCCACCGCCCCAATCCGGCTCTAGAAACTGTGTAAACCCTTGACCATTGAGACTTGCAAGATTGGCTGACTGTCGGCCAGCTAGACCTCCGATAGGTATCAGATGAATCGCCCGACTTGGGCCATCCGATAAGCGTTTAGGAGTTCTACGGTCCGCGATCAACTTTGTGCGATCAGCTAAAAAATGTCGTGCACGGTCGCTGAGAGTGGCCGTCCTGTCAAATGCGGATCGGAGCTGGTCAAACGTGAGGTCGGTGGTACTAGTGCCGTTTCTCATTACAAACCTTTTTGCATTGTTCACCCGAATGCAATGTGGCCCCGAAAATGAGGCCGGTACGCGGATGACTAGAACAAACCCATCGGAGAAGACCACAGACTTGATTTGCAGCGCTTGCAAGCGAGGCTCAATTCCAGAATCCAATATTTGGGAGATTCGTCTTTGCGCAGCATCGAAGGGCTCAGATGCGATTGCAACGATGGTTTCAGCAGTGCCATCGGCTTCTTCCACACCAAAAACGATGTCTCCGCCGTCTGCGTTCGCGAAGGCGCAAACGTCTTTCAGCAACTCATGCTTTTCCTTGTCGGATCCACCGGGCAAGTCTCTTTTGAATTCAAGGGTATCGGTCTCGGGCCAGCGCTCCTTGCAGATGACGGCGAGGAAGTCGGCATCAACGTCTGATAAGTTTGTCGCAAGCATGACGGGATTGAGTGTTATGAGTTTGAATTCGTCATTTTGCGCACTTTCAAGAAACCAAAGTACAGAACTTGAGTTGCCGCAAAAAAATACGGTTGTTTCGACGTAAATAGTTGGCACATCAGTTGATGCTTGAAGCACCGCACCGCGCCTGACGCTCGTCTGCCGCAGCCTCGAAGCTCGGAAACCTCAGGGTCTGGGGGCCGCGCAGCAGATCGACAGAGCCACGCTTGTTTGAGGCGATAGCCTAGTTTGCGCTGCGGCCCTGAGGTTGAGTAGTGCAGATAGTCCGCCCGAAGGGCCTGCGGCAGTTGAGCGGCGGGCGCGGTGCGGGGCTTCAGATCCGCCCGGCGCGCGAGCAGCCTAGACGCTATTGCTTAAATAGCTAATGATGTAATACAGACATGGAATATTTGCTATTTTATGTTCAGTAGCGCTGCCTCGTGACGCACCCACAGCCATTTATCCATACAATCCAATTTAGCGAACTTTACAAAACTTGCGGATTGGCCTAATATCAAACTATGTACTAGCCGTGCGCTTCGATGCGGTTTGTAAAAACTAGGGGTTGAAATGCTAACTTGGGAAGGTACAAAGGCGCAAAGCCAGGGACCGTTGGCGTACAACGAGATGATCATTCGCGGCAATGGCGCAGTAGTTCCTTTTGAGCCTAGCAAGATCTCGACTGCAATGATGAAGGCCTTCCTGGCAGTGCGATCAACTCAAGGCAACAACACTGTAGTTGCGGAGCTTTGGCAGGTTTTTGACTTTTTCAGACATTGGGCAAGGCATTTATCTCACTTGAACCGCTTGATCCATTCAGCATTTGCCAAGCCCTTTATCAGAACGATTAAAACGCCACCTGTGAAGTTGAGTGGCTTTTTCTCGTCCAGCAAACCAAACCTGCGCAACGCGCCCTAAGGCACGGTTTCTCAAGAACATTCGCATGAACACCTTCACCCTTCACTCACCGTTTGCCACCAAATCCGCCCCACCGCGCCATGGCTCTTCCACTGACAGCCCTTACGCCACAGCGGCGCAAACGCAAGCCTTGCTGCGCTCAGGCGCGCAGTATCGCCGCGAACGCATGGACGCTGCCGACATGATCTCCACCGATGAAGCGGCCGAGCTGGCAGGCACCACACGGGTGACGGTCAACGCTTGGATCAAGGCGGGGCGCTGCATTGGCGTGGCGCATTTGCGCCGTGGGCTCAAGCTGCCACGCTGGCAGTTTGAGCCCGCCGTCTGGCCAGTGTTGCAGCCCCTGGCTAAAGCCCTGGGTACCCACGATGGCTGGCAGTTGCTGTCATTTCTGGAATCGCCAGCCCCTGCGTTGGACGGCCAGACTCCGCGCGCAGCACTGGAGCAAGGCGCAGCGCCCGAGCGGATATTGGCACTGGCAACGGCTGAGGCACACTGACCTCGCCCATGAACTTCAAAGCACCACATTTACTCAGCTTCGCGCCTCCGACACTTGAAATCCCCGCCCACCAAATCTGGCACCGGGTGCAGCGCGCCACTGCACGGCGTGGCAGCGTTCGGCTCAAAGGCTATATCTTGGCCCCTACTGGGGGTCTGACGGGACGATTCGATCTGGCCGACGAGCCGACGGCTTACTTGGCGGATTCTCCAGAGACAGCACTGTATGAATCAGTTTTTCGCCGCGAGGTACGCAGCTGCCATTGGGATCGCTTGATGGAACGCACGATGGTGACATTTGAGACGCGCGGCAGCGTGCATCTGGCAGATTTGCGGGGTCTGGAGGAGCGCTATCCCGTGCTGCAGTCCATACGATACGAGACCAGCCAGAAATTTGCGCACGATTGTCGGCAGCAGGATTTGGATGGCATTCTGTATGCGTCTGCGCAACACCCGCACCACAGCTGCGTGTGCTTGTTCAAGTCAGGCATTGAGCAAACCAAAAAGCTGACGGCCTTTGCGCTGGTGGAGCAAGGCACGGGCCACTTGCTTCAGTCAGCAGCCAATGCGGCGCGGGGTTCGCAAGTTCCGATTGTTCGGGAGTGATGTTGGAGCAAACTGTGGTTTCCAGCAACCCGAGTACGACCTAACATTGCCACCCCCAGCCTCAAAGCTAGCAAAGATAACTTTGACTGAGCGCGGCATGCGCGTCGCCTACCTACGCCAAGTGCAAATCTGCCCGACGTTGGGAGTGTCAACCCATACATCCTCGGCGTTTGGCGTGCTCGCGACAGCCATCAAGCAGGGTGAATGGTCGCCTCGACGCCGTTAAAAACGACCTGTGGATCGCTGCACAAGCCACTGAACACGGGTACGTTCTGTTGACACTGAACACCGGCGATTTTGAAAGATTGCCGGGGCTGCGGCTTGCAGCGGTATCCAGCCACAGCAACTGAAACAAACCGAAATGCAACGCAACTGAGCCGAGACCCAAACAGCGCCGAGGGGTGTAACCATCACGGTCATCATCAACCGCTGAAAGACCCTTGTATGGCACCCCTGTTCACGTATCTGCTTCACCGCCCCAAGGCTCCCTGGCTGGCTGCGCTTTTCACTTTGGCCCTAGTAACCAACACACTCGCGACCAACTGGCTCAATGAGAGTTATGCGCTTTCGCGCTTCCCAGTACCTTATTTTCAAGCGCAACTCTCTTTCAATGCGGCTCAGCTTAAGGGCTGGTACGCACAACTGATTGAGTGGGGCACGATGGATTTGTACTGGCGCACGCAGTTCATTGATCATGTGTTCATTCTGACCGTGCTGGTGCTGCACGTGGTGGCTCTGTTGTGGGCGTCGCGGCTGTTTGCGGCACACCATCGTGGTCGACGCATCATGGTGGGTGCAGCGCTGTTGTCGGCGATTGCGCCTATCGCCGACACGCTTGAGAACCTGGTTTCTTACGTCATGCTGGCCGATCCCGCAGGCTTCCCTGACAGCCTTGCCTTGCTGTATTCATCCCTCGCGGCCATCAAGTTTGCCATGTTCACCTTCGCGTACGTCGCCTTGGCTGTCGGCGTGGTTGTCGCGATGGTGGCGGGTCTGGCGGCTCGCTGGAGGCAGCGCATTGCCAGACGCGGTACGGTGCCTGGGGCTTGAACGCGCCGGGCTTTGAAGGCTATCATCCCCAACCGCAAAGCCACGAAACGCGACCGGAGCAAGCCATGACTAAAGCAACTCCGCATCCCGCAAATCCCGATCCATGCGACGACAAGCTCGACGAGGAAGAGCAGGAAATCCTCAGTGCCTGCGAAGCCGGCAAGACCACCCGCGTCGCGGACACAGTGACGCTGCTCGCACGGCACCGCGAGTACGCCGAAGCCGCGTTTCGCAAAGACGCGCCTGAATATCCGCATCTCGTCCAAAGACCTGCGCGGCTTGCAACGACGCGGCTTGGCAGATGGCATCCCTTCTCAGACTTTGGTGGCAAGTGTTTTGCACAAGTTTGTTGAAGGGCGGTTGAGCGAGAAGGTTTAAGCCGCCAATTTTGTGAAAGGGCAGCCCCGAAAGAAATCGCTCGGGTCAGGCTACAAGCTGCATGCAGCATGCAGCATGCATCACTATCAAGGCAGTTTTACAACATCCGACTTGCGATACCAGCGCGAAATCGAATGACCGTCCCAACACAGGGTCACATGTGCCCCTTGAATCACGGGCAATTCAATGCCCGGCGGGCGCAAAATTGCGACGCATTGGCCACCAGGGTCGCGCACGCTGTGGTACACAATTCCCCACGATTGCTGTGCCCGCAAGGTCTTGGCCATCATCTGCGACGGCCCGTAGTCATCGGGATCGTGCAGCTTGCGCCACGCCTTGGGTCGCAAGTCATGCAAGGGCTTGCTCACCCGCCCCACATACGAGCGCATATCCACCTCCAGGGCTGGCTGCGCGGTCGCGGCCAGGAATCGAGCGCGATGGTGGCTGACCTCCGCCACTGCCACCGCGAGGCTCGACGCAGCGTAGTAAATGCCCCAAGTGCCATCAGAAAAACGCGAACCTGCCGGATTCAAATGGCAAAACGCGGCCATGACGGGCGTGCTGCCGTGGCCAAAGACGCGGTCTGCCGCAGGAACCAGTGCGATGGCTCCGAGCTCTTGACGCAAACGCGGGTTGGTCAGGCCTTGCACCCAAAACACCGCGTCCAAATCGTCAGCCGATGCCACTCGGTCAAAAAGGCCCACAGGCGGGAAACGGCTAGGCACCAGCCGAAAGGTCGGGCTCCACTCGATGGTGCTGAGTTTGGGGTTCACGAAAAATCACCACCTCGCTGCGCGTCCAGGTAATCTGCCACCTCTTTGAGGTCGCCCACCTGGCCTGCCAGCATGCGATCCAGCGCACTGGCCCCGCCAAACAAAGGGGCCGTGTTGGGCGCTTTGACCCAATGGTTTGCCCGCTCTGGGATGGGCAGCAAAATCTCCAGCGCGGCGAAGATGCGAAACACGTAGCTCAGGCGCTCCAGCGCCACCGGCTCCAAAGCCGCGCGCACCACGCCTGACTTCCAGTTGAACAAGGTCGTTCGGCTGGTGCCTAGCACAATTTGCTCCTGCGCCGCCGTCAATCCCCAGGCCTGGGTGATGCGAAAAAACACCCGCAACGCGGCTTGACTGGTTTTAAGGCTGGTCGAAACAGGTTTTTGTTCCAGGACTGCACTCATGACAACAGCTTCCTAAGGAGTCGATGAAGTCTCCATCTTAGTCCATCCTAGAACATTTATGTAATATTTGTCCAAAGTTGGACTCACCCCCCACTCAACCCCCGCTGCCGCCAAGCCAACAACGCCCCCAGCCACAGGGCAATCGCTGAAAACAGCAAGCCACGGGGCAAGCCGCCGGGACCATCGGCAATCCAACCCACAGCGGTGGGGCCGACCATTTGACCCGCTGCAAACACGACAGTGAAGGCGCTGATGCCGGGTGCCCACTGGCTGGCTGGCAAATTGTGGCGCACCAAGGCGGTGGTAGACGCCACAACCGACGCGAACACCGCGCCAAACAAAATGCCAGACAACAGCACCACCGGCCAGACCGAGGTGATGGCAGGCAGCACCGTGGCCAGGCCCAGCAAGGCGTTCAAAATAGCCAGCGCCTGCCCGCCCCTGAAGTGGTCCAGCAAACCCGCCCACAAACGCGCCGACACCACGCAAGCCAAACCTAACAGTGCATAAAAGGTGGTGATTGCGCTGGCACTGGCGCCTTGTTCTTTCAAAAGCGCGATGACAAACGTCATGTAGCCGATGTACCCCAGCCCAAACAAACCGTAGCCCCCCAAGGCAAAGCCGAAATCGCGCCAAGCAAAGCGCCGCCCATCAGACTTGGGCTGGGTGGCCAATTCGCTGGCCGTGACTTGCGCCGCCCAGCTTGCCAGCACGCGCGTGGGCCATGCCACAAGCGCCGTGCCTACCGCACACGCCCCGGCCAACACCCACCAGGCCCACGCCCAGCCATGGGCTTGCGCGGCGGCGGCGTCCAGCACGGCGGGCACCACCAGGGCCGACACCACAATTCCCACGCCCACACCGCCGTAATAAATGCCCAGCAAGAATCCGCTTTTTTGCGGCTCAATCGCAGCCAGTCGCGCTGCCAGCAAGCCCCCTGCGCTGAACACCAAAGCGCTGGCGATTCCCGCTAGCAGCCGCTGCGCCAACAGGTGGGGCGATTCGGTGAAAAACCCGGACAAGGCCATCAAACCACTGGCCAGCACAGCGCCACCCAGCACCAAACGGGTGGGCCCAAAGTAGCGCAACAACTGCGGCATGGCCAGAGCACCCAGCAAGTACCCCAAGGCATTGGCGGTGTTCATGCCACCTGCCAGCGTGTACGTCCAGCCCAGGTCTGCGCGCATGGGCGGCAGCAACAGACCGTATGAAAAACGGGTGATTCCCAAAGACACGGCGGCCGCCAATGACAAGGCAAGTGCAAGCCAAAAGGTGCTGACCGGGTTGGACGATGCCGTTTTCATTGAGCAGCATTGTCAGGCAGATAACGGCACATTCGGTGCGTGCGCTTGTCCGCTGCGGCAGGACGCCACTGGGCAGACCTACACCAGTTTAAACAAGTGTTACCTGAATTGGCCCCGATTCAAAAAGCGCGGGGGCCAGTTCAGGCCCACTGCGGTTCTTACTTGGCGACTGCCGCCTCGGCGATGCCCGCCAGTGCTTTGCGCAGGTTGTCCACCACAGGACACGCTGCAGCACCATGACGCTGGGCCAAAAACGCCGGGTCGTTGTAACCCAGCCAAACTTGGTTGGCCGCGTCTTCCCACACCAGCGCCTTCAATGGCAGGTCAATGCCTGCAGTCTGCGCGCACTCCATCAGCGGGGTGCCGCCTTGCGGATTGCCAAAAATTAGCAGCTCAGTGGGGCGCAGGGTTTTACCGATTTTGGCGGCCCCGGCGCTGTGGTCAATGCGGGCAAAAACGTTCAGGCCACGCTGTTTCACAATCTCTTCGATCTTGTTCATGGTGTCTTTGGCGCTGTGCGGGCTTTTGATTTCAATCAAGCCGTCGGCAGCTTGCGCCCAGCTTGCACACAGGGCCAAAGCAAGGGCTGCCAAGGTCAGAGATAGTTTTTTCATCATGCGCTCCAGTTGATTGATCAGAACCCCTTAGGTCGGGACAGAAAAGCCTACCTTACAACCTTGGCGACGCTTTCACAGGCAAATGCTGCGCCGAATCGTAAACGAAGGTTTCCTGCGCGATGCGCTCCCACTGCGACGTAACCCACTTGGCCTGCGCCATGAATTTGGCTTTGGCGTCGCCCACCACCCGCGCAACAGGGCCCCCGCGCGGGGTATCACTTCATCTTTTCAGCTTCAATTTGTCATATTTGCGCCAATACTGAAACTCATCCTCGTGAATCTCAATGTCGATTTCAGAGATGCGGGACTGAAGGCGTTCTTGCACCTCAGCGACGGCCTTGTTGTAGACCAGAGGGCCAATTTCTTCCAGAAAAAACCCCAGCAGTGCGCCTGCTGCAATGTTGCCAATGCGCTCCTCCATATTCTCTTGAAAATAGCGCTCGATGGAGGTGATGGCTTCTTTGCGGGCTTCTTTGGAAATCTCGATCATCAAAACTCCGGAAAATGAGGGCGACACTTGGGCTTGCCACCCCAGTTTAGCGAGGCCCGCAGCGAAAGTCATTGGCTTCAATTGCTACGTTATTAATAGCAAACTATCTAGATTATTCGAGAGCTAGAGGCCGATTTTATTCACAATTTGCCCTCAAACGCTTCTTTTCGATAAAAAAGAACCTGCAGGTTCCTTTTTGCCTTTAAGGGCCAGTTTTAGGCTTCCAGCGCTTAAGCAGCAATGCGTTGCTCATCACGCTGAGCGAACTCAAGGCCATGGCCGCGCCAGCCAGCACCGGGTTTAAATAGCCCAGGGCCGCCAATGGAATGCCCGCTGCGTTGTAGGCAAAAGCCCAAAACAGGTTTTGCCTGATTTTGGCGACGGTGCGGGCGGAAATATCGAGCGCATCGGCCACCAGCCTGGGGTCGCCGCGCATCAGCGTGATGCCCGCCGCATGCATTGCCACATCGGTGCCGTTGCTCATGGCCATGCCAACATCCGCAGCCGCCAGCGCCGGGGCGTCATTCACGCCATCGCCGACCATTGCAACAATGTGGATGTGGCCCCCACGCTCTCCCACTTCGTGTGGTCGCTGCCCCCCGCGGGGGCTAATTTCCCTTGGGGCGGCCCTGCGGGAAATTTCGCCCCCACGCTCTCCCACTTCGTGTGGTCGCTGCCCCCCGTGGGGGCTAATTTCCCTTGGGGCGGCCCTACGGGAAATTGCTGCTCCAAAATCCTCTGATTTCAACGACATCACCTTCGCCACCTTGTCTGCTGGCAGCACGTCAGCCATCACTTCGCCGTTGTCAGGTTGCAGGCCCAAGCGCCGGGCCATGGCTTCGGCGGCGCCCCGGTTGTCGCCTGAAATCATCACCGTTTTGATGCCTCGGGCACGCAAGGTGGCCAAGGCCTCTTGGGCGCCGGGTTTGGGTTCATCGCCAAACGCCATCAAGGCGCACAGCACGACTCCAGTGGCGGTGCGCTCGGCCATGGCTGACACGGTGGCACCTTGCGCTTGGAGCTCAGTGGCCTGGGCGGCCAAAACGCCCATGTCTACCCCCAGCTCGGTCATCCAGCGCAGGCTGCCAATCAAAAAGCTGCGTTCAACACCCCCGACCGACACGCGCCCTTCGGTGCCTTTGCCAGGCACGGCTTGCACGTCCACGGGTTGATCAACAGCCAAGGTTTTGTCTTTGGCGGCCACAAGGACCGCCCGGGCCAGCGGGTGTTCACTGCCGCTTTGCAAGCTGGCGGCGGCCTTTAGAACGGCGGGCTCGTCCCAGCCGGGCGCTGTCAACAAGGCGGTTAACTTAGGCTTCCCAACCGTCAGGGTGCCGGTTTTGTCAAATGCCACCACATCCACCTTGTGCGCCAGTTCCAGGGCCTGCGCGTCTTTGATCAAAATACCGTACTTGGCCGCCACCCCCGTGCCCGCCATGATGGCCGTGGGCGTGGCCAGACCCAGCGCACATGGGCAGGCGATGACCAACACCGCCACCGCGTGAATCAAGGCCAGCTCAAACGGGTGCCCAGTCCACCACCATGCCAGCAGCGTGACCAAGGCAATCACCAAAACCACCGGTACAAACACGGCGCTCACTTGGTCAACCAGTCGCTGAATCGGCGCTTTGGCCGCTTGCGCGTCTTCCACCAGGCGGATGATGCTGGACAACACCGTGTCGGTGCCGACCGCGCGCACCTGGATCACCACCCGTCCATCGCCATTGATCGAGCCGCCCGTGACGCGGGCCGATGCGTCCGCTGCCGTTGCCGCGCCTGAGTCACCTACTGAAGGAGCCATTTTGTCTACCGGCAGCGGCTCACCCGTCAGCATGGATTCATCCACCTGGGTGCGGCCTTCCAACAAGATGCCGTCCACCGGAAAGCGTTCGCCTGGCCTCACCACCAATTTGTCGCCCACCATCACTTCCGCCACAGGAAGATTGACCTCGCCGTCCAGCCCCAGCAAATGCGCGGTTTCAGGCCGCAGCGCGTGCAAGGCACGGATGGCCGAGGTGGTTTGTCGTTTGGCCCGCGCCTCCAGCCATTTGCCCAGCAGCACCAGGGTGATGACCACGGCCGAACCTTCAAAGTACAGGTGCAACATCACCTCGGGGTCTGCCGTGATCCAAAGCCACATCGACAATGCCCAGCCCGCCGTGGTGCCAATGGCCACCAGCAAATCCATGTTGCCGCTCCAATTTTTCAGCGCCTGCCAACCGGCTTTGTAAAAGCGCGCACCCAAAATGAATTGCACCGGTGTCGCCAGCAAAAACTGCCACAGCGCGGGCAGCATCCAGTGCTTGCCAAACAGGTCGGCGATCATGGGCAACACCAATGGCGCAGACAGCGCCATGCCAATGCCCACGGGTGCAAAACCCGCCCAGGGCGACGCATCGGGCGCGTCAATGGCCGCGTCTGCCGCGCGTGGCTCGTAACCTGCATCCCGCACGGCACGGCGCAGGCGGGCGTCCATGCCCGCCACGGGCGCAAAGGAGATGCGCGCCGATTCTGTCGCCAAGTTGACGGTGGCGGCCTCCACCCCCGCCACCTTGTTCAATGCCTTTTCAACCCGCGACACGCATGACGCGCAGGTCATGCCACCGATGCCAATGTCGATAGAGGCCATATCGGGCAAGCTCGCAGGGATTGAAATACTCGTCATAGACTGCATATGGTGCACATGATGTCAGGTTCAAGCCTTGCTCTGGATCAATGACAGCACCACGCTGATGGGTCAAACTGGCTTTGACCTGAACTATTGAAGGAGATCCCTATGAACCAGACCTTTGAAGTCACCGGCATGACCTGCGGCCACTGCGAAAAAGCCGTCACCCGCGCCGTCAAGCAACTCGACCCGCAAGCCGAAGTCAAAATTGACCGCTCTGCCAACAAAGTCGAAGTGGCGTCCGCGCAATCACGCGAATTGCTGGCCAAAGCCATTGCCGAAGAAGGCTACGCCGTCGCCTGACTGCGCAGCTTGCGAGCCATCAGCCCGACACATCAATCAAGCCGTGGCGCACCGCCAGCAGCGTCATTTCAGCCTGATTGGCAAGCCCCAGCTTTTGTTTGACGTTGTACAGGTGCGTGCCCACGGTCGAGCTTGACAGCTTGAGCGCCTCTGAAATTTGCGCCACCGTCTGGCCGCGCGCCAGTTGCACAAACACTTCAAATTCACGGGCCGAGAGTTTTTCCATCGGGCCTTGGTCACCATGGATGCCTTGCACCGCCATGCGTTGGGCAATCTGCGCGTCCAGATACGGCAGCCCGCGGGCGATGGTGCGAATCGCGTCAATCAGCACCTCGGGCGCACTGCGTTTGGACAAATACCCCAAAGCCCCAGCTTGCAAGGCCCGCTTGGGGTGGCTGGTGTCCTCGTGGGCCGACAGCGCCAAGATACGCAACTTGGGATTTTTTGCCAGCAAGCGTTTAATCGCCTCAATGCCGCCCATGCCCGCCATGGCAATGTCCATCACCACCACATCGGGCGCGGCGGCCTCAACCAACTGGCAAGCCGCCTCTCCGCTGTCGGCCTCTGCCACCACCTCAATGTCGCTACTAGCTTGCAGAAGCAGCTTAAAGCCCATGCGCACCACCGCATGATCGTCCACCAGCATGACTTTCAATGTGACTCTTTCTATTGTTGGGGGGTTCTGGGCAAACTCACCCGCACACGCACGCCTGTGGGCTCAACCTGTTCCAGCCCAAATTGCCCGCCCAGCGCTTGCACCCGTTCGCGCATGCCCATCACGCCGTAGTGGCCGGGCGCTTCAAATTGCTCCAGGCGGCCTGCCCCATTGTCTTGCACTTGCAAGTCAAGCGACTGGGGCGTTGCCTCCAAAATCACCTCGACTCGGCTGGCCTTTGCATGGCGCAAAGCATTGTTCAGCGCCTCTTGCACAATGCGGTAAACCGCTGTGGCCAGGGCGTCATCCAGCCCCTCCAGCGAGCCCGTGGTGGCAAGCGTCATTTCCACACCGGCATGGTGCACCCGGCGGTCGTCCAGCAAATCCTGCAAGGCATCGCGCAAGCCAAACCGGTCTAGGGTCAAAGGCCGCAATTTGGCAATCAGCCGGTGCACGCCATCGTAAATTTGGTCGGCACAGCCCATCACCAGCCGGGCTGACTGCTCAATCATCGCGTCTTGCCCAGCCGCCTTGCGTGCAATGGCCAACCCGACACTTTTGATTGCCGTCACCTGCTGGCCCATTTCATCGTGCAGTTCGCGCGCGATGGCACCACGCTCTTGCTCAATGCGGGTCTGAATCAGCTGCGTCAGCTCGCGGTTGTCAGCCAGCGCCTGGGTGGCTTCCTGGGCTTGGCGGCGGGCTAATGCGCTGTCTCGCACCGACTGCGCCATGCCGTTGAACGCCGCGCTGATTTGCCGTCCTTCATGGCCCGACAGCTCAGGCAAGCGAGCGTCGTAATCGCCCTTGGCCACCTGACCCAAACCGCTAATTAGCAGCCGCACGGGTTTGAGCGCCCGCCCCACCAGCGCATAAACCAGCAAATTGCCCAAAACAAAGCCCGTCAGCACCATCCACAACATGGGGCGCAGGTCGTCCCAGCCGTCCAGCGTGGCGCGGGAGGCATCGGCACGCAGCTCAATGCGGCCCTTGGGCAGCACGATTTGTTTGGCGGCCAGTGGTTTTGACACCAGCCGTGCGTACCACTCGGGCGCTTCACGGCCGACCTTGTAAGTCGGCGCGGGTGATTTGTAAAGCAGTTGGTTTTGAGCATCGTACAGGCTGATTTCATTGGCACGCACGCGCCCCACACGGGTCAGGTAGTCGGTCAACCCCTCCAGCCCGCCGTAGCCATACACCCAGTCCACGCGCGACAGCAGTTGGGTGGCCACCACATTCGCACCCAACACTTCCTCGTGCACGCCGCGGCGGGTGTTTTCAATCTCCAAACCAATCACCAGCGAGGCAAAAATGCCCAGCAAGGCGGTGATGATCAGGTTGATTTGGAGCCGCAAGCCCATGCTGTTCAGCTCGCAAACTGGCGATGGGTTGCAAAGTGGACCAACATGTCGGTGACGGCCTCGGTCATGGCTTGCGCCATCGCGGGCTCAAACGGACTGTGGCCGCAACCGTCCAGCCACTGCAAACGACTGCCAGGCAGAACGCGGTGCAACTCCCACGCAGCGCTGGGGCGGCAAATCCAGTCCAGCCGTCCATGCAATACGGCTACTGGCAAATCAGCAAGCTGGGTGGCACGTTGCAACAAACTCGCGTCACCCCAAAAGCAGTTGTTCAGCAAATAGTGGCTTTGCACACGGTACTTGTCCACCTGCGCCTGGGCCGCATCACCCGCAAGGTGCACGGGTGCCAACACGGGTGCGCGCCGCTCAGACACCGCTTGCTCCCAGGCGGCCCAGGCCCGCACAGCGCCTTGGGCACGCTGCGCCTCTGCGCTGTTCAACTCCCCAGCCAGCCATGGCAGCAGATGGGTTCGCACCGCGTCTGGCGCAAGCTTCGCCAAGGCGTCCCAGGCATCAGGCAATAACTGCCCGACTTGCTGAAAAAACCAGTTCACATCTGACGGGCGGCCCAAAAACAAACCCCGCACCACCAGCGCCAAGCACGAAGCCCGGTGCGCCGCCGCATAGGCTAGCGCCAAGCCGGCGCCCCAAGACCCGCCCACCACCAGCCAGCGGTCAATGCCCAAGTGGCGGCGAAGTTGCTCAATGTCCGCCACCAAATGGGCGCTGGTGTTGTGCTGCACCGACCCTCGGGGCAGGCTTCGGCCACAGCCGCGCTGGTCAAACAGCACCACCCGGTCGCGTTGCAGGTCAAACATCTGCCGGTGCGCCACCGAGCAGCCACTGCCCGGCCCGCCATGCAAAAAGACAATCGGCATGCCGTTTGCCTGGCCGCACTGCTCAAAATAGATTTGATGGCCGTCGCCCACGTCCAGCAAGCCAGAGGCATAAGGTTCAGCCCCCTGGTGCGGGGCAAGGGTTGAGTCAAGCGCGTTCATAGCCGCCATGCTAGCCGGATTCCTCCGACGCGCGGACACGGCTTGGGCGACCCACACCAGTCACTGCCCAAACTCATGAAAATCATGAGGTGGAAATCCATAATTTGCCGATGCTGCAAACCACTGGCAGCGCCGATAGTCAGGTAGGTGCTGCCAGATTCACTGCCAGCGCGACCACCGCGTCTTGCGGGAAAAAATGACAGGAGTGACCTTATGACATGGGAAAAACCAACCGCTACCGACATGCGCCTTGGCTTTGAAATCACGATGTACATCTCGAATCGTTGATTCCAGGCCTTTGATATCAGCCAATCCGTCAGGGTCACACCCGACGGATTGCGCAATCACTCCAGCCCCCCTCGTTCAACCAAAGCCCGCCGCATGAAAATCCATGTTTTGGGCTCTGCCGCAGGGGGCGGCTTTCCGCAGTGGAACTGCAACTGCCCCAACTGCCACGGTTACCGCAGCGGCAGCCCGCGCTTCGAGGCGCGCACACAGTCGTCGATCACCGTGAGTAGCGATCAGCAAAACTGGGTGCTGTTCAATGCCTCGCCTGACATCTTGCAGCAAATTCGCAGCTTCCCGGCACTGCAACCCGCCCGCTCCTTGCGCGACACCGCCATCCGCGCCGTGTTTTTAATGGATGCGCAAATCGACCACACAACCGGCCTGTACATGTTGCGCGAATACCGCCAGCCGCTGCCGCTGTGGTGCCATCCGCTGGTCAAAGACGACCTGACCACGGGCAACCCGCTGCTCAACGTGCTGCAGCACTATTGCGGCATTGACTGGCATGCCGTGAGCTTGGACGCAGCTGGTTTTGCCATGCCCAGCGTGCCCGGTCTGCATTTCACGGCGCTGCCCCTCATCAGCAACGCACCGCCCTATTCACCACATCGCAACCAGCCCCAGCCGGGCGACAACGTGGGCGTGACCATCACCGACACCGACTCAGGAAAGAGCATTTTTTACGCCCCCGGTTTGGGCCAAATGGAGCCCGCCGTGTGGGCGGCCATGCAAGCCGCAGACTGCGTGCTGGTCGACGGCACGCTGTGGACCGACGACGAGATGATCACCTTGGGCGCCTCTCAAAAAACCTCACGCGCCATGGGCCACATGCCGCAAAGTGGCGCAGGCGGCATGTTGGAATGGCTGGACAAACTGCCCGCCACCACCCGCAAAGTGCTGATCCACATCAACAACACCAACCCAATTCTGGACGCCGACAGCCCAGAGCGCCAAACGCTCACTACCCACGGCGTCGAGCTTGCCTTTGACGGCATGGAGATTGATTTATGACCGCCCCGTGGAGCGCCGAAGAGTTTGAAACCCGGCTGCGCGGCAAAAGCAGCAGTTACCACATCAACCACCCGTTTCACGTGATGATGGCAGAGGGCCGCCTCAGCCGCAGCCAATTGCAAGGCTGGGTGGCCAACCGCTTTTATTACCAAATCTCGATCCCGCTCAAAGATGCGGCAATCTTGTCGAACTGCGATGACCGCGAGATTCGCCGCGAGTGGATTTTGCGCATTTTGGACCACGACGGGCTGAATTTGGGCGGCATCAACGACGCTGGCGGCATCGAAGCCTGGATTGGCTTGGGCCAGGCTGTGGGCTTGTCGCGCGACGATGTCACCTCGCTGCGCCACGTGGTGCCCGCTGCTCGCTTTGCGGTAGACGCCTATGTCAATTTTGCACGCCGCCAGCCGTGGCAAGAGGCCGTGGCCTCCAGCCTGACCGAACTGTTTGCGCCACACATTCACCAGCAGCGCATCGACACCTGGCCCACGCACTACCCCTGGGTTGACGCGGCAGGCTTGCAGTACTTCAAACAGCGCCTAAGCCAGGCGCGGCGTGATGTGGAACACGGCTTGACCTTCACGCTGAACCACTTCAGCCAAACCCGCGCCTTGCAAGAGCGAGCGTTGGAGATTTTGCAGTTCAAGCTCGATGTGCTGTGGGCGCTGGCCGACGCCATCATGCTGAGCCAGTGCAAGATTGAAATCAAAGGCCCCAAAGTTGCCGCGCCAGCATGACTGAACCCACTAAAACGCCCATGCTCATCGGCCTGGCCCATCAGCCCCGCGTGGCTAGCCACTTCCGCCTGCAATGGGAAGAGGTGCAAAAGTCCTGGGTGCTGCTGTACCCCGAGGGCATGGTCAAGCTCAATGGCAGCGCGGGCGAAATCATGAGCCGCCTGGACGGCATCAAAACCGTGCAAACTGTGGTTGCCGAGCTTGAAACCCAGTTTGACGCCACCGGCCTTGCACCCGACGTGCTGGAGTTTTTGGCCATTGCCCACAGCCATGGATGGGTTCAAGCATGACGCCTCACCCCGTTTCCCAATCCGTGGCCCAACCCGTTACACAACCCGCATCTCCCACCCCCGGCCCGCCGCTGTGGCTGCTGGCCGAGCTGACTTACCGCTGCCCCCTGCACTGCGTGTTTTGCTACAACCCGGTCAACTTTGCGCAAACACCCGCCAGTGCCGAGCTGTCCACCGATGACTGGCTGCGCGTGTTGCGCGAGGCACGCGCGGCAGGCAGCGTGCAATGCGGCTTCTCAGGGGGCGAGCCCATGCTACGTGACGACCTGGAGCTGCTGGTGGCCGAAGCGCACCGCCTTGGGTTTTACACCAACCTGTTGACCTCAGGCGTGGGGCTGACCGAGGCGCGTGCGGCGGCTCTGAAGGCGGCAGGGTTGGATCACATTCAGCTCTCGTTTCAAGACTCGACCAAAGAACTGAATGACTTTTTGTCGCACACCAAGACGTTCGATTTAAAGCGACGCACGGCCCAACTGATCAAGGCCAACGGTTGGCCCATGGTGCTGAACTGCGTGGTGCACCGCCTCAATATTGACTACATCGAGCAGATCATCGACCTGGCGGTGGAACTGGGCGCCGACTACCTGGAGCTGGCCAACACCCAGTATTACTCGTGGGCAGAACTCAACCGCGACCAGTTGCTGCCGTCCCGCGAGCAGTTGCAGCGGGCTGAGCGCGTGATGCAGGCTTGCCGCGAACGCCTAGGAAGCAAGCTGCGCATCTTTTTTGTGGTGCCCGATTATTATGAAAACCGCCCCAAAAAGTGCACCAACGGCTGGGGCAACATCTTTTTGACAGTCACGCCTGACGGCACCGCCTTGCCCTGCCACACCGCCAAAATGATCAAGGGCATTGACTTTCCAAACGTGCGCGACATGAGCGTGCAGGACATCTGGCACCACTCGCCCGGCTTTAACCATTTTAGGGGTGACAGCTGGATGAAAGACCCCTGCAAAACCTGCCCAGAAAAGGAAAAAGACTTGGGCGGTTGCCGTTGCCAGGCCTACATGCTGACGGGCGACGCCGCCAATGCCGACCCGGTGTGCGACAAGTCCGCGCACCACGCGCGGGTGCAAACGGCGGTGGCTTACGCACAGGTGCCCGATGCGCAACGCGTGACGGCCCAGCCCTTGGTGTTTCGAGACCCCAAAAATTCGGCACGACTGGCTCCAGCTTGAAAATCACAAAATGGCACAAATTTACCACAAATGTGGTAAATTGAGGTCAAAATTGACCTAAAACGGCTCGCGACGGCAAATTTCGAACAAAATAGGCCTCTAGCTCCCGAATAATATAGATAGTTTGCTATTTATATTATAGCAAACCACGCTCATCAAACCGTTTGCGGCCATTGGCCCGCCAGCAGGTCACTCCAGCTTCACGCCGGTGTCTTTCACCACTTTGCCCCAGCGCTCCAGCTCTTGCACCATGTAGGTGGTCATGGCCTCTGGGCTTGAGGGCGACACCTCCACCCCCGCGTCAAACAGGGCCTTTTTGGTGTCTGGCGTCGCCATCAAGCGGGCGATCTCGGTGTTCAGCTTCATCACCACATCCCGCGGTGTGCCCGCAGGGGCCAGCAGCGCCAACCAAACCGACGCGTCGTAACCCGCCACACCTGCTTCTTGCATGGTGGGCACATCAGGCAACTGAGGAATGCGTTTGGCAGTGGTGACCGCCAGCGCCTTCAGCCGCCCTTGCGGCACCTGCGCCAGGGCGTTGGGCACCCCAGCGAAGCTGCTTTCCACCACGCCAGCCACCAAGTCGGTAGATGCACCACTGCTACCCCGATACGGCACGTGCTTCAGGGGTGCGCCCGTCATTTGCACAAACAAACCGCCCATCAAATGCTGCGCGCTGCCATTGCCGCTGCTCGCGTAATGAATGCTGTCGGGCGCGGCTTTGGCCAATCTGATGAAATCTTGCACGTTGTTGGCAGCCACTTTGGGGTTGACCAGCAGCACGTAGGGCGAATCGACCAGCTTGGTCACCACGGCAAAGCTCTTGATCGGGTCATATGGCATGGATTTGTAAATCCACGGGCTGATCACGTGCGTGCTGGACACCATGACCAGCGTGTAGCCGTCTGGCGCTGACTTGGCGACAAAGTCTGTGCCAATGGTCGAACCCGCCCCCGCCTTGTTCTCAATCACGAACTGTTGGCCCATGGCGACCGACAGTTTTTGCCCCAAGATGCGGGCCACCACGTCGGTGAAGCCACCCGGCGCAAACGGCACAATCAGTTTGACTGGCTTGTACGGGTAGCCTTGGCTGGTGGCGGCAATACTCGCGGCCCCTGCGCCCGGCACGCTGGTTTGCGCCCAAGCCGCTGGCACCAAAGCGCAAGCCAAGCCTAGCGACCAAAAGCTGAGACTCAAAAAACGTGGCGTTTTGCGCATGGTTTACCCCAAATAAACAGGTTCTGGCATAGTGAAGTAACTGTGCAGAATCTGGTACACCATCTTGTAATTTTTCTGCTGAAAACTCGCATGCGAGATACCCGCCATCACGCTAAACTGCTTGTTCATGTTGGGCAGTAGTTTGTAAAAATTGATCAAATCGTCCAGCGCCGCAATGCCGTCGTGCTCCCCGCGCAAAATCAGCGTCGGGGCCTTGATCTGGCGCGGGTCCAGCAGCGGCAGCTTGGAGCACATGTCCACGTAGGTGCCTGTGGGCATGGAGTCGTCCAGCGTCAAAATGGCGTCGGCAAAGGCCTCCACCGTCACCCAATCTGCGGTGCCGGGGTGGTCACGCTGAAAAATGCTGTGCACAAAGGGGCGGTCAATCGCACGGCGGTTCTTGGCCAAAAACTCAGGCAATTTTTTCTTGCGCTGCTCTAGGGTTGGGCTGCCTTCGCCCGTCCACACAAAGGCATCCAGCGCCAGCTTGGTAACCCGATTGGGGTGGCGCTCAGCAAACAGCGCGGCCTTCAGGGCGCCGCTCGAAATGCCGTAGAACAGCATGGACTCCACGCCGGTTTGCTGGCGCACGTAGTCGGTGCCCGCCACCAGGTCGTCAGCCCCGTTGCTGATGTCAAAGTTGATGTCGCGGTGCTTGTCCGACCGGCCATAGCCTTCGTTGTCCATCGTCCAGGTGTCAAACCCCTGGTCGGCAAACCAGTCCATCGCCGACGACCAGGGCCGACCCTGCACGCTTAAATCAAACGTGGGTTGCGACGCCATACTGGAGCCGTGCACAAAAAAAATCGTGCCAATTTTGGGCACCTTGGGCGACGCCTTTTTTTGCCACAAAAAGAGCCTCACCGGCCCTTCTGGCGTTGCCTTTGTCGTCCAATGCTCAGCACCGCCGGTCCATGTCACCTGGGTCATTCATCAGCTCCTGTTGTATTGAAACTGATGGTACCGCCAGACAATGGGTTAGCGCCCTGCCGAAATGAAAATCACCCTTTCAGTTTCGTGCTATTGGCGATACCAAAAGGCAAATCAGCCACCCAGCACTTCGCCATCCAGCGCCAGTAACAAATCCGGAATCAGCTGTGCCAGTTCGGCCGTTGCAATTGCCACGTCGGCATCAAACCCGTCGTTTTTGCCGCTGCCACCCACCGTGGCACCACCGCTGGCGGCTTCCAACACCACATCCAGAAAAGCCACTTTTTTAATCACCAGGCCTTCGGTCAGCACAAACGAGACGCGGTTGTTCCAGGTCATCGCCACACGGGTGGGTTGCTTGCCGCTTTCTATGTGGGCCTGCACCTCCTTGATGTCCAGCGGGTGGCGCGAATAGCGCACCACGGCCTTGCTTTCATCTGCAGCTTTCAGCTCGCACTCGCGGTCCACGCTAAAGCCTTGCGGCGCCTCTTGCGTGGTCAGCCACTGCGCCATGGCCACGGCGGGCGACGTGGTGGTGTTCACCAAGGTCACGGCAAACCCGTCAAGGCATTTCACAAGCAGAGTCACCACTTCATCAGCTTTGGCCGTGCTGGCTGCGTCAATCACCAAGCGCTTGGCTTTGGGGTCAATCCATACGCTGGTGCGGCCCTGTTTGGTAAAGGCCTGGGGCAGCAACTCAAGGCGAATATCGTCTTTGATGTCGCGGGTTTCTTTTTTTCCAGGTTTGCGGCCCGTGCTGGCCTCAATGTGGGCCAAGCGGTCCTGGGCTTTTCTCGCCACCACACTGCCGGGCAAAACCTTGGCTTCAATCATCAGCTTCAAAATCAACTGCCCGCCGATTGACTCGACCAACGGGCCGTGGGCTTCGCCGCGCGGCTCGGTCCAGCCTACCGACTTTTCCTGCGACAAGCCACATTCGACGAACCGCGCCTTGTCCAAGCCACTTTCCATGCTGGCCAGGGTTTGGGCCCAGGCCGGGCTGATTGCATAAACCATCACATTTTTAAACACTTGATCCCTTTGAATTGTTCGCCCGGTTGACGAAACATGCACCAAACTTTACATGGCATTCACCAATGCACACTTGCCTTTAACCCGCAGCGCGCAAACTTCTTCGCAGCCTGATGCCATTTGTCGCTCCAGGCACTTTACCCAAAGGAATCGACTCCATGACATCCAGTCTCTCTATCAAAGCGAAACCCCTGTTACTGGCTGGCCTGATGGCCACCGCCGCTATCGCCAGTTTCTCCAGCTTCGCGCAAACGGCACCTGCCGCCCCAGCCGAAGGTCACCATCGCGGCATGAAGCACCATGGCCCGCAAGACCCCGCTCAACGCACCGAAATGCGAGCCAAACGCCAGGCAGACCTAAAAGCCCGCCTGAAAATCGACGCCTCGCAAGAAGCCGCTTGGTCTGCTTTCACCACCAGCATGACGCCCCCCACCGGTGCCCGCCCAGACCGCGCTGCCCTGCACGCCGAGATGCAGAAGCTCACCACCCCGGAGCGCATTGACAAAATGAAGGCCCTGCATGCCCAGCGCGATGCTGAAATGTCAAAACGCGCTGATGCAGCCAAGACCTTTTATGCCGCGCTGAACGCAGACCAAAAGAAAGTGTTCGACACCCAAGGCATGCGCGGTGGCCATGGCGGCAAGCATGGCGGTGGCCATGAACGCGGTCACGGCGGCGGCCATGGCGCCGGACACAGCCGCAGCTGATCGACGCCAAGACGCGGGCAACTCAAGCCCGCCTCGCAACGGCTCAAAAACTCAAGCCAGCAGTTTTTTCAGCTCGCCGCTTGCAATCAGCTTGATCAGGTCATTGGCACCGCCGACCAGCGTGCCTTTGACAAACACCATTGGCAGGGTGGGCCAGCCGGTCCACATTTTCAAAGCATTGCGCTCGCGCCAGGTGTTGAAGTAGTTGCCGTATTCCAGGTACTTGTAAGCCACGCCAGCGCCGTCCAGCGCCTTGCGGGCCTTCTTGGGGTATGGATTCATTCCCATGCCCACCACCACCACCGGGTTGGCGGCTATAGCGGCTTGCACTTCTTTCACAATGCTTTGCTCGTGCAAGCTGATTTTGTCGCGAATGGCGGGGTGAATATGGGCTTCGCCCAATGTGGCTCTTGGCATGCAGATTCCTGTTGTTGAAAGAGCCCGCATTATGCTGGCACGCACGGCTTTGGTGGTGCCGGTCTGGCCTAGCATCCCCTACACGCCCAAAGACAAAAGTTCCCGCCGTCTTCCTAGCCAAAAGGTCTTACCCCAATCAACCACCCATGCAAAAACAGCGCAAACAGCAGCCATAAACCCAAGCCAACGCCCAAAGTCACCAGCGTGGCACCGGTTCGCCCGGGCGGGTACTGCACACCTTGCAGGCGGTCGCGCTTGCGCGAGGCAACAAAATTCCAGACCGACCAAGCCAAAAACGCGCCAAACAACACCACATGCGCCGCATTGCCGTTGACCATCAAGTGGGCAAACGCCCACACCTTAACGCCCAACACCATGGGGTGGTGCACCCTCGACTTGATGCCATTGCCCGGCACGTAAGAGGCCGCCAACAAAACAAACGACACCA
>JANPCR010000040.1:0-31276 GCA_031431035.1 Rhodoferax sp.
CCACAACACTGGCAACACAGCACGGCGCGTTGCCAAAATGTACGTCAATGAGGTCTTTCGCGGACGTTACGTCGTCGCGCCCACGATCACCGAGTTCCCCAACGCCGAACACCTGAACGAGCTGATGATCGTCGGCCCCATTACCGTGCGCAGCGCCTGCTCGCACCACTTTTGCCCGGTGATTGGCAAAGTCTGGATCGGCGTCTTGCCCAATGAACACACCAATGTGATTGGTTTGAGCAAGTACGCCCGGCTGGCCGAATGGGTGATGGGCCGCCCGCAAATTCAGGAAGAGGCCGTGGTGCAGCTGGCCGACCTGATCATGGAGAAAACTCAGCCCGATGGCCTGGCCATCGTGATGGAGGCGAGCCACTACTGCATGGCTTGGCGCGGGGTCAAAGACATGGACAGCAAGATGATCAATTCTGTCATGCGCGGTGTGTTTTTGAAAGACTCCAACCTGCGCCGCGAATTTTTGTCACTCATTCCGAACAAAGGTTAAAGCCATGCTCGTCCGATTGCTCTACGCTAGCCGCGCGGTTGACCCTAGTGCCGAGGCCATTGAGGCCATTTTGCTGCGCTCGCGCCAGTCCAACCCGACCTCGGGCATCACTGGCATACTTTGTTACAGCGGCGCTATCTTTTTGCAAGCCATTGAAGGCGGGCGCATGGCGGTGAGCGAACTGTATGGCCACATTCAAAAAGATGTGCGCCACAAAGACGTGGTGCTGCTGCACTATGAAGAAATCACCGAACGACGGTTTGGCGGCTGGACCATGGGGCAGGTCAACATGTCCAAGCTCAACCATTCGATTTTGCTGAAATACGCCGAAAAGCCTGAGCTAGACCCCTACGCCGTGTCTGGCAAAGTGTCGCTGGCCCTGCTTGAAGAACTCATGGCCACCGCGTCCATCATTGGGCGGGCTTAATCGATTGAATTGGTTTAATTGGTTTAAGCGATTTAAGCGGCTTGATGGTTTCAAGGGCATTCGCCGGCTCTGACTCCCTTCATTTGCCTTCCCTCGCCGCTATAGGCAAACCGGCATTGACCTGAGCAACGCGGGGCACTGAGCCAGCGACGCCCCCACCCTGACATGCCGCCATCAGCCCTAGCGCTCGTCATTTTGGCGGGCTTGATTCACGCCAGTTGGAACATTGCCGCCAAAAAGGCTGGAGGCGACGCCCGTTTTGCAGGCTTCACCGGCGGGATGTTGATGCTGTTTTGGGCACCCTTGGGCATTTGGCTCGGCATTGATGAAATTCCGCTTTGGGGCCGCACCGAATGGCTGCTGGTGGCCGTCAGCGCCTTGCTGCACACCCTGTACTACATCACCTTGCTGCGCGGCTACCGCAAGGCGGATCTCACCGTGGTTTATCCCCTGGCCCGCGGTTCAGGGCCGTTGCTGTCGTCATTGCTTGCTATCACTTTTCTGGGTGAACACCTGTCGGCGCTGGGTGGTTTGGGCATTTTGGGCGTGGTGGGCGGTGTGTTTCTGATTGCGGGCGGCCCCAGCCTGTGGCGGGCCAGGCAAGACGCGGCGCAGCGCCAGCGTTTGCACAAAGGCATGCTGTACGGCCTGCTGACGGGCGTGTTCATTGCCAGCTACACGGTGGTGGATGGCTATGCCGTCAAATTCGTGCTGATGTCGCCGATTTTGCTGGACTACATTGGCAATTTGATGCGCTTGGTTCTGCTGGCCCCCGCCGTTTTGCGCGATCGCGCCGAGTCTGTGCGGCTGTGGCGCTTGCAGTGGAAATACGCCGTGTTCGTGGGCATCATCAGCCCCGTGTCTTACGTGTTAGTGTTGTACGCCATGAAGGTCGCGCGCCTGTCGCACGTGGCCCCCGCGCGTGAAGTCTCCATGCTGTTCGCCGCGTTGTTGGGCGGCCAGTTGCTGGGCGAAGGCGACCGCCTGCAGCGGTTGCTCGGTGCGGCGTTAATTGCCGCTGGCGTGATGGCGCTGGCTTTGGGTTGAGCGCAGTCAGGTATCGAGCAAGCAACTGATGACCGAAGTGCTTTTGATAGGCTGCGACTTCAGCAGCAGCCCCGCCCGCCGAAAACCCATCGTCATCGCGGTCGGCCAAGCCGTTCGTGGCCGCGTTCAGTTGACGCGACTAGAGCGGTTTGAATCGCTTGACGCATGGGAGGCCTGGCTTGCACAGCCCCAAGCCTGGATCGGCGCGTTTGACCTGCCATTTGGCTTGCCGCGCGAGTTGGTCACCCAATTGGGCTGGCCACTGGCCTGGCGCGACTGCATGGCGCATTACGCCAGTTTGAGCCGAGCCGACATTCGCAGCGCGTTTGCCGCCTTTTGCGATGCCCGCCCCGTGGGTGGCAAATTCGCCCACCGCGCCACAGATTTGCCAGCCGGGTCCAGCCCGTCCATGAAGTGGGTGAACCCGCCAGTCGCCTACATGATGCATGCGGGCGTGCCCCGGCTGCTACGGGCGGGCGCGCACCTGCCTGGGCTGATGCCTGCGCAAGCCCCGGCCCCGCCAGTTCGCATTGCGTTGGAAGCCTACCCCGGCCTTCTGGCCCGCGAGGTGCTGGGCAATACGTCTTACAAAAGTGACGACAAAGCCAAACAAACGGTAGAGCGCCTGATCGCCCGCAAAGACCTGATCACCGCGCTGGAGCATGGCCAAACCCGGTTGAAATTGCACCTCAAACTGACCCACGCGCAGCGCGACGCTCTGGTAGACGACGCCAGCGGCGACGCCTTGGACACCGTGCTGTGCCTGATGCAAGCCGCCTGGGCGCAAGCCCGTCACAATGAAGGAGCGCCGCTGTACGGCCTGCCTGCCACGCTAGACCCGCTGGAGGGCTGGATCATAACGGCTTGATATGGATTTCAAGATGCTATTAAATAAATAGCAAACTATTGAATATATTCCAGAGATAGAGGCCTATTTTCTTCATATTTTTAGCATTTTAGAGAAAAAAGAACCTGCAGGTTCTTTTTTGGTCAAAAACCGGCCTGGCACGGCCCCCAGCCCCATTCACCCCGCCAAAACCTCGTCCACCTTCACGGCCACCAGCAGCAGCGCCAAACTGGCGGGGCAAGCGGGCGTGGTGTGCAGCAGCAATTGGCGGCGCATGACGGCTTGGCGCACCTGGGGGTCGGCGGGAATGTCACCCAAATGCAGCAGGCGAATCACCTGGCCGGGGTCGGTGGCGACAAAGCGGTCCAGCACCTGCTGCAACTGCGTGGTGATGGCTCGGCCATCGCCTAAGCGGGCAGTTTGGTTCACCACCAGGCGCACCTGGCGACGGTGTTGCTCGGTGACCAGCACTTTGACGGTGGCGTAAGCGTCGGTCAGCGATGTCGGCTCGGGCGTGGCCACCACAATCACCTCGGCTGCGAGTGACACGATGAACAGCACTGTGTCTGAAATGCCCGCGCCGGTGTCCAGCAAGATGATGTCAAACGGCTCGGGCAGGGCGGCCAGTTCTGCCAAAAGCTGCACAAATCCGCTGCGCACGGTGTCGGTCAGCTGTGCAAAATGGGCTTTGCCGGAGCCCGCCAATATCACCGAAAACCCGCCCGTCGCCGCAACGATCGCATCCGCCGCCCGTGCAGTGCCCGCCAGCACGTCGTTCAGCGTGACTTTGGCGTGCAGGTTCAGCACCACGTCCAGGTTGGCAAGGCCCAAGTCAGCATCGATCAGCAGCACTTTTTTGCCGCGTTTGGCCAAACCGCAAGCCAGGTTGGCCGCAAAAAAGGTTTTGCCGACGCCGCCTTTGCCGCTGGTCACCGCCATCACCACAGTTTTGCGCCGCGCAGGCAGGCGCCCGGGTGGGGTCACCACTTGGGTGGCAAAAGCGGGCAAAGCGGGCGAAACAGGCGTCATGCAGGCGGCAACGGAGGGGGAGCAGAGAGGAAATGGGCTTTTATGGCCCGTCATTCAGACGAAGCGGCGTTGGCAAAGTCTACCAGCGCACTTTGGGCTCAATGCCCGCAAATCAGGTGCAAAACAGGGGCTTTTGTGGGGTTTCGGGGCTTGCCGAATACCGACTCACTACTCCCGTGGCCGTGTCACCAGGCCGTGTCAACGGGCAAGCTGTCAGGCAAAGGTGCCGCAATCGCCAGGGCGGCCAGGGTTTCGGCATCGGTGCGGTAAAGGCGCAGCAAAGGCCCCTCAGGCAGGGCTTTGGCGCGGCGCAAAATTTTCTCAACTGGCAGCTTGATGCCGCTGATGTGCAGCACGATGCCTTTGGCGCTCAAACTGGCGTGCAGTTGCCGAAACGCCTCAACCCCCGTCACGTCAATGCGGTTAATGGGCTGTGCAAACAGGCAGACGTGTCGCGTTTGTGAGTGAGTGCTCAGGTACACAAAAATCGCCGTGGTGAAGCCGTTGGCCGACGCGAAGTCCAGCTCGGCGTCCATGCGCAGCGCGTAAACGCGCTCGCCCAACAGCGGCAAATGCCACAAATTCCGGTCACGCAAACTGCCGTCCGGATGCAGGCCCACTTCAATAATGCGCGGGTGCAAGCGGTGGTGCATGAAGTGGCTCAGGCTCATCAGCAACCCGGCCAGCACGCCCCAGTAGAGGCGCGGCGCGGTGGCCAGGGTTAGCAAAAAGGTGACCAAGGCGGTGCTGGCTTCAACCGGGGACACCCGCCACAGCCGCAGCACTTCGACTGGTTTAAGCAAACCCACCACAGCAGAAATCACCACCGCCGCCAAAACCGATTGCGGAATGGCTTCCAAGGCTGGCATCAGCCACAGCAAAGCCATTAGCACCAGAAGCACGGCGCTGATCGTGGCCCACCCCGTGCGCGCGCCCGCATGCAGCATGATGGCTGAGCGCGAAAACGACGAGCTGGTTGGAAAAGCGCCGCAAAACGCCGCAACAATTTTGGCTAAACCCTGGCCAATCAGATCCTGGTTGTCGTTCCAGCGCTTGCCGTCGGCTTGGTTTTCAACCTTGGCGCTGGACGCGGTTTCCAAAAAACTGATCAAAGTGATCACCAAAGCGGGCACCACCAACGCGCCCAGGGTCTCCAGCGGTAAAAAATCGGGTACATACAAAGCGGGAAGCCCCGAGGGCAGCACCCCCACCACCGGGCCGCCTTGCTGGGCAAACTGAAGCCAGGTGCTGACCCCAGCGCAAGCCGCCACCACCGCAATGACCGTGGGAAATTTGGGCCACAGGCGCTTGCCCAGCACCATCACCGCCAGGCTGCCCAAGCCAAAAGCGGCAGCCTGGGCGTTGAATTGTGGCTGGTTCAGCAGGTTTTTGAGGGGGCCGCTCAAACCCAGCAAAGTCGGCAGTTGCGACATCAAAATCAGAATCGCGGCAGCCTGGGTAAAGCCCGTCAGCACTGGCGAGGTGACTAAATTCAACAGCCAGCCAAAGCGCCCCAAACCCAGAATGAGTTGCAATCCCCCTGAAAACAAGGCCAGCCAAACTGCCAGCGCCACCCATTGGGCACTGCCAGGGGCTGCCAAACCCGTCAGCGACGAGCTGACCAGCAAGGCGGTGAGCGCCGTTGGCCCCACCGACAGCCGGGTTGAGGCGCCCCACAAAACCGCCACCAAAGCAGGCAGCATGGAGGCGTAAATACCGGTGATCAAAGGCATGCCCGCCAGCGCCGCATAGGCCACGCCCTGTGGCAACACGATCAACCCGACCGTCAGCCCGGCAAAAATATCAGCCTTCAAAAAGAGCGAATTGGGCCGCTGCCAGGCCAGAAACGGAAACCAGCGCTTCCAGGGGCTGGACTTCATGGACGGCGAATGGGTTGATTTGCGCGCATGACAAAATGATTGGGCAACTGGCGGGGCAAAATAAATGCTATATTAATAATAGCAAACTATTGATATTATTCGAGATCTAGAGGCCTATTTTATTCGAAATTTGGCGTTGAGGGGCGTTTGGTGGTCATTTTTACCACAATTGTGGTAAAAATTGGAGTTTTGGCGAATTCTGGCGAATTTGTGGCTGTCTTGGCCACCCCATCGGGCTTCAGCCCAAACCGTAAATCAAGCAGCGGCCGAGATGGCGGATTGCTCTGGGCGGCCTTTGTCAGGGGCGTCGGCCTTGGCACCCGCCCCGCAAACGCTGCAAGCTGCGTCTCGCGCAACGCGAATTTCATTGAATTCCAGGCTCAGCGCGTCCAGCATCAACAAGCGGCCCACCAGCGACGTGCCAGCGCCGCTCAAAATTTTCAGCGCTTCAGCCGCCTGCAAAGAGCCGATGATGCCGACCAGCGGAGCCAAAACGCCCATCGTGGCGCAGCGGGTTTCTTCAAACGACTCGTCGGGCGGGAACACGCAGGCGTAGCAGGGAGAATGCGCCTGGCGCGGGTCAAACACGGTAATTTGGCCGTCAAACCGAATTGCAGCGCCCGACACCAGCGGTTTGCGATGCTTCACGCAAGCGGCATTGACGGCGTGCCGGGTGGCGTAGTTGTCGCAACAATCGAGCACGATGTCGGCTTGGGCGACCAGCGCATTCAGCAAATCCCCTTTGGCGCGGGCCTGAATGGCGTTGATTTTAACTTCGGGGTTGATGGCTGCAATGGCGCTTTGGGCCGAGCGGGTTTTGGCATCACCGACCCGCGCCATGCTGTGGGCAATTTGGCGCTGCAGGTTGGTGACGTCCACCACGTCGTCGTCGATCAGGGTGATTTGGCCGACTCCGGCTGAGCCTAAATACAAAGCGACTGGAGAGCCCAAACCGCCTGCGCCAATAATCAGCGCGTGGGCCTTCAGGATGCGCTCTTGTCCTTCGATTCCAATCTCGTTGAGGAGAATGTGGCGGGAGTAGCGCAGGAGTTGGGGATCCTCCATCAATTTTCTTTGACTTCTTCCTTGCGCTCCACCATGGTTTTGCTCACTAGCACGGCGCGGCCTTTGAGGCGGTTGACGGCTTGGGACAGTTGAAAGTCTTTGTCAGAGCCAAATTCGGGGATTTTGCGGTCGGCGGGGGCTTTTTTGGCTTCTTCTTCCAGCTTTTTGCGGGCGTCTTCACGGGCTTTTTCACGGCCTGCGTCTTTTTTCTCTTCGCCCTGGCCACTGCCCAGGTGTTTTTCCAGGTCGGCCTCACGGGTGCGCAAGGCGGCAAACAGGTTGCCTTCTTCGGTTTCATCGACCATCACATCGGGCACGATGCCTTTGGCTTGAATCGACTTGCCTGAGGGCGTGTAGTAACGCGCGGTGGTTATTTTCAAACCTGTGTCTGGCCCCAAGGGGCGCACGGTTTGAACCGAGCCCTTGCCAAATGTCTGGTTGCCCATCACCACGCCGCGTTTGTGGTCTTGCAGGGCACCGGCCACAATTTCGCTGGCAGACGCCGAGCCTTCATTCACCAACACCACCAGGGGCACGGACTTCAGCGCGCCTCTGGTGGCTTCATTCAGGCGTTTGAGCGGGTCTGCACCGCCACGGCGCTGGTAAAACTCGGGCGATGCTTTGTAGGTGAATTTGCTGTCAGCCAACTGGCCGTTGGTGGACACCACCGTCACGTTCTCGGGCAAAAATGCCGCAGAAATAGCCACCGCCGCATCCAGCAAGCCACCTGGGTCGTTGCGCAGGTCCAGCACCAGGCCTTTCATGTTGGGCTCGGCTTTGTAAACTTCTTCGAGCTTTTTGGCAAAGTCGTCTACCGTGCGCTCTTGAAACTGCGAGACACGAATCCAGGCGTAGCCCGGCTCCAGCACTTTGCCGCGAACCGACACGGTGCGAATCTCTTCGCGGGTGATGGTCACCGGGAACGAGCGGGTTTCGTCTTTGCGGAAAATTGTCAGCACCACTTTGGTATTGGGTTCGCCACGCATGCGTTTGACCGCCTCGTTCAGCGACAAGCCTTTGACCATGGTGTCGTCAATTTTGGTGATCAGGTCATTGGTTTTGAGTCCTGCGCGAAAGGCGGGCGAGCCTTCAATGGGCGACACCACTTTGACCAGGCCGTCCTCTTGGGTAATTTCGATGCCCACGCCGACAAAACGCCCGGCGGTGCCTTCACGAAACTCTTTGAACGACTTTTTGTCGAAATACTGCGAATGCGGGTCCAGGCTGGCCACCATGCCGGTGATGGCGTCGGTGATCAACTTTTTCTCATCCACGGGCTCCACATAGTCGCTTTTGACCATGCCAAACACCGCAGCCAGTTGCTGAAGCTCTTCAATGGGCAATGGCGCCAGCGTGCCACGGGCGACGGTTTGCAGCGACACCGTGGTCAGTGCCCCCGCCATCACACCCACTGAGATCCAGCCTGCAATTTTAAGTTTATGACCCATAGTTTCAATCCTCTGTAGCCCCATGTTTGAAGCAATATACACCTTGGAGCCCCCAGCGCGGTAGCAGTTCCGTAAACACCCCGTAAAGTGCCCCAAAGCGGGTTATTCGCACACTTTGCCGCCGCGAGGTTTGCGCTCTTGCGCAGCGCTTCGGCGGGGTTCCGGCGAGGTTTCGGCAGGAATTCAGATCAAGTTTTGCCTTGGGCGGCAACTTTCGCTGCCGCTTCAGCCGCAGCTTGGGCATCACCCAGGTAATAGTGGCGAACCGGCTTCAAATCGTTGTCCAGCTCGTACACCAGCGGAATGCCGTTGGGAATGTTGACGCCCACAATCGCGTCGTCGGCAATGCCGTCCAAATATTTCACCAGGGCGCGTATCGAATTGCCGTGCGCTGCAATGACCACCCGCTTGCCCGCTTTCATGGCGGGGGCCAGCGACTCGGTCCACAGCGGCATTACCCGCTCGACCGTGTCTTTCAGGCATTCGGTCAGCGGAATCTGCTCTGGTTTGAGCTTGGCATAGCGCAGGTCGCCGCGCTCGCTGCGGGCGTCGCTGGCGTCCAGCACGGGCGGTGGCGTGTCGTAACTGCGCCGCCATACCAGCACCTGCGCGTCACCATATTGTTTGGCCATGTCGGCTTTGTTCAGGCCTTGCAGTGCACCGTAATGGCGCTCGTTGAGCCGCCAGCTGTTCACCACTGGCAGCCAGGTGCGATCCATCTCGTCCAAGCAATGCCACAGCGTGTGGGTGGCGCGTTTCAGCATGCTGGTGTAGGTCACGTCAAAGTCAAAACCCGCCGCTTTCAGCAGTTTGCCCGCGTTTTTGGCCTGTGCAATGCCTGTGTCGGTCAGGGGCACATCGGTCCAGCCGGTGAAGCGGTTTTCAAGGTTCCAGGTCGATTCGCCGTGGCGAATAAGGACTAATTTGGGCATGGTTGTTGTGGAATGTGGGGGCAAAACAAATGGAAAACAGGGGAAAGACGGCGCGGCAGTCATCTGGCACTTGCCCTGTATTCTAAAATCATGGGTTGCGCCAGAAATCCGGCTCATCAACCCGAAGGAAAAAAGTGAAATTTTTAATAGACAACTGGATGTTGATTACCGTGGCCCTGGTCTCAGGCACCATGCTGCTGATGCCGATCATCCAAGGGGCTGGCGGTGGCCTGACTGCCGACGGCGCAGTGCAGCTCATCAACCGCGAAAAAGCCGTGGTCATTGACGTTTGCGAAACAGAAGAATTTGCTGCGGGCCATGTGGGCAATGCCAAAAACATCCCGTTCAGCCAGCTTGAAGAAAAGCTGGGTGCGGCGGTTAAAAACAAAGCCTTGCCGGTGATTTTGGTCTGCCAAACCGGGGCTCGCTCAGCCCGCGCGGTCGCCGTGGCTAAAAAACTTGGGTTTGACAACGCCCAGGCCATGAGCGGTGGCTTGGCGGCCTGGAAAACTGCCAATTTGCCGGTTGAAAAATCAGCTTAAGTGCCTTACATACCTTAATCGGCCCCCATACTTCTGAATCGTCCCGAATTGCTCTGAATCGCCCTAAATCACCATGCAACACGTCAAGATGTACACCACCGCAGTATGTCCCTACTGCATTCGCGCCAAGCAGGTTTTAACCAGCCGGGGTGTGGCCCACATTGAAGAAATCCGCATTGACGAAAATTCTGTTGAACGCGTCAAAATGATGGAAATCACCGGGCGGCGCACCGTTCCGCAAATTTTTATCGGCAGCACCCATGTCGGTGGCTGCGACGATTTGATGGCCTTGGACAGCAAAGGTGAGTTGCTGCCCATGCTGACCGCGGCTTGACCGCAAAAACCCGCACCTTTCACCTGAGATAATCGCGCTTAAGCTTATTTTGGGCTGGTTCGTGCGTGGCTTTCCTGGATAGATTGGCTAGATAGGGCTTTGGCCGCACGGCATTTTTTGTTTTACTCGAAAGAACTTTATGGCAGATACCCCAGACGCAAGCGTTTCTACAACTCCTGGCAGCGACGCAGCCCAAGCCCCGGTTTTCCAGATTCAACGGGTTTACCTCAAAGAATCGTCACTGGAGCAACCCAATTCACCCGCCATTTTGCTGGTGCAAGAGCAGCCTACCGTGGACATTCAGCTGGGCGTGAACGCCGAGCCCGTGGCTGACAGCGTGTACGAAGTGACGGTTACCGCCACGGTGCAAACCAAAATCAAAGACAAAACCGTGTTTTTGGTCGAGGTCAAGCAAGCCGGTATTTTTGAAATTCGCAATCTGGCCCCAGAGCAAATGAGCCAGGTCATGGGCATCGCCTGCCCGCAAATCGTCTACCCCTACCTGCGCGGCAACGTGGCCGATTTGATTCAACGCGCTGGCTTTCCGCCCGTGCATTTGTCTGAAATCAATTTTCAGGCAATGTTTGAGCAGCAGCAGGCCCAACAAGCGGCGGCTGCAGCGGCTGAGCCGTCCAGAATCATCACCCAATAAGCAATTGCCAGCGGGCCAGCGGCGTGCCGCCGGTCTGCTTGCCCTGCCCTTGATGGCTGCCGCATGAAGATCGTCATTTTGGGAGCGGGTGCTTGGGGTACTGCGCTGGCAGTCAGCGCGGCAAATGCCGCCAACGGTGCCTTTGCCAACCCATTGAAGCGACAAGTGACCCTGTGGGCGCGCAATGCGGCGCAGGCGCAAGACATGGTGCAAAGGCGAGAAAACACCCGCTACCTGGCGGGTGTCAGCTTGCCGCCGGATTTAACTGTTAGCGCATTGCCAAATAGTGATTTGGCTGCCTTGGCCGATGCGTCAGATCTGATCGTGGTGGCCACGCCCATGTCGGGGTTGCGCGAAATTTTGGTTCAAATTCGAGATTGCCAGGCACCCGTGGCTTGGCTTTGCAAAGGGTTTGAGCCTGCAGGCGGGGTAAAACCTGCGGCAAGTGGGTTGCAGTCCAATTTTGGTTCAATGGCGCATGAAATTCAAATCCAAGTCGCCCCGAATTTGAAAGCAGGTGTCCTCAGCGGCCCCAGTTTTGCCTTGGAAGTCGCCCGCCAGCAGCCCACAGCGCTGGTCGCGTGCAGCCCGCACGCCAGCGTTCGCGATGCCTTGGTGGCGGCTTTCCACAGCCCCAGTTTGCGGGTTTATGCCAACGACGACATCGCGGGCGTTGAAGTGGGCGGCGCCGTTAAAAACGTGCTGGCCATTGCCACCGGTTTGTGCGATGGTTTGAATTTGGGTGCCAATGCGCGCGCCGCGTTGGTGACCCGTGGCTTGGCCGAGATGACTCGCTTTGGCATCGCCCTAGGAGCCAAGGCTGAAACCTTCATGGGTTTGAGTGGTTTGGGCGATTTGGTCTTGACCGCCACGGGCGACTTAAGCCGCAACCGCAAAGTTGGGCTGCTGCTGGCGCAAGGGCAAAGTTTGCAGCAGGCTGTCGATTCACTCGGCCACGTGGCGGAAGGCGTGTACTGCGCCCGCACTGTGGTGCAACGCGCGCTGAGTTTGGGCGTCGAGATGCCGATTTCAACGGCTGTCGTCGCCCTGCTTGATGGGCTGATTACCCCGGCGCAAGCTGTCACCGTGTTGATGGGGCGGGAGGCGCGGGGGGAGGGTTGATTTTTGCCCTTCGTTCGTGATTTGCCACGACCCAGCCACCCAGCCACCCGCCCAGTCGCTGGGCGGCTATCAGGCTGAACCACCAGCAATACAGGAGCCTACTGAATCAAAGTCATGCCCGCATGCTTCGCCGCACCGACATCAAACGTGACTGTTCTATCGCACCCCGCGCTGGCCGCCGTCCGCTCGATCAGGCAATCCGCAAAATCTGCTTTGTCGACTTTGAAGACCCGCAGTGCGCGAAGCACTTGGTCAGCCCGTTCGATGGTGAATTGCTTGGTTCTGAGGATTCCGTCCAAGGCCATCGCCACCTGAGCGCGGGTCAACTCGTAGCTTGAGCCTAGAACCCATACCAGCTCGACAATCGACACCAGGGTGATGTAGCCTCCCCCTGCTTCATCCAGCGATTCGACAATGGCCGTCGCCTTAGCTGATTGTTTGGCGTCATCTTGCATGATGTAGCGCACCAGCACGTTGGTGTCCAGGCCAATCACCGTGCGTACCGCGCCGAAGCGCCTTGCGTTGCAATAGTCCGGTTCATCTCGGCGATTGAAACCACTTCGCGGGTTTTGCCAAACATTCCCTTCAGATCGGTAACCGGCCGGTTGGCGGCGACGAACTCAAACCGACCTGCCTCCACTTCGACAAATTCCACCCGATCCCCCGTGTCCACATGCAATGCAAGCCGCACATTGGCAGGAATAGTGATCTGTCCTTTTGACGAAATGGTGGCTGTAGTCATTGCTGCTCCTCAGTTGCCTTACATTATTGTAAGGCAACAGGCTTCGCTGCGCACAAACCCAGCCTTCCGAGCAAGACCAAATCCGCCTGCGTATCCGGGTTGCCAGTGGTTAACAACTTGTCGCCATAAAAATCGGGGGCGCTGTCCAGGTTGTGGTTGTAACAGTCCAGCCCTGCATCGCGCAGAGTTTCGGCATGGCCGTCTTCCAACATGCCCAGCGTGGCGCAGGTCTCCAGCCCAAGCGCTTTGACAATGCCCACCAATTCGGCCACTTTTTCGATGTCGCGATCTTTGGGCGCGCGCCAGGCGGCACCCATGCAAAAGCGGGTGGCACCTGCGGCCTTGGCGCGTTGGGCTGCCAGTGCTACCTCGGCCGCTTCCATCAGTTTGGACGCCTCAACCCCTGTGTCAAACCGGGCGGCTTGAGGGCAAAAATTGCAGTCTTCAGGGCAACCGCCAGTTTTGACCGATAGCAGGGTTGCAAACTCAATCACCGTGGGGTCAAAGTGGGAGCGATGCACTGTTTGGGCGCGGTGCAGCAGGTCTGAAAATGGCAGGTCAAACAAAGCCTGAACGGCTTCTACGTTCCAGGTCGGGGCACTTACGGTGTTATGGATGTTTGCAGCAACGCTATGGGCAGGGGCGGTACGGTGAAGGGTGACGGTTTGTTCTTGCAACTGAATTTTCCAATAAAAGCGGAAGCTAAAGGCTAAAAAAAAGGCCCAACCGAACAGGTTGAACCTTTTTTATTTTATCGCCGCAACCGCAACCGCAGCCGCTGGGCTGCAAGGCGCTTTGATTTTTGAGCGATCAGGGCTTTAAATTTTTTGAATCGGAATGTAAATTTCGCTGCCCGCCGCTCTGAACTCAGCGCTCTTGGCCGCCATGCCAGCGGCAATGTCTTCTTCTTGCTTGGCCGCATACTCGCGTACTTCCTGCGTGATTTTCATCGAACAAAATTTTGGGCCACACATGGAGCAAAAATGCGCGACTTTGGCCCCTTCTGCGGGCAGGGTTTCGTCGTGAAACTCACGCGCGGTGTCAGGGTCAAGCGACAAATTGAACTGGTCTTGCCAGCGGAATTCAAATCGCGCTTTCGACAGCGCTTCGTCCCGTGCGCGCGACACGGGGTGCCCCTTGGCCACGTCAGCCGCGTGCGCTGCAATTTTGTAGGCAATGATGCCGGCCTTCACGTCGTCGCGATTGGGCAGGCCCAAGTGCTCTTTGGGTGTGACGTAGCAGAGCATGGCCGTGCCGTACCAGCCAATCATGGCGGCACCAATAGCGCTGGAGATGTGATCATAGCCGGGCGAAATGTCGATGGTGAGCGGCCCCAACGTGTAAAACGGCGCTTCGTGGCAGTGCTTCAGCTGCTCTTCCATGTTGGCCTGAATCATGTGCATGGGCACGTGGCCTGGGCCTTCAATCATAGTTTGCACGTCGTGCTTCCAGGCCACTTTGGTCAGCTCACCCAAGGTGCGCAGTTCAGCAAATTGAGCTTCGTCGTTGGCATCGGCGGCGCTGCCGGGGCGCAAGCCGTCCCCTAGACTAAAGCTCACGTCGTAGGCTTTCATGATGTCGCAAATGTCTTCAAAGTGCTCGTACAAAAAGCTCTCTTTGTGGTGCGAAATACACCACTTGGCCATGATGGAGCCACCGCGCGACACAATGCCAGTGCGGCGTTTGGCCGTCATGGGAATGAACGGCAAGCGAATGCCCGCGTGAATGGTGAAGTAGTCCACGCCTTGCTCGGCCTGTTCAATCAGAGTGTCGCGAAAAATCGCCCAGGTCAGGTCTTCGGCTACGCCACCGACTTTTTCAAGCGCTTGGTAAATCGGTACCGTGCCAATCGGGACGGGCGAGTTGCGAATGATCCAGTCGCGCGTGGTATGAATGTTTTTTCCGGTCGACAAATCCATCACATTGTCAGCGCCCCAGCGAATGGCCCACACCAGTTTTTCGACCTCTTCTTCAATGCTGGACGTGACCGCTGAATTGCCAATGTTGGCATTGATTTTGACCAAAAAGTTGCGCCCAATCGCCATGGGCTCAATCTCGGGGTGGTTGATGTTAGCGGGAATGATGGCGCGGCCCCGGGCCACTTCATCGCGCACGAACTCAGGCGTCACGATGTCGGGCAAGATGGCGCCCATGGGGTTGCCACGCAGGCGCACTGCGCGTTCGCGGGCCATGTCGTTGTTGCCCAAATATTCCTCAGCCCACTCGCGTTTGCCGTTTTCGCGAATCGCCACGTACTCCATTTCAGGGGTGATGATGCCGCGCCGCGCGTAGTGCATTTGGCTCACGTTGCCGCCCGATTTGGCACGCCGGGGTGGGCGCTGCAAGCCCGCGGCTTGTGCGCGAAGTTGGGCAATGCGTTCAAGTTCCCGGGTTTCGTGTTTGGTGCCGTCGTCCAGCGCTTTGCGTTCGCGTCCGGCGTAAATTTCGGTGTCGCCACGGGCTTCAATCCATGGGGTACGTGGGGTTGGCAGGCCCCGGTTCACGTCGATGACCGTGTCACGCTCGGTGTACGGGCCAGACGTGTCGTACAGCGTGGCGGATTCGCCGTTGCTCAACGCCACTTCGCGCATGGGCACGCCAATATGCGGGTGCAGTTGACCCGGCACATAAATTTTGCGAGACGCCGGAAACGGCTCGCGGCTCAGGTTTAGCGATTCCTCAAAATTGAGGGCGATTTTGTCGGGAGCATTCATGAATGAAAAACCTTTCGTTTCGGCACGTGGGTGGTCACAAGTGCTCCGAAAGGTGTGGCAGGTGCCCTGGTCGCGGTGTGTGCGGCAAGTGTCCTGGCAGCTCTTCTTACGTCGGTACGAACCGATTCAAGTTCACGGGTTTGGGTCTGGCCATCTCAGCGATCCACCACTATTGGTAGATCGCACCCCGGAGCGAGGCTGAGTATAGCGGGCACTTTCCCCACCGTGCAGCCAGATTTTGGTCGCGCTCAGTTTTCATGCCCATTTTGACTGCCGCTAGCGCCGAGCCACCCAGCCACCCGCCCAACGCGGCGACAGCGCAATGTGCATGCGGTTTTGGAGTGAAAGCACGCGCGGGGTTGAAAAATGGGTCAAGCTGTCGCTTGGCCATTTTTTGAGGTGACTGACAGATTGCTTCCGCGCGCATTTCCCACCAAAGCCCGGTCACATTTCACTATCACCGCGCTGGGCGGGTTGCTGGGTTGGGGAGGTTCGTTAGCGAGATTTTCTTGTGGTGTGTTTTCAGCCCTTACGCGCAATTGCTTGGGTTTTCTAGACCGAGCCAAAAATCTGAATGTTGCTTCTTGCTAGTTTTGCCGGATACATTACGTCAGGCCGCAAGATACACGCCTCCTGTGATCAGGTGGGGGCAGCGGCGGTTGTCTCGGGATCACGAAACTTGTATATGCCAAAACTCGACAAACTCGCCGTTGGATGGACTGGACTGGTTCCATCCTTTTCTGCGCTCGTTAGCAAATGGAAGCCTACAAAGCTTAAGACTGAAGCCGCCTATCGAAACGATCTGCTTGCTCTGATTCGCGAGTCGGTTCCAGACGACGCAAAGGTTGAAAAGGAGTTCCGGCACCGCGGAACCACAATGGATATCTGGGTCGGCTGGAAAGGCATGTTTTCCTCCGACGAGTTAGCCTTTGAATTGAAGGTCAATCTCAAGAAGAAGACCGACTTTGATCGTTTGATTGGTCAGATAGAAGGCCTTGAACCTACAAAAAACAAGATACTGGTGGTGCTAATTGGTGAGACTGACAGCGCCTTGCTTGGGCGTCTCAGCGCTAAATATGCGAAGCTTCTAAACCCGGTCACGGGCGAAGAAGTACGGCTTGCGATCGTCCTAGTTCCTGTGTCAGAGAATGGGCCGGAATGTGGACTTCAATAGGGTCCGGCCGGGGCCGGGCCGCAAAAATTGAACCCTTGGCACCAAACTCCAATTGATCCAATCCCGTCAACAACACTATGCTTGATTCGATTCTTAAGTACCTCTCTGTAATCACGGTTGCTGGCGCGGCTGCCTCGTTTGTAATTGGTTTTATTAAGTACTTGGATCAACGGAACCGCGAGGAGCGCACAAAGCGGTACGAGTTGTTCCACGACCTCATGCGCCGAGTTTCAGCGCAAGGTGACAAGCCCGACGACGGGTTACCGTTGACTCAGCAACTCGCAGCGATCTATGAACTGAGGCAGTTCGCTGAGTACTCGTATGCTTCAGTTCCCATACTCCAGCATATTCGGTCGCACTTTGAAAATACTAAGTCTGCGACTGCAATCTTATGCGCAATTGACGACACGTTAGCAAAGCTGCAGCGCTAGTGTTCGTCGCGCTCGACGCCACTAGCCTCTATCGAGGCAAAGCCTAAAAGGCTGCGCCCGAGATGCATCCCCAATGTTACCTGTCAGGAGTTAAATCGTTCGACTCCTCAGACTCACTATCAGACCACTGATATTGGCGCCTTTGCATTGCTAACGCGCCTCCTTAAACCGCTCCAAAAAAATAAACAAAGCACGGTGATTGGGAAATGCGACCGGGCTTTGGAGTGAAATGCGCGTGATAGCAGCCTATCAGTCCACCATAAAAAATGGCCAAGCGAAAGCTTGACCCATTTTTCAACCCCGCGCGTGCTTTCACTCCAAAACCGCATGCGCATTGCCCAGTCGCCGTGCGGCTATCAGGCTGAACGCACATCAATCTAGGGCGTGCATGCCGCTGTGGTGCGTTACCCATTCACGCCTGCGTGATTTGCCGTTTCAGTGCGACGGAGTAAACGCCAACCGCACATAAATCGGCGCAAAGGCCTCCGCCTGGGTGATTTCGACCAGTATCTCCTTGGCCAGTTCCAGCAGCGCCAAAAAGGTGACAACCAAGACGGCCATGCCTTTTGTGGCGTCAAAAAGGGCTTCGAATTCGACGAACTTTTTGCCTTGCAAATGGCGCAGAACGATGCTCATGTGTTCGCGCACGGACAGCTCTTCGCGGGTGATTTTGTGGTGTTGCACCAGCTTGGCGCGTTTCAAAATGCTGGCCCACGCTTCTTGCAAGTCAACCACGCTCACATCTGGAAAACGCGGTTGCAACGATTGTTCAATATAGACCTGCGCTTTTAAAAAGTCACGGCCAAACTGCGGCAGCGCGTTGATTTTGGCGGCTGCCAGCTTCATTTGCTCGTATTCGAGCAAGCGGCGCACC
This sequence comes from Rhodoferax sp., assembly GCA_031431035.1. Classification (GTDB taxonomy): domain Bacteria; phylum Pseudomonadota; class Gammaproteobacteria; order Burkholderiales; family Burkholderiaceae_C; genus JANYCG01. The sequence goes on from JANPCR010000040.1 coordinate 17,763, forward strand.
AGCTCGGCGCGTGGGTCTTCCGGCTCCTGGCCGTCTGCCAGCTTGCGCGGCGGCAGCAGCATGCGCGACTTGATTTCGATCAGCATGGCGGCCATCAGCAGGTACTCGGCGGCCAGTTCCAGATTGCGACCGCGAATTTCTTCAACATAAACCAAATACTGGCGCGTGACGCCCGCCATGGGGATGTCCAAAATGTTGAAATTCTGCTTGCGGATCAGGTACAGCAGCAAATCCAGCGGGCCTTCGAAGGCTTCCAGAAAGACTTCCAACGCATCCGGCGGAATGTAAAGGTCTTGCGGCATGGCAAACAGCGGTTCGCCATAAAGCCGCGCCAACGCGACTTGGTCCACCACCTCTGGCATGGAGCCAAGCGCTGCATGGCCCGGGTTGGGCAGCAAGTTGGGGGTGGCCGTGGCGGTCATGGCAAGTGGATTAGAGAAAGGCTGCTGTGGGGATTTGAAAAATGCCGAATGTCATATTTGCTATAAAATACATAGCAAACTATCTATATTATTCGAGAGCTAGAGGCCTATTTTATTAAAAAAACAGCCGAAAACAGGTTTTGAGTGGTTTAAATACCCAAATTGGGTATTTTGTGGCCTATTTGGCGTCTGTTTGGTAAACGTAAGGCTTTTGCTCGACCTCGCCCGCGCGGTAGTCAGACCAGGCAGCGCGGTCCACGGCTTTGTCCCACAAAAGGGCACGCCCTGCCAGTTGTTCGGCCTCAAGTGTCGGCTTGTCAGCCTTCATTTGGTTAATGAACTGTGTCACTTCAGACTGGTAGTCCGGGCGGCGGAAGATGGAGATAATCGAGAAGCTCATCTGGCAATTTTACAGGGATCACCATGTCGGCTACCAAAACCACGCTTTGCACCCAATCAACGCTCAGAAGGATGTTCACCATGGGCTTGCTTTCAAGTATTTTGGCCCTGGTGGCCTGCGACCCCCAGCGTATCAGCGAGCTGGAGGAGGGCGTTGCGACCGAAGCCGACGTGCGCGCCCGGTTTGGTGAACCCGAGAAGGTGTGGGACGCACCAGGCGGTGGTCGCATTTTTGAATACAACCGCAACCCGGCGGGTCACAAAAATTACCACATCACCATTGGCACCGACGGCAAAATGTCCGCTTTGCGGCAGCTGCTGACACCTGACAATTTTGCCAAAATTGGCCCCGGCATGATGATGGAAGACGTGCGCAAAAGCTTGGGCAAGCCGATGAAAATTACGCCCTACGAACTTAAGCGCGAAACCCATTACGACTGGCGCTTCTTGGACGGCGTGAACACATCAGACTCCAAAATTTTTACTGTGGTGTTCAATTCGGACTTGCGGGTGGTGTCCACGGGTACAGCGCGAGACCCTGATTTAGATCCGAAGTAAAACTTATTACGCAGGTCAGCCCTCGCTGGCCTGGCGCAGCATGCTGACGTAGCCCGGTTGCAACAGCATGCGGTCCGTTATGCGTTGCCTGGCCAAAATACGGTGCGCGAGTGGCAACTTCCAGCAGGGAATTTGGGTGAACATATGGTGTTCGCAGTGGTAGTTGACCCAATAGGGTGCCACAAACAGGCGCTCAAGCCAGTTGGCGTGCGTGGTGCGCGCGTGGCGCAGCGGGTCGGGCTCGTTTTGTGCGATCAAGGCATGCTCTGAAATATTGCGCCAACGCGTGATCAGTGGCAACCAAGTGGCCATGGGCAGCAACCACATCGCCACCCAAGCCCAACCCCAGCCCATGGCGGCAAACACCGCAAATCCCAGTGCGTTTTGAGCGTAAAAGTGTGGCTGACGCTTGAGTTCAGCGACCAAGACACTCGCAATAGACAGCGAGTTGCTGCGTTTTTGAAGCTGGTTTGCCAAGTGGCCAAAACGCTGTTTGTAAAAAGTCTGGCCAGTCAGGTCGCGCACCATCTTGCGGCGCAACGAAGCACCCGAAATCGGAAACGGCGCTGACAAAACCAAATCGGGATCACCAGTTTGCTGCACAAAGCGGTGGTGCTGCAAATGGTAGGCCCGGTAAGCGTGCAAATCGGTGCCGCACAGCCACTTGCCCACCCAGTCGTTGACGCGCCGGTTGGCGTGCAAGGCCCCGTGAGCGGCATCGTGCATCAAAATAAAAAGCCCCAGCTGCCGGTTGCCAACCAGCAAAACGGCCAGCGGCACGGTGACGGGCCACACCACCCCCATGGCAATCGCTGCGGCAATGACCAGCCAGCAATGGGCCACCCACATCAGACCCACCCAGCCCGAGCGGGCAGACAACTCGCGCCATTCTTCTGGTGTGAAAAATTCCTCGGGTTTGACGCGGGCGGCTGGGGTGGCTGGGGGTGCCGGGGTGGAGGGATTGCCGTTCATTTTGGTGCTAATGGGTCAAGCGCAACTCAGGCCCCCGCCGTGTACTGCACCCCAGGCAGGCCCTGGTAATCGACATCCTGCGTCCAAAAGGTGGCTTTGAATTCTTGGGCGATGGCGTACATGATCGCGTCCGCCATGGCGAGTTTGTGGGTTTGCGCGACTTCAGAGGCGGCGATGGCCCGGGCATCAGTCAGGTTGATGATTCTGGCCTGGCGCATAACGTTAAGGCTGCCGTCCCGCTGGCTGGCCGACGCAGTGCGGCTAAGGTAGCGATGCACCTCGTACAAAGACAACGCTGGAACCAGGAGCGCAGCCGAATCCGCTGCAATCGGACGGTAGCGCTGCCCGGCTTCAGACCCCAAAAAAAACTCAATCCAGGCTGATGAATCAAGCACATTCATTTTTTGCCCGAAATTGAGTCAAAGTCGCGCTCTGGCTCTTTGGGTAGGGTCGTGTCGATGGTGCCAAGCTCCTTCAGGTAGCCAAAATACGCACTGATTGGCTTTTGCGCCTCGAAGCGCGTGCCCCTGCTATCCACGGTGAATTTGACTTTGGTGCCTGCCGTGATCCCCAGGTGCTCTCGCAAGGCAACTGGCAGGGTGAGCTGTCCCTTGCTGGTCACTGTGGCTTCAAATTCGACAAATTGAGGTTTCAGCACGGCTGACATAGTAATTTCCTTACAGTAAGCGCAGTAAGAATATAAAAAAAGTAAGGAATTGTCAATTGCCTTACTTTGTGCCAAGCTTTCTGCCAAGCTTTGAATCAAGTCTTTAGAGGTTTTATCAGCGCACCCGCATGCCCGGCCGTGCGCCGTCGGTTGGCTCCAGCACGTGAATGCCGGGGTTGCCTTTTTCATCGCTGTGGCTGGCGGCCAGCACCATGCCTTCGCTCACGCCAAATTTCATTTTGCGCGGGGCCAGGTTGGCGACCATGACGGTGTGTTTGCCGATCAGGTCGGCGGGTTTGTAGGCGCTGGCTATGCCGCTGAAGACATTGCGCGTTTTGCCTTCGCCCACGTCAAGTGTCAGCCGCAACAGCTTGGTCGAGCCCTCGACGGCCTCGCAATTCACGATTTTGGCGATGCGCAGGTCGATTTTGGCGAAGTCGTCGATGCTGATGGTGGGCGCGATTTCTTCGCCGCCAGGGGTGAGCTTTTCGGGCTCGGGGGCGGCGGGGGCTTCGAAGAGGGACTCTAGCTGTTTGGGGTCTACGCGTTGCATGAGGTGTTCAAACTTTTGAATGTGAAGTGTCAGGGAATGGCCTCCCCATTGCGTCAAATCAACGCCAAGCAACTTGCCAACCTGCATGGACGTTTGCGGCAAGATTGGTGCGAGCATGCGACTCAAAACTTCGAAGCATCGAATCAAGGTGCTGCAAACTTTATGTAACTCGCCAGAAGCTGCCTCTTGCTTTGCAAGTACCCACGGCTGCGCCGTTGCAACATAGGCATTCACCCTGTCGGCAAGCTGCATCACTTCGCGACTCGCTTTGCCAAACTCGCGTTCCTGAAACAAAATGCCCACCTGCACTTGCGCAGAGACAACGTCAACATAAAGCGAAGTGCCAACTTCGTCCAATTGGCCGAACGGCAGCACTGCGCCGTCAAAGCGACTAGTCAAAAACCCCGCCGCTCGACTCGCAATATTCACATACTTGCCAATCAAATCCGAGTTCACCCGCGCCAAAAAATCATCCGCATTGAAATCGATATCCTCATTGCGTGCAGACAGCTTAGCCGCCAAGTAGTACCGCAACCACTCCGGGTTCATGCCTAGCGACAGGTACTTGAGCGGGTCCAGGCCCGTGCCCCGGCTCTTGCTCATTTTGTCGTTGTTCACTGTCAAAAAACCGTGCACAAAAATGTTGTTCGGCGTTTTGCGACCACTGAACTTCAACATCGCAGGCCAAAACAGCGTGTGAAACGTGACGATGTCTTTGCCAATGAAGTGATATTGCTCCAGCGCCGGGTTGGCCATGTAGGCAGCAAAATCCGCGCCTCGTTTGTCGAGCAGATTCTTCAAAGAAGCCAAGTAACCCACAGGCGCGTCGAGCCACACGTAAAAGTACTTGCCCGGCGCATCGGGAATTTCAATGCCGAAGTACGGCGCATCCCGTGAAATGTCCCAATCGCCCAGGCCTTCGCTTTTCGATCCATCGGCGTTGGTGCGAACACTGAACCATTCCTTGACCTTGTTCGCCACTTCGGGTTGCAAACGCGGTTTACCGAACTCGTCATCGCCTTGCGTCCACCTTTCCAAAAACTCCACACAACGCGGGTCCGACAGTTTGAAGAAGTAGTGCTCAGAGCTTTTTAGAACTGGCGTGGCTCCTGACAACGCCGAGTAGGGGTTGATCAGGTCAGTCGGCGCATACACCGCACCGCAGTTTTCGCAGTTGTCGCCGTACTGGTCTTTGGTGTGGCACTTGGGGCATTCGCCTTTGATAAAACGGTCGGGCAAAAACATGTTCTTTTCTGCGTCAAAGAACTGCTCAACGGTTTTGGTCTCAATCAGCGAACCGTCTGGGTTGTCGCGCAGGTCGCGGTAAATTTGCCGCGCCAACTCGTGGTTTTCGGGCGAATCGGTCGAACTCCAGTTGTCAAACCCGATGTGAAAACCGTCCAGGTAAGGCTTGCGCCCAGCCGCAATGTCAGCCACAAACTGCTGCGGCGTTTTGCCCGCTTTCTCGGCGGCAATCATGATCGGCGCACCGTGGGCATCGTCAGCGCAGACAAAGTTGACTTCCACGGGGGACCCGTCTGCATTCACCTGCATCTTCTGAAACCGCACCCAAATGTCAGCCTGGATGTATTCCATGATGTGGCCGATGTGGAAGTTGCCATTGGCATACGGCAAGGCGGTGGTGACGAAGAGTTGGCGGGGTGCGGTCATGGGAAAAGCTGGAAGGCGTAGGGCAAAAGTAATGATTATCCAGCGGATTGGGCACTTATCATGGAAACGGGCAAGCGCCAGAGCCGGACAATTCCACTCAGACTAGCTCAAATTGATTTAGTCAGGCCTCAGCAATTTTCATATCACCGGTGATATCAGATTGGTGCATAGTGCCTTTGTGACCAGTTTTTTGAGCGTTTTAGGCCTCTAGCTCTTGTGGATTATGAATTTATTGCTATAAATAGCATAGTAAACTTGCAAATCCTTGTGCTCCCACGGTCGCATTGAGCCTGCAATTCGAGCGCCAGCGCCCTCACGGATAATGCAGCGCAACAGGAGAAATCAATGGCAGTGACAGAAACAGCGCTTTTGGACGCGCTCAAAGTGGTGGTTGACCCAAATACGGGCAAAGATTTTGTAAGCTCAAAGGCGCTTAAAAATTTGAGCATTTCAGGCGGTGACGTGGCGTTTGACGTGGAACTGGGTTACCCAGCCAAAAGCCAGTTTGCGGGTTTTCGCAAATCGCTGGTGGCCGCGGCCAAAGGGGTTGCGGGCGTTGAGAACGTCTCGGTCAACGTGTTCACCAAGGTGATGGCGCATTCGGTGCAGCGCGGTGTGGCCTTGCTGCCCAAAGTCAAAAATATTGTGGCGGTGGCGTCTGGCAAAGGCGGTGTTGGCAAGAGCACCACCGCGGTGAACCTGGCTTTGGCCCTGGCTGCCGAAGGTGCCAGCGTGGGTTTGCTGGACGCCGATATTTACGGCCCCAGCATTCCCATGATGATGGGGGTCGATGGTCGCCCCGAAAGCGACGATGGCAAAACCATGGACCCGCTGGAGAACTATGGCGTTCAGGTCATGTCGATTGGCTTTTTGGTGGCGCAAGATGAAGCCATGATTTGGCGCGGCCCCATGGCCACCCAGGCGCTGGAGCAGTTGCTGCGCCAAACCAATTGGCGCGACCTGGATTATTTAATAGTCGATTTGCCGCCTGGCACGGGCGACATTCAGCTAACTTTGAGTCAACGTGTGCCCATGACGGGTGCCGTCATCGTCACGACACCGCAAGACATTGCGCTGCTCGATGCCAAAAAAGGCATCAAAATGTTTGAAAAAGTTGGCGTGCCGATTTTGGGCATTGTTGAAAACATGGCCGTGCATGTGTGCACGAATTGCGGCCATGTGGAGCATATTTTTGGCGCTGACGGTGGCAAAAAAATGGCTGCTGATTACAAGATGGATTACTTGGGCGCGCTGCCTTTGAACATGCAAATCCGCATTCAAGCCGACAGCGGCATGCCTACGGTGGTGGCTGACCCCGATGGTGACGTAGCGGCCATCTACAAAGCGGTCGCACGGCAAGTGGCGGTGTCCATTGCCGCCAAAAACAAGGACTTTTCGTCCAAATTCCCATCCATCACGATTTCCAAAAATACGTGACCGGTTTGACCAATGCTCGCGTCAAAGCTTGGGCCAGCGCATGGCGGGCCTGTGGGCTGGCGGCGGTGCTGTTGCTAAGCGCTTGCGCCACGCAAGTCACGTCCACCGAAGACCAGCCCAAGAGCAGGCTCACTTTTCAAAACAAAGCACTGAACCCTGGCAATGGCGGGCAATTGATCGGTGCCGAGGCTTTGCAGCCCGGTGACATTGTGCTGACGGCCGACAACGGTTTGAAGTCGTCCAGCATTCGATTGATCACGCTGTCGCCGGTCAGTCATGCGGCAATTTACCTCGGCGTCAACCCACTGGGGGAGCACCAGTTGGCAGAAGCCGTAGGCGAAGGCATTCGCACCCGCAGCTTGCGCGAATTTTTGCAAGATGAATCGACGATTGTGGCGTTTCGACATCCTGAATTCAACGCCCAGCATTTGCCGGGAATGAATGCTTTTGTGCTCAAACACGTCGGGCAAAAGTACAACTACCTTGGTGTGATGCTGCAGGCGCCGTTCGCCATTGAACGGCGTTTGTGCGAGCTGCCTTTGGTGCCGTCGCTGGTGCGCGATATTTGCATTCGGGGCGTGGGTGCGGTGCAACTGGGGCTTGGCCGCAACGACCAATTTTTTTGCTCGCAATTCGTGTTGGAGGCCTATCGCAGTGCGGGCCTGCCCTTGACGGACGCGGACCCGCGCTTGATCAGCCCTGGTGACTTGTTGCACATGCGCGAGGGCGACGTCCCGTCAATCAAGATTCATCGCCCTTTGCAGTATGTGGGTCACCTGAAGACTCCGCCAGAGTCAACGGCGGTCAGCCAATTGCAATAGTTCCACGGCCTGGCTTAGCCCACAACGAGGCAACACCTTTCAGCCGCCCACGTGCATGGTGAACAAGGCCCCGTTAGACATCTTGCATTGCCCGCTTCCCAAAGTGGTCGAATTCATTTGGTAGCGGCAATTCAGAAAGCTGCCCCGGTTGCCCGCACCGTTGGCAACGCCTTCGCGTGATGAGCTGGCACTGCGCGTGGCTTCCCCTGTGAAGCTCTCGCCATGGATGTTGGTGCTGAAGGTGCCACGCCCGTTCAAATCGTTCGTCACCACGGCGCTGATCACACCATAGCTGGCAGCCAGATCATTCGCAGGGTACAGCCTTGCTGCAAATGTGACGGGCAGGGGTAGCGCTGCCACGGGCGGTGCGGTGTGCGCATAGACCACGGGCCCGTGATGCGGTGCGTGCTGCACGGGCACGACGTAGCAGGCCGTCAAAGCCGCTGCGCCTGCCAGCATGCAGGTCGCCAGTGCGCTGCGTTTCAAGCGCGTGACCGCTATTGAAACTGATGAAGTTGAAGAAAGTGAACTAAAAGGGTTTCGCATAGATTTCCAGGTCGCCCAAGCAAATGCTTGTAGAGCCATTTTGGAGAATTCAGGTTCAATAAGTAGCAAAAAATGATGCAAGTAGCATATTTTTGTACTATGAGTATCAAAATAAGCTACCCTTCAATGAAGCACTTCCTGGGTTGCAAAACCGTAAAATTGTCCGTGTTCGATTCCACAAGGCAGCTGGTCTGATGACTGATCCCCAACTCAATAAAAAATTCGCGGTGTCCAACGGCCCGGTGAACCAGCGGCTCGTCGCGCCGATGGCGCATGGCGATGAGCTTTCAGAGCAGGATTCGCCGATTGTTCTGGCCCGAATTCAAGCGACTTTGGCGCGGCAGCGGCTTGGCGCGTCGATGGCAGAGCGCTTGTCCCAGGCGAACAGCCCGACTGTGGCGGGCGGCTTGAGCACGGGCGATACCGTGACCGTGGTGGGCGCCGCGGCCAGCGCTGTGGGGTTGGGGTTGGCGGTGATCCAAGCCTCGGTGTTGCTCGGCGCTGCCAGTCTGGTGGGTTTGACAGGTTTTGGTGTGCGCGCAATTTTGGCGGCGAAGTCTAGGCGTGCGAAAAGTCAGGCCGAGGGCGCTTTTGGGGCAGCACCCCAAGTTGCCCTGATTGACGCCAATGATGTTGCCCGGCTGGACGCTGCCCTGGACACGCTTGCAGCGGATGCGCCGCAGGATCTGCTGGACCGACTGGCCCGCTTGAAAGGGCAGATTGCCCACTGCGTTGCCTTGGTTGGCAGTTGCCGCGACGCGGGAGAAGCGGGCAACGACGACTCGTTTTTCATTCGCGAAACGGTTCGCCGCTATGTACCGGACTCTGTCGCCAGTTACCTGCGCGTGCCGCAAAAAGACCGCGCTTTGCTGGTGATTGACGAAGGCAAAACCGCCTCTGATTTGATGCATGCCCAGCTGAACATGATTGAGCAGCAGTTGTCTGCCAAAGAGACCCGCCTGACGCAAATGGCCGGCGAGTCCTTGATGCGTCAGCAGCGCTTTTTGGCTGCCAAGACGCGCACCCCTAGCCGCTAACGCCGCCTGCCTTTGAGGCGCGACGCGAGCAGCAGCGGCCAACGAGTCTTTTGCCTTCGATTGGCGGCGGTGGTCGCGTTCAAGCCTGAGGAGCTTTGGCGGTGGGTCGGGGTTCGGCTTGCGCGCGGCCTGCGCGGTCCATCAAATCAGCTTCGTGTTTGTCGCGAACCGTTTTGGCCACGGTAAACGTGCTGCTCACCAAAAACAGCCAGCTCACCACCATGAAGCCTTTTTGCCATTCGCCAATGTTCATGCGCCACAGGCCCCACGCTGTCAGGCAAAACGCGGCGGTAAAGGCCACCCAAACGGTCATTTTCCAGGACGCTGTGTCCACCTGACCGTCGCGGTTGTCGCGCACAGTTTTGGCCAAAGCAAATGATGCGAACAGGCAAAAGAACAGGCCAATGGCCAAAAACGCCCGGTCTAGCTCTTGGCCGGGCAACCACAACACGCCAATCACGCAGGACGTGACGGCGATGGCAAAAGAAATCCAGACCTGGTTGCGCCAGCCTTGGGTGTCGCGCTGCATCACATATTGAGAAGCCATAAAGATCCTATTGAGAGTTGAAAGTTAAAAAACGAGGTGAAGCAATTCAAAGCGCCACTGGCCCACTCAACGCCGTGCGAGTCGCTTCGCGCGCCTGCTGCTGGCGGGTGCGGTCTAGGTACTGGTCAGCGCGGGCCAATTGCTCTTTCATGATGGCGTTGTTTTGTCCCATCACTTCGATGGACTTGGCCCGGAAGGTGTCCATGGCATCCATGGCTTTGAAGGTTTGGTCAAACATTTCCTTCATCTTTTCAATACCCAGCATGGGGTTTTGCGCAAACTGGGTGGTTTTGTCGACATGGGTGTTGAGCTGGCGGCCGGTCTCGGAAATTAAATTTTCAATAGTGCTGTTCACGCCGCCCAGCATTTCCATTACTTTGATTTGGTTGCCAGTGGCCCGCGCCACGGTTTGCGCCACGGCCAGTGCGCTCATGCCTGTGGTGGCCACGCGGCTGCAACCATTCATCATTTCGCGGCCGGTTTTTTTCAAAACGTCCAGGGCCAGGTAGCCATTGGTGCAAACCGCCTGCTGGGTGATCATGTCGGCCAGGTTTTGCCGCGCATAAAACAAGACTTCTTGCTGCAAAGCCTTGGCGCGAATGGGGTCTGTGGCTTGCAGCGAATCGACTTTGGCCGCCAGTTTGGCGTCCAGCGTTTCAGCAAAATAAATCGCACCCGACAGCTTTTGCATGGCGTCCCACAGCTTGGTGCGGGTAGCTTCAATATCCACCACGTCGCGCTGCATGTCGTCACGCGCTTCGTAAATCTGCTGCATGCTTTTTTGCAGTTGCGAGCCCGCACTTTGGTACTTGCGAAAGTATGACTGCAGCTTGTTGCCAAAAGGAATCATTCCGAGTATTTTTTGCGGCTGGAACAGGTCGCCTTCTTTGCCTGGGTTCAATTCATCCAGATGCCCGCGCATGTCTTGAATGGCTTTGAACGCCGAGGTGTCTTCAATGCCCGCAAAGTTGCGCTGCATGAAACGGCCCTGCATCAGGCTGGAGGCGATGGACACTTCTTCGCGACCCAAAGCAAAAGCGCTGTCCAGTTTGGCTTTGAAGGCTTCGCTTTGCACATCTTCCTTCAGCAGGCCTTCCATGAAGCGGTTGACCTGGTCGTCCACCGCGCTTTGGGTCTCTTTGGCCAGTGGAACGGCAGTTTTGGCGACTTCGGGCAGCACTGGCACGATGACCTCGGGCGGCGCGAGTGTGAAAGTAGGCGTTGCAACGGGGGTTGCAGGGTTGGTGTTGTCTGCCATGGGTTCTCCTTAGGCTGGGGTCTTTAAGAACGGATCTTCAGGAACACTGAAAGCATATCAAAACAATCCGACGGCTAAAGCGCGGCCCGTGCGAGCGGCGGAGTAGGTGAGGTAAGGGGTGACGATAGCTGAAAGTGTCCGTGAAAATTGCGCAAAACGATTAAATATTTGAGTTGACGGCTTGAGTTTTCTAGCGGTTTTCAGTCACTCTTCACCATCAGCGCGGCCACGGCCTCGCGCAGGATGGCAGGCTGCACCGCGTGCGCCGCGACAGGCGAACCCACCGCCAGGCCGACACGGCTGAACAAACCACGGCGAAAGGGTTTGACCATGGCGCTGCCTTGTTCTGCTCGGCTAAAGTACGAACCCCACAGATTGGTCAACGCCATGGGGATCACAGGCACGTCGAGGCCGGCTGCTTTTGCGCGATCCAGCACTTTCACAACGCCCCCTTTGAATTCCTGCAAGCTGCCATCTTTGGTGATGCCGCCCTCAGGGAAAATCGCCAAAAGATCACCTTCTTTGAGCACCTTCAGGGCGGCGTCAAATGCCGCGTCATAGGCTGCAGGATTTTCGGCGCGGGGCGCAATGGGAATGGCTCGGGCCAGCTTGAACAACCAGCCCAGCATGGGGACTTTGAATATCTGGTGATCCATTAAAAAGTAGATGGGGCGAGGGCTCGCGGCCATCAGCAGCACGGCATCGGCGTAGCTTACGTGGTTGCACACCAAAATTGCCGCGCCCTTGGTAGGAATGTGCTGGTCTCCAACAACCTTGAAGCGGTAAACCACATTGGCCATGACCCAGGCCACGAAGCGCAGCAAATACTCGGGCACCAGCATGAAGATGTAAAGCGCCACCACGGCGTTGGCAATGCCGGTGAACAAAAATATTTGCGGAATAGTGAAGTTTGCCTTGAGCAGCAGCCCGGCGATCACCGAGCTGCCAATCATGAACAGCGCATTCAAAATGTTGTTCGCTGCGATGATGCGTGCCCGGTGCGACGGCTGGCTGCGCAGTTGAATCAGTGCGTACATCGGCACGCTGTACAGGCCGGCAAACAGGCTCAACAGCACCAGGTCGGCCAGCACGCGCCAATGCGCGCTTTGGGCCATAAAGGCACTCAACCCCATGGCAGCAGACGGTGGCAGACCGCGCGTGGCAAAGTACAAGTCAATTGAAAAGATGCTCATGCCAATGGCGCCCAGCGGCACCAGGCCAATTTCAACGTGGCGACGGCTCAAGACTTCGCACAAGAGCGACCCCGTGCCTATGCCGATTGAAAACACCACCAACAGAAGCGACGCCACCTGTTCGTTGCCATGCAACACCTCTTTGGCAAGGCTTGGGAACTGACTTAAGAAAACCGCACCAAAAAACCACATCCAGCTGATGCCCAGCAGCGAACGGAAAACCACCAGGTCGGTGCGCGCCAGTTTCAGGTTGCGCAGCGTTTCAGTCACGGGGTTCCAGTTGATTTTCAGGTCTGGCACACTGGCCCCGGTGCTTGGGATGTAGCCCGCAACCACCCGCCCCAGAATCGCCAGCGCGATGCAGCCGATGGCCACGTCGCGGTGCCCCGTGTCGGGAATGGCCACCAGCAGCCCGCCCGCAATATTGCCCAGCAAAATTGCGACAAACGTGCCCATTTCCACCATGCCGTTGCCGCCTGTCAGTTCGTTTTCCGACAGAACCTGCGGCATGTAGGCAAATTTCACAGGGCCAAACAGGGTGGAGTGCAGGCCCATCAAAAAGGTGCAGCCCAGCAGCACGGGCACACTGCCAGTGACAAAACCAAAGGCCGCCACCAGCATGATGGCGATTTCGAGATTTTTCACCAAGCGAATCATCATGGTTTTGTCGTATTTGTCAGCCAACTGGCCGCTGGTCGCGCTGAACAGCAAGAACGGCAAGATGAACAAGGCCCCAATCACCAGTCCCGCCATCGCGGGAGGCAACCAACTGATAGAGAGTTGGTAGGTGACCATCACGGTGAAGGCGAATTTGAAGAGGTTGTCGTTGGCCGCACCTGAAAACTGAGTCCAGAAAAACGGCGCAAACCTGCGTTGCTTGAGCAAACTGAACTGGTTGGCGTGGGCAGGGGCTGGGTCGCTGACAGGCCCAGTCGGGTCTGCCGGATATGCGTGAGGTGCCGCGCTGCCCTGATGGGTGCTTGTGTCGATCATTTAACGTCCTTGTATGTCCTGAGCGCAAGTATCGGGGGATTGGGCCTCGAATTTCTGCAAATTTTGATACGTCGCCCTGAAATAGTACGCAAGGTATCGTTAAACTGTACCCATGAGCACCACTGTTGATTTGGTCACCGCCCTTAAAAAAGAGCTGAAGTCCGCGCAAATGAGCTACGCCGATTTGGCCAAGGCCTTGGGAATGGCTGAATCCAGCGTCAAGCGCATGCTGGCCAAGGGCGATATGTCGTTGTCGCGGATTGATGAAATTTGCCGCGCCATGCGCATGGACTTTGCCGACTTGGCGCGGCTGGTGGTGGATGCGCAACCGATGCTGGCGCAGCTCACGCAGGAGCAGGAGCGCGCGGTGGTGGCCGACAAAAAGCTGCTGCTGGTGGCCATTTGCGTGTTGAGCCAATGGACGCTGGAGCAAATTGTGG
>JANPCR010000041.1:0-11339 GCA_031431035.1 Rhodoferax sp.
GTCAGCAACTGGCCCGACACGTAAAAGCCAACAGCATTGGGGCCGTGCTCGCCAATGATCTGGGCAAAGCGATCAACTGCATGGTTCAGCGCATGGTCCCAACTGACGGCTTGCGTAGCGGCACCTCGCGCCAGTCGCTGCATCGGCTGCAAAAGTCGGGTTTGCTGGGTCACTGCTGCGCTTGCCGTCAGGTGCAGGGTTGAACCCTTGGTGCACAAGCGCCCAAAGTTGGCCGGATGGTCTGGGTCGCCCCTGACATTGATGATTTTTTTGGACGCTAGTTCACCGCTGGTTTCAATGATGACACCACAGCCAACGCCGCAGTAGGGGCAGGTTGACCGCGTTTCGCTGGCTGTCAAAGGGCTCATGCAGTGGCGGCTTTGAGCGCTGGGCCGGCCAGGGGTCGGGTCAAGTCCGTGGCGTGGCTGGCAAGCTCGGTGGTGTCCAGGTAAACCACGCCATCCTTCACTTGCACGGCAAATTTGGGCGTACAGCCGACATCGGGCGCTTTGGCGCAGCCGCCGTCCAGTTCAATGTTCCAGTTGTGCAGCGGGCAGGCCACACTGGTGCCATGCACAATGCCTTGGCTCAAGGGGCCACCTTTGTGCGGACAGCGGTCCAAGAGTGCAAACACCTTGTCTTCGCTGTTGCGAAACACGGCAATGTCCATGCCCGTCGCTCGGGACACACGGCGCGACCCCAGCACTGGAATGTCGGTCACAAAGCAAATTCTTTTCCAATCGTTGTGGGTGGTGACACTCATGCCGCAATCACCTCAAACTGGCGTGTGTCCAATGCGGCTTTGTCAAATTCAAACCACGGGTCGGGTTCGCCATCCAAGGCAAACTGCAAATTGGCCCACAAAGTGCGACGACCCTCGTGGTCTTCAAGCACGCGCTTTTTGACGTAATCCAAACCAACACGATTGACGAAATGCACGGTGCGTTCCAAATACCAGCCTTCCTGGCGGTACAACTCGCAAAACGCACCCGTGTACTCTAAAACTTCAGCGGGTGTTTTGAGTTTGGTAAAGAAATGCGCCACTTCGGTTTTGATACCGCCATTGCCCGCCACATACATTTCCCAGCCCGATTCAACACCGATGATGCCCACGTCTTTGATGCCCGCCTCAGCGCAATTGCGCGGGCAGCCGCTGACGGCAAATTTAACTTTGTGCGGCGCGTACATGCGCCACATGGCGCGTTCCAGGTCTTTGCCCATTTGGGTTGAGTCTTGCGTGCCCATGCGGCACCATTCGCTGCCGACACAGGTTTTGACAGTGCGCAGTGCCTTGGCGTAGGCGTGGCCGCTGGGCATGCCAATGTCCTTCCAAACCGCTTGCAGGTCTTCCTTTTTAACGCCCAGCAAGTCGATGCGCTGGCCACCGGTGACCTTGACCGTGGGTATTTTGTACTTGTCCACAGCATCGGCAATTCGGCGCAATTCACTGGCCGTTGTTTCGCCGCCCCACATGCGCGGTATGACGCTGTAGGTGCCGTCTTTCTGGATGTTAGCGTGGCTGCGCTCGTTGATAAAACGGCTTTGCGGGTCGTCTTTGGCTGCTTTGGGCCAAGAGCTGATCAGGTAATAGTTAACCGCAGGGCGGCAACTTGAGCAACCGTTGGGCGTTTTCCAATCCATGAACTGTTGCACGCTGGCAATAGTGATCAGTTTGTTTTTAACAATCGCGTCCCGCACGGCTTGGTGGCCGTGGTCCGTGCAAGCGCACATGGCTTTGGTTTTGGGTGTGGCCGAATAGTCGCCTCCAGCGGTGAACATCAAAATTTGCTCAACCAGCCCAGTGCACGACCCGCAACCGCCACTGGCCTTGGTGTGTTTGCGCACCTCGTCCACCGTAAACAATCCTTTTTCACGAATGGCTTTAACGATGGTGCCTTTGCAAACGCCGTTGCAACCGCACACTTCAGCGTCATCGGGCATAGTGGCGGCTTTGCTGTGGCCTTCATGGCCCACGTCGCCAATGTTGGACTCGCCAAACATCAATTTGTCGCGGATATCGGCAATCGAGCGGCCATCGCGCAGCAGTTTGAAGTACCAGCTACCGTCTACCGTGTCCCCGTACAGGCAAGCGCCGATCAACTTGTCGTCTTTGAGCACCAGCTTTTTGTAAACGCCACCAAACGGGTCGCTCATCACGATTTCTTCGCACCCTTCGCCACCTTGAAATTCCCCGGCGCTGAACAGGTCAATGCCCGTGACCTTGAGTTTGGTTGAGGTGAGTGAGCCGGTATAGCGGCCAATGCCAAATTGCGCCAGGTGGTTGGCAGCCACTTTGGCCTGCTCGAACAATGGGGCCACCAAGCCATAGGCAATGCCGCGGTGGGCGGCACATTCACCCACGCTGTAAATGCGCGCGTCAGTGATGGTCTGCATGGTGTCGTTGACCACAATGCCTTTGTTGCAATGCAAGCGCATCGATTCCGCCAGCGCCGTGTTGGGTCGAATGCCAACGGCCATGACCACCAGGTCGGTAGCCAGCTCGGTGCCGTCTTTGAATTTGATGGATTTGACGCGGCCATCGTCACCGCCGGTCAATTCCTGGGTCTGTGCGCCAATCAAGAATTTCAGCCCACGGTCTTCCAATGACTTTTGCAGCAACTTGCCTGCAACGTCGTCCAACTGGCGTTCCATCAACCAGGGCATGACGTGAACCACGGTGACTTCCATGCCGCGCAGCATCAGGCCGTTGGCAGCTTCTAGGCCCAGCAGGCCGCCGCCAATCACAACCGCCCTTTTATAGGCTTTGGCGGTGCTGATCATTTCATTGGTGTCGGCAATGTCGCGGTAAGCGATGACGCCCTTCAGGTCTTTGCCCGGAATCGGCAAAATGAACGGGTTGGAGCCGGTACACATCAAAAGACGATCGTATTCAACCTCGGTCACTTGGCCTTGCGAATCTTCAGCGCGCACGATGCGTTTAACCCGGTCAACCTCAACCACCTTTTTGCCCGCATGCAAGGTAATGTGGTTGTCTTTGTACCAATCCCAGGAGTTCAAGACGATTTCGTCCAGCGTTTGCTCGCCCGCCAACACAGGGCTGAGCAAAATGCGGTTGTAGTTGGGATGCGGCTCGGCACCAAAAACAGTCACGTCGTAAAGATCTGGTGCGACTTTCAGCAGCTCTTCAATCGTGCGAACTCCCGCCATGCCGTTGCCCACCATCACCAGTTTTGATTTTTTCACTAGATTCATCCATTGTTGTACGGGATGAATACTGCAAAGCCCGTGCCAATTTGTAGGTGATGGATGCCTGAGTTGCGCACCAAAATAGAGCGCCCCGCAGGCACCCAATACAGGTCACCTCGGTGCGAGCTTGCAAAATCGGGCATTGAATTTGCTTATCCTTGGTGCATGGCCTTCGAACTTGATATCGGTTTTTCATCCCAAACAGGCCGTAAAGCCATCAACGAGGATTTTTGCGCCGCCATGCTGCCCGATGCCTGGCAGGCCGACAAGGGCTCTATCGTTGCGATTGCCGACGGCGTGAGCGCGGGTGGTATGGGCCGCGAGGCCGCGCAAACCACGGTAACCAGTTTGGTGCGCGACTACTTTGGTACACCCGACACCTGGGACACCACGGTCGCCCTGGATCGCATCATCGCCGCCCAAAACGCTTGGCTTGCAGGCACCAACCGAAGGCGGCATCCGGCCATGGGTTTGACCACCTTGACTGCGCTGGTGATGCGCGGGCAAACCTACACGTTGGCCCATGTGGGCGACTCGCGAGCGTACTTGTTGCGCGCTGGCAAAACCAGTCAATTGACGCATGACCATGTCGTCAACCACCCCGACTTCAAGCACCAGCTTTTGCGCTCCGTGGGGGCTGAAGACCATGTGGTGGTGGACTACATGCAGGGCGACTTGCAGGTGGGCGATATTTTTGTGCTGCTGACCGACGGCGTTTTTGGCTCGCTGTCAGATCGAAAAATTACCGAATTGGGCGCCTTGCCCAGCGCGCAAGACGCTAGCCAGCAGCTGGCCCAAGCGGCTTTGGACAATGGCGCTACGGACGACGCAACGGCCATGGTGGTTCGGGTGCAAGGCTTGGTCGATGCAACCTTGACCGATGTGAGCCGCGTGGCGCAGGCTTTGCCAATTCCTGCCCAATTGAAAGTGGGTGACGTGATTGACGGGTTTGCCGTGACGGCCTTGGTGGCCGACAGTGGCGTTAACCTGCTTTACCAAGTGCGAGACCGCAACACCCGAACCCTGTATGCCTTAAAAACACTGAACCCGGCCCGTGCGCACGACGCTGAAGAGCGCGCCATGCTCGCCCACGAGGCCTGGCTTGCCAAACGCATGCAGTCGGGGCGCGCGGCCAGCCACTTGGTTACCCTGCATGACACGCTGCCCAACGCCGCAAGCCGCAGCGCGTTTTATTTGCTTTACGACTGGCACGCCGGTGAAACCATGCAGCAGATGCTGGACCGGGGGCGCAAACCAGGCATTCAGCAAGTGCTTAACCTGGCCCAGCAGGTGGCCAAAGCCTTGGGGCTGTTGCATCGTCAATTTGTGATTCACAGGGACATCAAACCCGCCAATTTGCACCAGGGTGCCGATGGCGTTTTGCGCGTGCTGGACCTGGGCGTTGCGCTCAGTGGCAAAGAGCCGCAAGACGTGCGGCGGCTGCATGCGGGAACGCCGAGTTTTGTGAACCCAGAGCAATGGGGCTTTGCCCTAAACGGTGCCAATATCCCAGAAGAGTTGCCAGACCACGGCAGCGACCTGTATGCCCTGGGTGTCACTTTGTACCAAATGCTGACGGGAAAGTTGCCCTATGGTGAGGTTCTGCCCTACCAATTGGGGCGCTACCACCGCGACCCCACGCCACCGAGCCGCCTGAACCCTGAAGTCCCCATTTGGCTGGACTACATTGTTTTAAAGGCGGTTTCACGCGACAAACGCAAGCGTTTTGAAACCGCTGAAGAGTTTTTGCTGGCCCTAGAACGCGGAGCCACCCGCCCGCTGACCGCACCCTCGGCCACGCCGCTTCTTCAGCGCGACCCCCAAATGCTGCTCAAGCTGGGCTTGGCTGTGTCGATTTTGTTCAATCTTTTGCTGGTGTATTGGGTGCTGTTTTTGCCCAAATAGCCCGACCGCAGCGCCCCGTTGTCGCTGGCGCTAGGACCCCCTCGGTAGGAAGCCGGGTCAGTTGTACACTCTGACCCGTTAGCTATAGATAACGTAGCTATTTCAGCCATGTTCTCTTGGCATTCATTCCCCGGAAAGCGATATTTGAAAAAGATAGAAAAAAGCGCTGGGGGCGAGGTGGGTTTGCGCGGCGACAACGTGCTCAAACGTATTTTCAGCCCCTACGCCAATGAATCGGCAGCGGTGCACGTCAAGCCCATGCCACGCGCCCGCATGAGTGAAACCCCCCTGGGGCGACGCTCGCTGATCACGGCTGGCGTTGGCACGCCAACGGTGGTGTTTGAGGCTGGCTTGGGCAAAGGCAAAGACGACTGGGAGGCGGTTTTCAATGGCGTAGCGGCCAAAACCCATGCTGTGGCCTACGACCGCGCAGGCATTGGCAAAAGTGAATACTCTGATTTGCCCCGCGACGGTCAGCAAATTGTGCAAGAACTTCGGGCCATGCTGGCCGCCGAAGACATTGCGCCGCCCTATGTGCTGGTCGGCCATTCGCTGGGCGGCACGATTGTTAAGTTGTTTGCCCGCACCTATCCCGACGAAGTGGCGGGCGTTGTTTTGGTCGATGCCCGGCATGCCGATTTGGCCCGCGCCTGCCGCCAGGTGGGTGTGTTGCGGGTTTTGTACGACCCGCCGCCCGTGCTTTTTTTAATGGCTCGCACCGCCGTGCGCCGCGAACTGCAAGCCGCCCCCACCACCATGCGCCAGGCCCGCCGGGCCGGGCCTTTTCCGTCGGTGCCCTTGATTGTGTTGACGCACCGCAAAGCCTCTACCCATTGGCCAAGGGCCTTGGGCGAAGTGTGGGTAGCCGGCCAACGCAACATGGTTAATTTGTCGGCACTGGGGCGTATTAAAGTGTGCGAGGACAGCGGCCACAACGTGCACCGCGACCGCCCTGAGGTGGTGATTCAGGCGGTTTTGAACGTAGTGAATGCTGCGCGTTACCTGAGGCGAAAACGTCGCGCCTAGGCGTGAGCGAAGCCTGAGCGCAAGCCTAAGCCTAAGCCTGAATCAGAATTTGAGTCAGAGCCGATAGGTCAGGCAGGGCGCGCGCGCCCACCTTTCTCGGCCCAAGTGCGGGTCCAGCGAATTTGCATGAAGCGCAACAAAAACAGCATGGCCGCAGCGCAAACTGCAAAGCCAACAAAGCCCCACAGGTAAGTGCCAGCGTATTGCTTGCTCAAACCCATTGCGTTGGGAATCAAACCGCCACCCAAAGCACCAATTTCTCCAATCATTGAGCCCGCCACGGCGGTGGTCATAGGCCAGCGCAGCGGCACCAGTTGAAACAGCGCGCCATTGCCTGCGCCCAAGGCTGCAAAGCAGATTAAAAACAGCAGCATGGTGACGGGCAGTGAGTTTTCTGCCAGCCCACACAGCACCAAAGTGACGGTCACTATTGCCAAAACGCCAGTCAGCGTGTTGACACCGCCCCAATGGTCTGACAGCCAGCCGCCAAACACGCGCAGCGCAGCGCCCATGAACGCGGCCAGCATGGTCAGTTGCCCTGCTTGAATTTTGGAAACACCGAACTGGTCGTAAAAATAGCTCGGCAAAAAGGTGACCAAGCCAATGAAGCCGCCAAAAGTGACGGCGTAAATGAGGCTAAAAGCCCAGCCGTCTTTCTCAAACAGGCAGGCAATGTGCTCCTTGAAGCTGGCATGTTTGTCCAGGTCCGGTGGCTCCTGGGCAAAAACGACCATCACGACGATGGGGACTAGCACGGCCACGGCGGCAATACCGTAAACAGTTTGCCAGCCGAAGGCCTGCGCTAGCGGTGGGGCCAGCAGAGCAGACACGGCGGTGCCCACATTTCCCGCCCCCACCAAGCCCATAGCCAGGCCCTTGTAGCGTGGCGGGAACGATCCTGAGCCCAATGACAATGCCACACCAAAACTGGCGCCAGCAATGCCCAAAAGCACGCCCATGGCCAGCAGGTCGTTGAACGAGTTGACAAAGAAATAGCCAAACAGCAAGGCAATGGCGATGCCGCCCATTTCGACCAGAGTGGCGTTTTTGCGGCCAATGTACTGGGCCAATATACCCAGTGGAAACCGCATTAGGGCGCCTGCGAAGATCGGGATGGACAACATCAACCCCTTTTGCGCGGGAGTCAGGTTGTAGGTCTCGGAGATGAAAGGTGCCATGGTGCCGTTCATGACCCAGATGGCGCAGGAAAACATGAAATAGAAAAACGCCGCGCCAAGTGTGGGGGCGTGCCCAGCCCTTAAAAAGGTTCGAAAGTAGCTGGGCTGAGCCGCCATGGAGTAAGTCCTCGTGAAGTGAAGCAAAAAGTGTTCACTTCGACAGTGCGAGAACCGTGCCAGTTTGGGGCGCACCGAAGGGGGTGGTTGTGCCCTTTTTCGGGGATGTATGGAGGTGGGGTGGCTAAATTGGTGCGTTGTGGTGTGGCTTGGCTTGCGGCTGGGGTTTGTTGAGTTCCATTTAGTTTGGTGATGGTTTGTTGGATTTGCTCTTCCAGCGGGGAGGCCGGGTCTCGCCCCGGCGGGCGACTCACTTGTTCTTTGCTTCGCCAAAGAAAAGTAAGCAAAAGAAAGGCGACCCGACAGTCTGGGTCCCTGCGCTTGCGCTTCGGGCAACTTGCGGTGCTCGAATTCAGCGGGGTCTTGCTCAAACTCGCTGCGCTCAGACAGTCGCAAGCCCTGATCCGCTGAATTCTGTGCTCCTCTGCCCAGCCTGGACGGGGGCAGGACTTCTGGGAGGCAAGCAGACAAACTGCCGAACTGCCAAATAGCTGAATGACTTAATCATCGAACCTTGAACCTCACGGTGTCCGAGCCTCCTGGTCGTCGCACTTCTTACGTTCCTAACGCTTTATCTCGAAATTCAAACGATCTGAAATTCAACACCGCTTTGCTTTTTGAAAGCAGAAAAGCAGCTTGAAATGCCTAAAAACCATAAAAATGCTATCTAAATACCCAATTTGGGTATATTGAACTGAAAAATCGTCTTTTTTGTCAAAATGTGAATTAAACAGGCCTCTAGCTCTCAAATAATATCAATAGTTTGCTATATAAATAATAGCAATTGGATTTCTAATAATTGCGGCCAAATTTGATCCGCCAATGCCGCCAATGCCGCCATCGCCGAGATCCCCACCATCGCAGCTTCCCCCAACCTCGCCAAGGACGCGCCAAGGCGCGTGAGAGTGGGCTTGGGCAGTCCAGAAGTTGGCAGTTTGTCCCCGGAAGTCCAGAAGTCCTGCCGCCCCATACCCCCCGTCCAGGCTGGGCTGAGGAGCGCAAAAACTGCCGGATCAGGGATTGCGACTGTCTGAGCGCAGCGAGTTTGAGCAAGACCCCGGCAGTTTTGAGCACCGCAAGTTGCCCGAAGCTGAAAGCGTAGGGACCCAGACTGTCGGGTCGCCTTTTCTTTGCTTACTTTCTTTTGGCGAAGCAAAAGACAAGTGAGTCGCCCGCCGGGGCGAGACCCGGCCTCCCCGCTGGCAAGCGCAAATCCAGCAAACCACCAGCAACCCAAATAAAACCCAACAATCCCCAGCCGCCCGCCGGGCCCCCAAACCGGGCAACTAAAAACCTAAGCCACCTGTTTCTCCACATGCCCCTGCCGCATATACAAAAAGTCTAAAACCGTCCGCCGGTACAACTGGTACAACGGGTTGTTCGCCAGCGCCACCCGATCACGCGGACGCTCTAGCGGCACTTCCAGAACTTCGCCAATCGTGGCTGCTGGGCCATTGGTCATCATCACGATCTTGTCGGACAGCAGCACCGCCTCGTCGACATCGTGTGTCACCATCACCACGGTGCTTTGTGTGGCGGCCACAATGGCCAGTAGCTCGTCTTGCAGCTTGGCGCGGGTCAGCGCATCCAAAGCACCAAAGGGCTCGTCCAGCAGCAACACTTTGGGCTGTATGCACAGAGCACGTGCAATGCCAACCCGCTGTTTCATGCCGCCCGATATTTCACCAGGGCGCTTTTGGGCTGCTGCGGTCAAGCCCACCATGGCCAAGGCGGCGTCGGTGCGGGCTCTCAATTGGGCTTTGCTCTCGGCTGGTGCCCCGGTGCTTTTGTTGGCTGCACCAAAAACGCGCTCGACCGCCAGATGCACGTTTTCAAAACAGGTGAGCCAGGGCAACAGCGAGTGGTTTTGAAACACCACGGCGCGGTCTGGGCCGGGGCCTGCGATTTCTCGGTTCGCGCAGATCAAGCTGCCTTGGGTCGGCATCGTCAACCCGGCAATCAAGTTGAGCAAAGTGGATTTGCCGCAGCCAGAGTGACCAATAAGCGTGACAAACTCGCCTTTCGCCACCGTCAAATTCACGTTTTGCAGCGCGCAGAACGGCCCTTTTTGGGTTTTGAACGTTTGTTGCACGCCCTGAATTTCAATGTACTTGGTCGTCAGGTTGTCGCTCATGATTTCACCTCTTCAAATGTGAAGGCGCTGGCAATTTTGATCAGCGCGTATTCCAGAACCAAGCCCACAATGCCGATCACAAAAATCGCAATGATGATGTTTTTGACATTCAGGTTGTTCCACTCGTCCCATACCCAAAAGCCAATGCCCACGCCGCCAGTCAGCATTTCAGCGGCCACAATCACCAGCCAAGCAGTGCCCACGGCCAGACGCACGCCCGTGAGCATGTAGGGCAGCACGGCGGGGAAGAGGATTTTGGTCACGATCTTCCATTCGCTCAAATTCAGCACACGGGCCACGTTCAAATAATCTTGCGGTACACGCTGCACGCCAACCGCGGTGTTGATGATCATCGGCCAGATCGAGCAAATGAAGATCGTCCAGATAGCCGCTGGGTTGGCCCCTTTGAACACCAGCAGCCCAATGGGCAACCAAGCCAATGGCGACACAGGGCGCAGCAGGCTGATGAGCGGGTTGAACATGCGGCTTAAAAAGGTGAAGCGCCCAATCATGAAGCCCGCCGGAATGCCCACGGCCGCCGCCATGCCAAAGCCCAACGCCACCCGCTCCAGAGACATCAAAATGTTCCAGCCTACGCCTTGGTCGTTGGGGCCTTTGCGGTAAAACGGGTCGCTGAAAACGATGACCGCTTGCTTGAAAGTCTCCAGCGGAGATGGGATGCTGCTGGCTGTTGAAATCGACACCAGCGCCCAAATGCCAATCAGCAGCGCCAGGCCAAACAGCGGCGGCAGAACTTGCAAGGCCAATCCGCGCCAGTCGATGGGCGTCCGCCGCACGGGGTCGAGTATTGAGTCATTGACCACCGCTTCAGCAACGCTGCTGGCGGCGACATCTTTGGTTGGGCTAAGTGATAAAGCGCCAGGCCCATTGCCGAGCGCCGCCGCGAGGGGCTTGGCCGACACTTCAGACCCCGTCGGCCCCCAAGGGCTGTGAAAAACTGCACTGACCATGATGTTCTCCCTGATCAAAGTTGAAAAAGTAGAAGGAAATAAAGAGCAAAAGAAGCCGAGAGTTGTTAAAAAGCGGCTTCGAATCAGACCGCCGAGGCCGAGATCTTGAATCCATCAGCGTATTTTTTGGGGTCTTTGCCGTCCCACACCACACCATCCATGAATTTGGACGTGCGCATCGCGTCTTTGGGCACCGGCGTTTTGGACGCCAAGGCCGCTTGCTTGTAAATGTCAATCTGGTTGATCTGCTTGGCCACGGCCAGGTAGTCGGGGTGCTCTTTGAGCATGCCCCAGCGCTTGTGTTGGGTTAAAAACCACATGCCGTCGGACAGGTAAGGGAAGTTGACCGCGCCTTCGTTGTAAAACTTCATGTAATTCGGGTCGTCCCAGGTTTTACCCATGCCGTTTTGGTAGCGCCCCAAAATGCGCTGGTTGATGGCGTCCACGCTGGTGTTGACATACGATTTGTCGGCAATAGTTTCAGCCATCTTGCTTTTGTTGGCCAGGCCCGAGTCAATCCAGCGGCTGGCTTCCAAAATGGCGGCGGTCACGGCGCGGGCGGTGTTGGGGTATTTTTTGACGAACTCGCCCGTGGCACCCAGCACCTTTTCGGGGTGGTCTTTCCAGATGTCCTGGGTGGTGGCGGCTGTCACGCCGATACCGTCAATGATGGCGCGGTGGTTCCACGGCTCGCCCACGCAGTAGCCGTCCATGTTGCCCACGCGCATATTGGCCACCATTTGCGGTGGCGGCACGGTAATGACCTTGGCGTCTTTGATCGGGTTGATGCCGTGCGCGGCC
>JANPCR010000042.1:0-8080 GCA_031431035.1 Rhodoferax sp.
TCGATGTCAATGATGCCGTGTACCAACTCAATCATCGGCCCAGAAAATGCCTGGGATATCGAACCCCCCATGAGGTGTTCTACGCCCTCGAACTCCAACCCTTAAACTAGACGCTGTTGCACTTCGTACTGGAATCCAAGATCATAAAAATGGCCAAATTGCTGTTTTTGAGATGCAACATACCCAATTTGGGTATATTAAAGGACTTTTTGACCAAGATTCACATTTTCTTGACCAAATAGGCCCCTTGGGAAACTCTGCATAACCCCTCGCGGCTCGTGATAGCCCGGCCTCGGGCGGTCTGCGGCGTTGGTTTTTTTGCAAATATTCTCGATATTTGCTGCAAAAACCGCCTTGCATCCCATCCCGATCCGGCTCTACACGATTCCGCGATGAGTTATGCAGAGTTTCCCTAGCTCTCGTCAAATGGCTGTTTACCGCTATTTAAACCAGAGCATCAATCAAGCAACGCCGCGTACACCATGTCGCGAAACAGGTGCCGGTAATACTCGCGCTGGTTCGGGGCTTGAATCATCAGCGTGGCAAAAAAGTCTTCTTTGGGGTCGATGAAAAACGTCGTTCCTGCCAAACCACCCCAGTAGTACATGCCCACCGACCCCGGCACGCTGGCCACGCCGGTTGAGGTGCACACGGCGAAGCCCAAGCCAAACCCGTAACCCGGCGACATCAAATTGCTGGAGCCACCTGCATTGATTGGGATGCCACCCAAGTGATCAGCGGTCATGAAATCGACCGTGCGAGGCCCCAGCAGGCGCACGCCGTCCAGTTCGCCCCGGTTCAGCATGAATTGCATGAAGCGCGCGTAGTCCATGGCGGTCGATGCCAAACCGCCGCCGCCTGATTCAAAAGCCACTGGCGTGCGCACGTCGAACACCTTCATCATTGGCGCTCCATCGGGGTCTCTGCCAAAGGGCTCGGCAATGCGGGAATGCTGTGCAAGTGGCACTGAAAACCCAGTGTGCGGCATGCCCAGCGGTTTGAAAATCGCCTGCTCCAGGTAGTCGCCCAAAGTCTGACCGCTGATGACTTCAATCAACCGCCCCACCACATCGGTGGCGCGGCTGTATTCCCACACGGTGCCGGGCTGGGCGATCAGCGGCATCGCGGCCAAAGCGGGCACGAATTCGGCATTGGCACGATCCCGCAAGTCGGTTCTGATTCGCGCTTTGGCGTACTGTTTTTGAACCGGTCCATTGCCCAAAAATTCATAGGTCAGCCCTGAGGTGTGGCGCAACAGGTCTTGCACAGTCGTGGCCCGATGAAGGGGCGCAAGGGAGTCAACGCCCTCAACAGATTTAAAGACCTGCTGATTCGCAAACTCAGGCAAGTACTTGGCCACCGGGTCGGCCAGCAGGACTTTGCCCTGCTCGTACAGCATCATCAACCCGACCGAGACAATCGGTTTGGTCATCGAGTAGATGCGAAAGATAGAATTCTTCGCCATGGGCACCTGAGCGTCAGCCTGCTGCCAGCCTAGGCTCTCAAACAGAGCCACTTTGCCGTGCCGCGCAATCAGCGCCACGCAGCCTGGCAGGCGGTCGCGGTTGATCTCATCTTGCAGCACATCCAACAAACGCTGAACGCGCTCAGGGCTCAAACCCAATTCGGCAGGCGTTGCCTTACCCAACACAGAAAGCGGTTTGGTCATGTTGCCTAATTTTTATAACGTTCACGCGCCAAGGCGGCGCCCTTGGCCAGCGCTTCGAGTTTTTTCACCGCCACCTCGCGGCTCATGGGGGCCAGGCCACAGTTGGTACAAGGGAACAGCCGATTTTTGGGGACAAACTGAAGGGCTTGGCCAATGGTGTCGGCGATTTCTTCCGGGGTTTCGATCACGTCGCTGGCCACATCAATCACACCCACCATCACATCCTTACCGTCCAGCAATTTCATCAAATGGGGTGGCACATGTGAGTGAAAGCATTCCAGGCTGACTTGCTGAATTGAGCTTTTGGCCAAAGCGGGAAACACCGTTTCGTACTGCCGCCATTCATCACCCAGGCCCACTTTCCAGTCATTGTTGGCCTTGATGCCGTAGCCGTAGCAAATATGCACCGCCGTGGTACAGGTCAGACCTTGCGCGGCGCGTTCCAGGGCGGCAACCCCCCAATCGGCGGCATCTTTCATGTAGACGTTGAAGGCGGGCTCGTCAAACTGAATGATGTCCACACCGTCAGCCTGCAATGCCAGGGCCTCCTGGTTCAAAAGTTCAGCAAAAGCGAAGGCCATTTTGACCTTGTCACCGTAGAAACGATCTGCCACTGTGTCCACAATCGTCATCGGGCCGGGCAGCGTGAATTTAAGCTTTTTCTTCGTGTGGGCGCGCGCCAGTTGCGCCTCAAACGCATGCACGCGACCCTTCAACTTGAGGGCAGACACCACCTGCGGCACTTGCGCGTCGTAGCGGTTGTTGCGAATGCCCATGGTGACTTTGTGCTCGAAGTCAATGCCGTCCACCTGTTCTAAAAAACCGTGGACAAAATGTTGACGCGACTGCTCGCCATCTCCCACAATGTCCAAGCCTGCATCTTCCTGAGCTTTGATCCACAGCAAAGTGGCATCGGCCTTGGCTTGTTGCAGTTCTTCACCCTGGGCACGCCATTGCGGCCAGAGTTTTTGGGTTTCAGACAGCCAGCCGGGTTTGGGCAAGCTGCCAGCGATTGCAGTTTCAAACATAAAAAACTTCTTCAGGGGAGTTGGGATAACAGTTAGGGGAAAAGGCTGGGCATGAGGCCGGGCAAAAGGCAGGGAGCAATGCAGCGCGAGTCAGGCCGCCTCGGCTTCTTGCAAGGCCCGCCACATCACTTTGCCACTGCCACTTTTGGGCAGCACGTCGACAAACTGAACGACGCGCGGAACTTTGTAGACTGCCATGGTGTCGCGGCACCAGTCGATGATGTTTTGCTCTGTAGTAGCTTTGTGGGTCGCCCGCAATACCACCACCGCTTTGACCGACTCGCCCCGATAGGCGTCTTTGGTCGAGATGATGCAGGCCTCTTGAATGGCTGGATGGCGAAACATCAGCGCTTCGACCTCGGCGGGCCAGACCTTGAAACCCGACGCGTTGATCATGCGTTTCAGGCGATCAGTGATGAAGAAATAACCGTCTTCATCGACCCGACCCAAGTCGCCCGAGCGGAAGAACTGCCTGCCTTCAAACTCAACAAACGACCTAGCTGTCGCCTCAGGTTGGCCCCAATAGCCCTGAAACACCTGAGGGCCATGAATGATGATCTCACCTTGCTCGCCTTGCGGCATTTCAGCCAAGGTTTCTGGGTCTACCACGCGCGAATCGGTGCCAAAAATCGGAATGCCTAAACACTGCTGCTTGGGGTGGTCCGCCGGGTTATTGTGCGATGGCGCAGCGGTTTCGGTCAGGCCGTAGCCTTCGACATAGTGCAGGCCATACTGTTCGAGCAATCGCTGCGCCACCGCTTGGGGCATGGCCGCTCCGCCGCCGCCAATGCCAGTCAGGCTACTGAGGTCGAAGCTTGCGAAATTGGGGCTTCCGAGCAGGTCAATCACCATGGTGGGGATGTTGGTCCAGCTTGTCACTTTCCAGCGAGAAATCATGCGCCCAGCCAGCTCGCGGTCCCAACGTGGCATGACCACCATGGTGGCGCCCAGACGTATACAACCGTGCATTAAAGGCACGATACCCGTGATGTGAAACATGGGCACGACCGTCAGCACCACGCCTTCAGCCGACCCACTGCCCCACAGGCCCGCCGCAATGGCGTTGTGCATGACGCTGCTGTGAATGTGCATGCAGCCCTTGGGCAAACCGGTGGTGCCGCTGGTGTAGGGCAAGATGGCCAGGTCTTTGGGGCCAACGGTCAAAGTGGGCGCAGGCGCGGTGGTGCTTAGAGCAGCATCCCACGCGTGAACCTGACCGCCCTGCAAAACCGGCGGCGGATGGCGGGTCAGCAACCAGTCTTGCCACGCAACCGGTGGCGCGTTGTCGCCAGACACCTGAGCATCAAAAGCGTCGGTGAAATGGGTCACGATGATGTGCCGAAGACGATCTGCCTCAGGCAATGCGTCGCTGGCACGCACCAATTCGGCAGCCAAATCGGCGGTAGTCAAGGCCACTTTTGCCCGCGGGTCGGTGATGTAATGCTTGAGCTCTTCAGCGCGGTTCATTGGGTTGACAGGCACCACCACGGCATTGGCCCGCAAAATCGCAAAGTGAGCAATCACCAGTTGCGGACAGTTCTGCATGGACAAAACGACCCGATCGCCTTTTGCCACACCCAAACTGTGCAAGCGGGCCGCCAAGCGCTCAGCCTTTTGCGCCAATTCGCGGTAGGTTAAAACGCTGCCAAAAAAAACAACAGCGGCTTTGTCCGGGTAGCGGCGGGCACTGGTTTCAAGGTTGTCCCACAGCGAGACTTCAGGAATGATGAGGGCGTGGGGCAGGCGTTTGGGCCAAAATTTGAAGTGAGCTCGCATGGACTTTAGGTGGAAAAGGGTAGGACACCACCTCGAATTTAACTCGAAAAATGGCAAGCCGACAGTCGCCCTGGTGAAAGCTCGCGCAAGAGGGGCGCCTCGGCCTTGCAAACCGCTTGGGCCTGGGGACAGCGCGGGTGAAAGTGACAACCTTTGGGAGGATTGATAGGGTTGGGCACATCACCCTGCAACACAATGCGTTTGCGCACAACGGTCGGGTCTGGAATGGGCACAGCGGACAGCAACGCTTCAGTGTACGGGTGCTTGGGCGAGGTGTAAAGATCGCGAGAACTGGCCACCTCCACAATGCGCCCCAGGTACATCACCGCCACTCGTTGGCTAATGTGCTCTACGACCGACAAATCGTGTGCAATGAACAGGTAGGTCAGTCCCAATTGCTCTTGCAAATCTTCGAGC
Source organism: Rhodoferax sp. (assembly GCA_031431035.1). Classification (GTDB taxonomy): domain Bacteria; phylum Pseudomonadota; class Gammaproteobacteria; order Burkholderiales; family Burkholderiaceae_C; genus JANYCG01. The sequence goes on from JANPCR010000042.1 coordinate 4,891, forward strand.
AGATTGATCACTTGGGCCTGAATCGACACATCCAGCGCAGACACAGGTTCATCACAAATGATCAACTTCGGATTCACCGCCAATGCCCTGGCAATGCCGATTCGCTGACGCTGACCGCCTGAAAACTCATGCGGAAAACGCCGCACATGGTCGGGATGCAAACCCACAGTTTGCATCAATTGAATGACTCGGTCTTCCCGATCACGCACACTGCCTGCCAGGCCATGGATGATCAGCGCCTCACCAATAATGGCACCCACTGTCATGCGCGGATTCAGCGACGCATAGGGATCTTGAAAAATAATTTGCATGTTGCGCGTGAGCGCCCGCAGCTCTGCCCTGGTGACATTGGTGACGTCTTTGCCATCAAACCAAAGCTCGCCCGATGTAGGCTCTATCAGCCTCAAAACACAGCGCCCGGTGGTGGACTTGCCGCAACCAGACTCGCCCACCAAGCCCAGGGTTTCGCCTGGGAGAATGTCAAAACTAACACCGTCTACCGCGTGCACACGCTCAAGCTCGCGCGCAAAAAAACCACCCTTCACGGGGTAGTGTTTCACCAGGTTTTTGACACGCAACAAAGGTTCAGTCATCGTTCAATGCTTTTGAAAAAGGGTCAAAGAACGCAGGCAACTTTGTGGCCAGCAGCCACCTCACGCAGTGCGGGTGTTTGGTCCGTGCACTGGGCGCTGGCAAACTTGCAGCGCGGAGCGAAATGGCAGCCAGGTGCCGGATTCACGAGCTTGGGCACCGTTCCGCCAATGGCCTCAAGGCGCACTTTTTGCGTCACCGAAGTATCGATTCGAGGAATCGAGCGAATCAGCCCTTGGGTATAAGGATGCCTTGGGTTGGCAAAGAGTTCACGCACTGGCGCCTCTTCAATCACCTTGCCCGCGTACATCACCACCACGCGCTGGGCAGTTTCAGCGACCACACCCATAGCATGCGTGATCAACATGATCGACATGCCCATTTTTGCCTTCAATTCCCCCAGCAAATCCAAAATTTGCGCCTGAATGGTCACATCCAATGCGGTGGTGGGTTCATCGGCAATCAGCAGCTTGGGATTGCACGCCAAGGCCATTGCAATCATCACGCGCTGGCGCATGCCACCCGAGAACTGATGCGGATAATCATGAATGCGCCGCTGTGGGTTGGATATTTTGACGAGTTGCAGCATCTCGGCCGCTCGGTCAAGGGCAGCACGCCGACTCAGGCCTTCGTGCAAACGAATCACCTCAGCGACCTGCTCGCCCACGGTGTAAACCGGATTCAGTGAGGTCATTGGCTCCTGAAACACCATGGCAATTTCTTTGGCCCGAATCTTCTCCATGTCTTTGGACGACATTGGGATCAGGTCACGGCCTTGCCAAAGAATCTGACCAGCCACAATTTTGGCTGGCGGCATGGCGAGCAATTTCATGACAGTCATCGCTGTCACGCTCTTGCCACAGCCCGATTCGCCCACTACGCCCAGGGTTTCACCCCGGTCAATGGTCATGTCAACGCCGTCGACCGCATGAACCATGCCGTCATCAGTCGCGAAATGGGTTTTGAGGCCCTTGATTTCCAGGAGGTGTGCGGCCATGGCTTGACTTACATAACCCGGCGCGGATCCAGCGCGTCGCGCAGGCCATCGCCAATGTAGTTAATCGACAGCACCGTCAAGAAAATTGCCAAACCGGGAAACAAGGCCCAATGCGCTGCAATGTCCAAGTGGTCCTTTGCGTCAAACAGCAAGCGACCCCAAGTTGGAATATCCGGCGGAAAACCGAGGCCAAGAAATGACAACGTAGACTCAGCGATGATTGCAGCGGCCACGTCAATCGTCCCCGCGACGATCACCGGCCCCAAAGAATTCGGTAAGATGTGACGCACTACTTGACGTAATGGCGACGCCCCCAAGGCGCGGGCTGCCTCTACAAACTCTTTCTCGCGCAAGGACAAAAACTGGGCACGCACCAAGCGCGCAACCGGCATCCAGCGGAACCCACCAATCACCAAAACTACCATGATGAAGACACCCGCTTCAGTCCCAACCCAAACTTTGAGCGTGTCCCTGAACAAGTAGATCAACAACAAAAGCAGGGGGAGTTGTGGCAAGGAAAGGAAAAGGTCAGTCAGCCACATCAAGAACGTATCGATATAGCCTTTCGACATGCCGGCAATGGCTCCCACCAGAATGCCCACTGCGACGGCAATCACCATGGCCGCAAAACCGACTGCAATGGAGATGCGGCCGCCATAGAGCATGCGTGCCAGCAAGTCCTGACCGAGATCGTCTGTGCCCAGCGGGTGCTGCCAAGAAGGCCCTTGCAACTTGGACTTGAAATCAATCTCGTTGATCGGTAGCGTCCAGAAGAATGGGCCCAACACCACGGCAAGGATGATCAGCAACAACAACACCGCGCCTGCAAAAGCCAATTTATGTCGACGAAACCGCTTCCAAGCCTCGCCGCCCAAGGAGCTTGGCGGAGCCAGGCTCGCCGGAATTGCAACACTAGAGGGTGCGCTATTTGAAGGAGATTCGCGGGTCAAGCCAGCCATACAGTACGTCCGCAATCAAGTTAAAAGCAATAACGAGGCAGGAAAACACGAACGTGACCGCCATGATGACGGGCGTGTCGTTCGCCAAAATTGAACTGATCAACAAAGACCCTATGCCAGGCACCCGAAATATCTGCTCTGTCACGATGGCACCACCAAAAATGGCGGGCATTTGCAAAGCCACCAGCGTCACCACGGGGATCAGCGCATTTCTGACCACGTGCTTCAAAATGACCAAGCGTTCGGCCAAACCTTTGGCCCGGGCCGTGGTCACGTAGTCAAGCCGAATCACATCCAGCACGGCAGAGCGAACAAAACGCGTCCAGGAAGCTGCTTGAAAAAGGCCCAATACCGTGATGGGCATGATCGACTGTTTGAAGTGCTCCCACCACCAGCGCCATCCCGTTTCAGCGATGTCAGAGCGGTAAACAAAAGGCAACCAATCCAACTGAATGCTGAACAGCAAAATGAACAGAATGCCTGTAAAGAAGGTGGGCAATGAGAAGCCGATGAAGGCCAGCGTGTTCGCAACTTGGTCAAACATCGAATAGGGCTTGGTGGCAGCAATCACGCCTACTGGCAGCGCGATCATCAAAGCCAGCAACTGAGACGATCCGATGACAAACAAGGTGGTTGGGAGACG
>JANPCR010000043.1:0-36335 GCA_031431035.1 Rhodoferax sp.
CGATGTCAATGATGCCGTGTACCAACTCAATCATCGGCCCAGAAAATGCCTGGGATATCGAACCCCCCATGAGGTGTTCTACGCCCTCGAACTCCAACCCTTAAACTAGACGCTGTTGCACTTCGTACTGGAATCCAAGAATCAAATAGGCCTCTAGCTCTCGAATATGCTCAATAGTTTGCTATATATTTAGTAGCAAACTGCTTCAAATCAGGTGATGCAGCTTGGCGTACTGCAACAGCATGATGGTTTTGGCGTCGCAAATCTCGCCCAAATCGACCAAGGCCAGCGCGGCATCCAGTTGCATTTCAAGCACTTGAATGTCTTCGCCTTCATGGTGATGGCCGCCACCGGCTGACAATTTGTCTTTGGCCTGGTATTCGCCAACAAAGAAAAACAGCCGTTCGGTGACAGAGCCCGGGCTCATGTAGGCCTCAAACACCTGGCGCACATCGCTGATGGCGTAGCCGGTTTCTTCCTGGGTTTCCCGCTGAATGCAAGTCACCGGGTCATCCTGGTCCAGCAAACCCGCGCAGGTCTCGATCAGCATGCCTTTAGCGCTTGGGTGGCCAACGTCACCGCGTGGCATTCCGGCGCGAGGGTTGACGTAGGCGGGAAAGCGGAACTGCCGCGTCAAGATAACGGTTTTATGGGCGCGGTTGTAAAGCAAAATCGTCGCGCCATTGCCGCGGTCATAGGTTTCCCGGTTTTGCCGCTGCCAGGTGCCGTCTTGGCGTAGCAGGTCAAAACTGGTGGTTTTCAGAACATACCAATTGTTTGACAGTAGCTTTTCCTCGACCACCCGAACCTTCGTGCTGGCCCCAACAGCCGCATCGCCGCACTTCACGGCGCTGTCGCTCACGCTATTGGGCCTTCAACTGTCAAAGGCCGCTCCATGAAAGCCTCGAACTCAAGCGGCGACATAGGCTCTGAAAACAAAAAGCCCTGGCCGAAATCGCAACCTGCTGCCATCAGCAAATCGCGTTGTTGTGTCGATTCAATGCCCTCGGCAATCACCTTGATACCCAGCTCGTGCGCCATCACAATCATGGCTTTGCAAAGGGCCAGATCGGTTGAATGGGCTTTCAGGTTGCGTACAAATGACTGGTCGATCTTGATGTAGTCAATGTCAAACTTTTGCAGGTAAGACAAAGACGAATACCCCGTGCCAAAGTCGTCCAGCGAGACCTGAATCCCCGCATCGCGCATTTCAAGCAATTGACGGTTCACCCCGGCGCTGGCTTCGAGCAGCAGGCCTTCGGTGATTTCGACCACGATGGATTCTCCGGGAAGGCCCAGTTCTTCCAGGTGATTCAGCCAGGCTTGGTTAGACCCGCCGTCATGGTGAAATTGAGCCGGGGACTTGTTCACGCTGACCTGAAAATTTGGCTGAAAACGGGTTCGCCAACGGCGCGTTTGCAAGGCCACTTCGTGAAACGCCCAGTCGCCCATGTCGATGATCAGCCCGCTGGTTTCAGCGATGGGCACAAACACGGACGGGCTGATTTGTCCGCGCGTCGGGTGTTGCCAGCGAATCAGCGCCTCGGCCTTTTGGATAGCCCCCGTGGCGAGTTCCACAATCGGCTGGTACAAGATGTGAAACTGGTGGTTGGCCATGCCAAGGCGCAGATCTTGCGCCAATTGCGAGCGCATTTGCGCAGCGACTTTGAGATCCGGCGTGAAAAAGCTGAAGCGGTTGCGCCCCGCGCCTTTGGCCACATACAGCGCCTGGTCGGCATTTTTGAACAGACTTTCGACCTCGGTCGCATCTTGCGGGTAGTTGGTGATACCGATGCTGGCCGACACAAACACTTGATCGACATCCAGCTGAAACACGGTGGACAGGGCACCCAAAATTCCTTCTGCAATGCGCTGCGTGCGACCGTTGTCGGCCATGTCGCTCAACACCACGGTGAACTCGTCGCCACCCATGCGCGCCACGATGTCGGCGTCTCGCAGGCGCTCGCGGATGCGCCGCCCGGCTTCGATCAGCAGCATGTCGCCTTTGTCGTGCCCCAGCGTGTCGTTCACCTCTTTGAAGTGATCCAGGTCAATGAATAAAATCACCAGGCGCTGGCCGTTGGCTATGCAGGCCTTCATGTCGTCTTCGAGCCGTTTGCGCAGCATGCGGCGGTTGGGCAGGCCCGTTAGCGCGTCAAAGTTGGCTTGCTGCCAAACCAGCGCTTCAGCCGACTTGCGGCTGCTGATGTCGGTGTGGGTGCCGATCATGCGCAGCGGTTTGCCTGTCGCATCGCGGCTGATCACCATGCCCCGGGTCAAAACCCACTTCCAGGAGCCGTCGGCACAGCGCACCCGGTGCTCGTTTTGGTAAGTGGCCGACTTGCCCTGAAAGTACTCTTCCTGGTTTTGAATCATCAGCGCCTTATCGTCCGGGTGCACCAGGTCGACATACTCGTCCGCAGTTTGCCAAATTTTGTCTTCGGCGTAGCCGTACATTTCTTTGTAGCGCTTTGAATAAACTTCGCGCCCGGACTGGATGTACCAGTCCCAGACGCCGTCCCCCGTGCTGTCCAGCGCCAGCTTCCAGCGTTCTTCGCTTTCTTGCAGTTGAGCATCAGCCAACTTGCGTTGCGTGATGTCGGTCATCACGCCACTGCGTTCCTGGCCGGTGTCATCTTGCGAGACGCAAATCGAGCTGATCTGTACCCACTTGACAGTGCCATCGGCAAGCTTGATACGAAACTGAACCAGCAAGGGCAGGGACGTCATGGTTGCAGTGACCAAATCCGCTTCAATCACCTCGCCGTCGTCGGGGTGGCGAAAGGTGCCCAGTAGTTTGTTGTTGGCCATCACCGCTTCGGGCGACACGCCATACAGGTCGCGAACACCTTCGCTCACAAACGTGTAGGTGCGTGTGCCGTCCAGCCCCAGGCGCAGCCTGAACACCATGCCCGGCACCTGCGCGGTGATTTTTTTGAAAGTCTCTTCGCTGGCCTGAAGGGCTTGCTCTGCCAGTTTGCGCGCGGTGACGTCTTGCACCATCACCACAAAGCTGGTCAGGCGGCCCTCATTCTTGACCGCACGTCCCTTGGCCTGAACCCAAATTGACCGGCCCGTGGCCGTGAGCATTTCAATTTCAAGTGGTACTTCCAGTCCGGTTTTGAACCCACTTTTGATGGCCGCACCCACCAGAACTGTCGACTCGGGCGTGAAAAAGCGCATAACGTTGGCCGTCGTTGGGACAAACGTACCAGCCTCGGTGTCCAGCATGCGGTAAACCTCGTCAGTCCACACCACTTTGTTGGCCGCCAAGTCAACCTCCCAGCCCCCAACCTGCGCAATGGCCTGGGACGCCTTCAGCAGTTCGTGCAGGCGCTCTCTGGCCTCTTCAGTCTGTGTTTGGTGGGTGATGTCGGTGAAAGTTCTCACCAGGCCACCCGTGGCCAAGGGTTGTGTGCGAACGTCCAGCACGCGCCCACTACGGGTCGTGCGAATGTAATTGGGCGGCAAATCTGGGAGACGGGTCTGTTGAAGGTAGTGGTGCAAAACTGGAATGTTTTTTTCCACATCGGGGCCAAAATCACCCCGGTTCAGCTGGTACTGGGACAGTTCTGCAAGGGTCGGGTGCTTGTCCAGCACGCTGGCAGGCATATCAAGCAACTCGCAGGCTTTGTCGTTGTAGGCGCTGACCCGGCTGTCTGGCCCGACCACTATCACGCCCTGGCTGATACTTTCAAAAGTCGCCTTCAGCAGAATGTCTTTCTCTGCCAGCGCTGTTTGCAATCCAGTCACCGTGGCATCAACAGCCAAGGCGCGAGGCTCGGAAGATTTGACTTTCAATTCGAAGTCACTCATGAAAGTGGCGCATCATTTGGCAAAAAAAGCCGGGCAGGAGGTTTGAGAAAGATGGAGCAACCAGTGATCAGGCAAGCCGCTGCTAATCAAGCGCTACAGACAGAACTTCGAATTTACCGCAATTTCGGGGCAAATTTTAGTAAGTAGCTGCAAAACTCTGGTGCATTGGTCCTGTACTTGCGCCTATTTTGAGCTCGGGCTCACCCAGCCTTGTTGGGGTTGTACAGCCGCCACGGCGCTGCTCACGAAACCATCAGTGACAATGTTTGCATGAAGCCGTCTTTGTTCGAAGCCCGCCATTTGCTCAAGCACTATGGCGCCAATACCGTGGTGAACGACGTGTCGTTTGATATTGCGCCAGGGGAGTGTTTGGGCGTGATTGGTCCCAACGGTGCTGGCAAAACCACCACCATCCGAATGTGCCTGGGTTTGACCGTGCCCGACAGCGGCAGCATTGCGTTTTACCCACAGGCAGGGGCGGCGCGATCCTTGCAAATGCCGCAAGACGCTTTTAAAATCAAGGCGCAGTTGGGTGTAGTCAGCCAATTTGACACGCTGGACCCCGACTTCAGTTGCGCTGAAAATCTGTTGGTCTATGGCCGTTATTTCGGCATGAAAGACGCCGACATTCGCGCCCGGGTGCCGCAACTTCTGACTTTTGCTGCGTTGACTCACAAGGCCGATGCCAAGCCTGGCGAGCTGTCGGGCGGTATGCGGCGGCGTTTGTCATTGGCCCGCGCTTTGGTGAATGACCCTCAATTGTTGCTGCTCGACGAGCCGACCACAGGCCTGGACCCGCAGGCGCGCCATTTGATGTGGGAGCGGCTGCAAACCTTGGTGCAGCAGGGCAAGTCGATCCTGCTTACCACGCACTTCATGGACGAAGCTGAGCGCCTGTGTTCGCGGTTACTGGTGCTGGATCATGGCCGGAAAATTGCGGAAGGGCGCCCGCGCGAGTTGATTGCAGAGCACCTTGAACCCGACGTGGTGGAGGTCTATGGCACAGGCGCATTGGCATTGGCCAACTCGCCTTTGACACAGCTTGCAGCTCGTACCGAAGTGAGTGGTGAAACCGTATTTTTTTACACCCAAAATGCCAGGCAACTGCTGGATGGCCTGGCGCAGTACCCGCATTTGCGCACCTTGCATCGGCCTGCCAATTTGGAGGATTTATTCCTCAAGCTCACTGGCCGACAGATCAGGGAAGACGCATGAACCAAGCCAGCAAACATTTGAGCATTTGGCGCGCGCCTGAGCTGTCCGCACGGTGGTGGCCAGTTTTTTTGCGCAATCTGCTGGTGTGGCGCAAGTTGGCCATTCCCAGCATGGTGGGCAACATTGCCGACCCTTTGATCGCCTTGGTCGCTTTCGGCTATGGCATGGGGGCGCTGGTGGGGCAAGTCAAATTGGGTGACGTGATGGTGCCCTACATCGTCTATTTGGGTGGTGGCTACATTTGCACTAGCGCCATGAATGCGGCGTCATTCGAAGCGCTTTACTCAGCTTTTTCGCGCATGCACGTGCAAAAAACCTGGGACGGCATCATGAACGCGCCGGTCAGCTTGGACAACGTTTTGTTCGCCGAGATGCTGTGGGCCAGTTTCAAGTCTCTGCTGACCGCGATTGCGATTTTGGGGGTCATGCTGGCCCTGAACGTGTCGCACAGCCCCAAGCTGCTGCTGGCCTTGCCCATTTTGCTGGGCGTGGGCATTACTTTCAGTTGCATCGCTTTGATTTTTAATGCACTAGCCAAAGGCTACGACTTCTTCACCTATTACTTCACGCTGTTCATGACGCCGATGATGTTTTTAAGCGGCGTGTTTTTTCCGCGAGAGCAGTTGCCGCCCGTGGTGCGGGTTTTGTCCGACTGGTTGCCTTTGACCAATGCGGTCGAACTGGTGCGCCCTTTGTTTATGGACCAATGGCCTGCCGCTTGGGTGCAGCATGTGGTGGTACTGCTGGTCTACGCCGTGGGCGGATTCTGGCTTGCGCTGGCCATGACCCGAAAGCGCTTTGCAGGCTAGGGTAGGGCGCGCGGGTCAAATTGGGCGCTGCTTTTCGTTGCTGGAAATTTCGCCGAATGTCGCGCCAAGGGCATCTGTTTGGCTTGCCAAATGGGCCAATAACAGCTTGGCTGCCGCAGACAACGCCATTTCGTCTTTGAAACAAATAGCGAAATGCCGTTTCGCCCACGGCTCTTTCAACGCGATGAGCTTCAGGTCGTGAGAGGCCGCATAAAACTGCGCCACTTCGCGGGGCACCACACTGATGGCCAGCCTAGCCTGAACCACTCGCAGCGCAGCTTCAAAATTGGAAACGATCACGCGCTGTAGAAGTGTTTTCCCCAGGGCCGCAGCTTGGCGCTGCAACATCACCTGCACAGCACTGGCCACTGGCAGGCTGACATGTTCATAGCCCAAGGTCTGCTCAAACGTCACAGACTTGCGCCGCGCCAAGGGGTGTGTGGGGTGCACCACGATGGCCAGATGGTCGCTGCGGTAGGGTCTGGTCTTCAGGCCAGACAAATCTGCCCCATGCCCACTGGCCCAGCAAATGCCTAGCGACGCGCTACCCTGGCGGATCCCTCGCACGACCTCCATGCTGATGCGCTCTTCCAAATCGACGCGAATATCGGCATGAGCAGGCAGATGCAAAAAGGTGGCAACGTCGTCCGCCAGTGATTCGGCCATCACTGATGCGGTGGCTAGAACACGCACTTGGCCCTTGATGCCCGAGGCAAAAGCGGCCATGTCGCGCTCAATGCTTCGGCTGCTCTGTAGCATGGAGCGGGCATGTTCCAGCAAGGTTTCGCCCGCAGGCGTCGGGTCCACGCCATGGCGGCGGCGCAGCAAAAGCGGCGTGCCTACGGTTGCTTCGAGCTGCGCCAGCCGTTTGCTGATGGCCGAGCCGACAATATTGGCCAATTCGCCCGCGCGGGCAATGTTGCGGGTCTCGCAGACTGAAACAAACAGGCGCAATGTGGTGAGATCAAGATCGCGCATAGGGTCTTCTGGCTGGTGGTGATTCGAACGGTGCTTTAAGCAAGACAGTAGGTATTCCAATTGAGAATCTTACCTCTTCCAAAATTGAGAACACTTTTGTTTTTGGAATAACTAAAATCAAGCCATGACCCAAACTTCTCCGCCCCTTCCCAGCCAAGCCATCATTCGTGAGGTAGGCCTGCGCGACGGGCTTCAAAGCATTCAACGCATTTTGCCGACAGCACAAAAGCTGCAATGGATCCAACGCGCCTACGACGCTGGCCAGCGCGAGATCGAAGTCGGCTCCTTCGTGCCCGCGCATCTGCTGCCGCAATTGGCCGACACCGAAGAACTGGTGGTGTTTTCCAAGACGCTGCCAGGCCTCAAAGCCTCGGTGCTGGTGCCAAACCAGAAGGGCGCTGAGCGTGCGTTGGCCTGCGAGGCTGATGCAATGCTGTTGCCGCTCTCGGTAAGCCATGCTCACAGCCTGGCCAATTTACGCAAGACGCCTGACGAAGTGCTTGAGATCATCCGCAGTATCGTTAAGCTGCGCGACGCTCAGGGTGCGGCGACGCGCATCGAAATCGGCATGAGCACGGCATTTGGCTGCACCTTGCAAGGCGAGGTCAAACCAGCGGAAGTGCGGCGCCTGGTCAAGGCCGTGATTGACGCGGGTGTGGACGAGGTGAGCTTGGCCGACACCGTGGGATACGCCGACCCAGCCATGGTGCGCAATCTGTTTGAGCTGTGCCTGCCGATCACGCAGACCGCCACTGGCAACAAACTCAACTGTGGCCATTTCCATGACACACGAGGTCTGGGTCTGGCCAATGTGTACGCGGCCCTGCAAATGGGCATCAACCGGTTTGACGCCTGCCTGGCCGGTATCGGCGGCTGTCCACACGCGCCGGGTGCCAGCGGCAATGTCAGCACAGAGGACTTGGCGCACATGCTGCTGTCCATGGGTATCGCAACTGGCATTGATTTTGACAAGCTCATGACCTTGCGCGCGCAGGTGGCGGACTGGCTGCAGGGCGAAACACTGCATGGCACCTTGTGGCAGGCGGGCCTGCCCAAAACCCTGAAACCTGTTGTGGCGGTTGCGGCATGAGTGAGATGGACACCGGCCACGCGCCACTGCCCTTGGCGGGCTTGAAAGTCGTTGAATTCACCCACATGGTGATGGGCCCGACCTGTGGCATGGTGCTGGCTGACATGGGCGCAGAAGTCATCAAGGTTGAACCGATAGACGGCGACCGCACGCGGCACTTGCTCGGCTCAGGCGCTGGTTTTTTCCCCATGTTCAACCGCAACAAAAAAAGCATTGCGCTGGACTTGCGCCACCCAGACGGGGCGCAGGCCGCGCGGACTCTGTGCGCCAGCGCCGATGTGGTGTTGGAGAATTTCAAGCCCGGAACCATGGGAAAGTACGGGCTGGATTACGCCTCGCTTTCCAAAGTTAATCCCAAAGTTATCTATGTAAGCCACAAAGGTTTTTTGCCCGGACCGTATGAACATCGGGTCGCGCTGGACGAAGTGGTGCAAATGATGGGCGGCCTGGCCTACATGACCGGGCGGCCGGGCGACCCGCTGCGCGCGGGCTCCAGCGTGAACGACATCATGGGCGGCATGTTTGGGGCCATTGGCGCTTTAGGGGCGCTAATCCAGCGCGGCATCACCGAGCGCGGCCAAGAAGTTCAAAGCGCCCTGTATGAAAACAATGTGTTTCTGGTAGGCCAGCACATGCTGCAGTTCGCCATCACCGGGCAAGCCGCCGCCCCCATGCCCGACCGTATCTCTGCCTGGGCCGTTTATGACGTGTTCACCGTGAAAGACGGCGAGCAGATTTTTTTGAGCGCGGTGAGCGACGCACAGTGGGATGTGTTTTGCGACGTATTGGGGCTTGCCGACCTGAAGGCAGACCCGCGTTATGTCTCTAACAATGCGCGGGTTGCGTTGCGAGCTGAGTTGTTGCCGGTGCTGCGGGAACGTTTGGCCCACCGCAGCGCTTCAGAGCTCTCGGCCATCTTCGAAAAAAACGCCTTGCCCTTCGCGCCCATCCGCAAGCCCGAGGAACTGTATGACGACGAGCACCTGATCGCCACGGGCGGTCTGGCCGACATCACACTGACCGATGGTGACAAGGCGGGTCAGACTGCGCAGACGACACTTTTTCCGTTCACCATGGCGGGCCAGCGCCTGGGCGTGCGCCTGCAGCCGCCGCGCATGGGCCAGCATACCCGTGAATTGTTGGCCGAACTGGGCTACACGACCCTGCAGGTTGATGAGTTGTTTTCAAAGTCAGCCGCAGCGTGATCGCGGGATATTTCAGCCCTTAAACCAAAAACAGGAGACGAGCTTGAACCTCTTCCTCAACAGCATCAATAGCATCAACAGACGCCAAACCCTCGCGGCGCTTGCCGCCATGGGCTTGACTCCCAGCGGGTTCGCACAGTCCGACAAACCGGTGCGCTTCATCTTGCCGGTATCGGCCGGCTCGGGTGTGGACGGCATTGTCCGGGCAGCCAGTGCGCAGCTTGCGAAAGCGCTGGGGCAGGGCGTTGTGATTGAAAACCAGCCTGGCGCAGGCGGCGTGGTCGGCGCGGCAGCCATGATCAAGTCTGCGCCCGATGGCCAAACCTTGAGTATTGTTTCTAACAACCACGTGATCTATCCCAGCGTGCTCAAATCCGTGCCTTTTGACCCGGTGGCAGACATCACGCCCATCACCATCATTGGCTCGACACCGATGGTACTGGTGGTCAACCCCAAGCTGCCGGTCAAAGACTTGAAGGAGTTTGCGGCCCTGCTCAAAGCCAACCCCGGCAAATACAATTTTGCGTCGAGCGGCAACGGCACCATCCTGCACTTGGCGGCCGAGATGTTCAAAGAGGTTAGCGGTACTTTCTCGACCCACATTCCTTACCGCGGTTTCGGTCCGATGTTGCAAGACATCGTGGGCGGCCAGGTGGACTGGGGCGTGGGTGCGCTGCCAGCAGTGGCAGGGCAAATCAAAGCAGGTAATCTGCGGGCGCTGTGCGTGTCGGCTCCTGCGCGCATTGCCGCTGCGCCGGACATTCCAACGTCAGGCGAAGCTGGTTTTCCCAAATACCTTGTGGAGGGCTGGACAGCTGCCGTTGGCCCCAAAGGTTTGAGCGCGGAGCAGGTGAAACGCCTGCACGCCGCTTTTGCATCTGCCTTTGCCACGGCTGAGGTCAAAGAGGCCATGGCCAAGCAAGGCAACAGCATCAACATCACCACCCCTGAAGTGGCCTTGGCGCATTTCAAATCGGAGCTGGTGAAGTATTCCGCGCTGGTCAAGAAGGCCGGGGTTGAACCGCAGTAACACGGGCGGCTGAAGCCGCCGCCGCCACTAGAGCCGTTACAGCAATCCTTGCTACAGCCATCCTCGCTGCGGTATTTAAGGGACGATTCAAGCCCTCAGGTAGCAAGATGCCTCTGAGGCTGTTCGCCACAAGAAAAGCGGTAGATCAAACGGCTGCCTTGATCATGTCTGCCGCTTTTTCGGCAATCATGATGGTCGGCGCATTGGTGTTGCCACTCACAATGCGCGGCATGATGGACGCATCGACCACCCGCAGACCTTGCAGCCCATGCACCCGCAACTGCGCATCAACCACATCGAGCGGCCCGTTGCCCATGCGGCAGGTACCGACAGGGTGGTAAATGGTGTCGGCCCGATTGCGAATGAATTGCTCGATCTGCTCGTCGGTTTTGACGTTGATTGACGCGTCGGACTCAATGCCACCGTGGTTCATCAGCGCGGGTTGCGCCAAAATATTGCGCATCACTTTAAAGCCGCGCACCAGGCGATCCATGTCGTCGCGCTCGGCTAAAAAGTTGGGGTCAATCAAGGGCGCTGCCATTGGGTCGCGGCTGGCCAGTGTCACGCTGCCCCGGCTGACGGGGCGCAACAGGCAAACGTGGCACGAATAGCCCAAGCCAAAGGTGGTTTTGCGGCCATGGTCGACCAGTTTGCCAATCACAAAGTGCAATTGCACATCGGGCAGCGGCTCGCTGGCTTGGGTTTTGATAAAACCACCGGCCTCGCCAAAATTGGTCGTCAACATGCCAGTGCGGTGCTTGCGCCATTCAAAAATGCCTTTGATCACGCGAACCAGTCCCCCCAGCGAGATGCCAAACAGCTCTTTCAGGTGCGGCGCATTGGCGACCAGCACCACATCAGGGTGGTCATGCAAGTGCTGACCAACGCCAGGCAAGTCATGCACCAAAGCAACGCCGTGGTCGGCCAAATGCTGTTGGGGGCCAATGCCAGACAGCATCAAAATTTGCGGTGACTGCAACGCGCCTGCGCACAGCAGCACTTCGCGGCTGCATTTCAATTGTTTGACTTCGCCGTTTTGGCTGAATTCAACCCCCACAGCGCGTTTGCCTTCCATCAAAATTCGGGTGGTATGGGCGCCTGTGATGACTTGCAGATTGGCTCGCCCCAAGTTGGGCGTGAGGTAGCCCTTGGCCGCGCTAAAACGCTCACCGTTTTTGTGTGTCACCTGAAACATGCCCACGCCGTCTTGCGTTTCGCCGTTGAAGTCGCGGTTGTGCGCAAACCCTGCTTGCACACCCGCCTCGATAAACACCGGGCCAAAGCGGTTGGGCGTGGTCAGGTCTTTCACGTTCAGGGGGCCGCCCGTGCCGTGCAGGGCATCGCCCCCACGTTCGTTGTGTTCAGCCTTTTTGAAGTAGGGCAAAACATCGGCAAACGACCAGCCAGGGTTGCCCTGGGCTGCCCAATGGTCATAGTCCGCATGCTGGCCGCGGGCGTAAATCATCGCGTTGATTGAGCTGGAGCCGCCCAGCACCTTGCCGCGCGGCTGGTAGCCTTTGCGGCCATTCAAGCCGGGTTGGGGCACGGTGTCAAAGCGCCAGTTTGTGTCTGGGGCCACCTTGGCCATGACGGCCAGGCCAGCAGGGCAGTGAATCAAAACGCTTTTGTCAACGCCACCCGCTTCCAGCAGTGCCACGTTAATTTTTGGATCTTCAGTCAAACGCGCCGCCAATACGCAGCCTGCCGAGCCGCCGCCGATGATGATGTAGTCAAGCATGTCTTAAAACTCTCTTGTGTTCAATGTCAATTTGTCAAGGTTTTGGCATACTGCAAGTTTGACTTTCAAAGAGCCTCTGTTTGCCTCTGAAGTCTCGCCCAATCCGTGGCACATGAATGCCCACCAAAACGATAGCGCCAAAGATAGACGACAAACCCTGAAAATTTTTAAGGAGCCGACTTTAATGAGTACCCTGGTAAACCCTAGCGTTGCCACGCCAAACCACCCCGACGGCAGCGTGGATTGCACCGTAAAAGACAATATTTTGCTGATCAGCATCAACCGCCCCGCCAAGCGCAATGGGTTCACCCCCAAAATGTTTCGTGAACTGGGCGAGGCCTACACCCTGTTAGACGACGACCCTGAGCTGTGGGTGGGCGTGCTGCATGCACAGGGCGCGCACTTTACCGCTGGGCTTGATCTGCCGTCGATTGCGCCGCTCATGCGCGCGGGTATCAAGGCCGTACCGCTGGGTTTGGTGGACCCGCTTGATTTGGCCATGCCCGGCTACCGCCGCCGAACCAAGCCCATGGTGGTGGCCGTCAAAGGCATCACCTACACACTGGGCATTGAGCTGATGTTGGCCGCTGACATTGTGGTGGCAGCAGACGATTGCCGTTTTTCACAGTTGGAGGTCAAGCGCGGCATCATGGCCACGGGTGGTGCGACCTTGCGCATGGCTGAGCGGGCGGGCGCGGGCAACGCGCTCTTGCACCTGCTCACGGGCGATGAATTTGGATCGGCCGAGGCGCTGCGTTTGAACTTTGTGCAAAAAGTGGTACCAGCAGGCCAAGAGCTGGCCGAAGCCCTGAAAATCGCCGCCGCCATTGCAGAACAGGCCCCACTTGCCGTCGTGGCCACCCGCCTGAACGTGCTCAAGGCCATTGAACATGGCCCGGTCGTGGCAATGCATGATTTCATTGAGGTGCAAAGCCGTTTGTCCAATTCGGCTGACGCGGCAGAAGGCGTGGCGTCGTTTGTTGAAAGGCGGGCGGCGAAGTTCACGGGGCAGTGAAGGGCGTCGCACCCGGTTTGCAGCTCTATTGCGAATTCGGCCAATTGGGCTGATTCGGTAAATTAAATTGCACGCAATTTAATTGTGCACTATAATCACGTCATGATCGAAAAAAACGGTGTTGTCAAAGCGAAAGGCAAGGTGAGCGCAAGTGCCGCGCCACGCCCGAACGCAAACGCAAACGCAACGCCACCCTCAGTCAAAGCTGGCCGGGGTGCGACTGATTCAGCGTTGCTCTTGCTGGACAACCAGCTCTGCTTTGCCCTGTACTCCACGTCCCTGGCCATGACCAAAATCTACAAGCCTTTGCTGGCTGATTTGGGCCTGACTTACCCGCAGTATTTGGTCATGCTGGTGCTGTGGCAACAAGACCGCGTCACCGTGTCGTCGATTGGCGAGCGGCTTTTTTTAGATTCGGGCACGCTCACGCCTTTGCTCAAGCGCCTCGAATCCACGGGCCTGATCGCCCGTCTGCGTGATGTGACGGACGAGCGCCGCGTGCATGTCACGCTCACAGCCGCAGGGCGAGCGCTCAAAACTCAAGCAGCGGGCGTGCCCCTGTGCGTGGCCACGGTCACCCAGGCGAGCTTGCCTGAACTTGCCGCTTTGACGCAGCAAATTCAAAGCTTGCGCAACCGGCTGGTTTGAGGTTTTCAAGTCTTCAAGTTCCCGTCGTCAAGTTTTTTTAACCCGCTTCAATATTTGAAGCCAACCCCCAAGGAAACACCATGGTCACCAAAGTCGAAAAAGTTTTGTACAAAGCCCACGCCACCTCAACCGGTGGTCGCGATGGTCGCGCAGTGTCGTCAGACGGCCTGCTGGATGTGAAGCTGGCCCCGCCCAAAGAACTTGGCGGCGCAGGCGGTGCCACCAACCCAGAGCAACTGTTTGCCGCAGGCTACAGCGCCTGTTTCATGGGCGCTATGAAACACGTCGCTGGTATGAAAAAAATCACTGTGCCTGCAGATGCATCGATTGCCGCGACAGTGGGCATCGGCCAAATTCCAGCGGGCTTTGGCATTGAAGTGCAAATGGTCGTTAGCCTGCCCGGCATGGAGCGCGGCGCAGCCCAGGCCTTGGTTGACACGGCGCACCAGGTTTGCCCGTACTCGAACGCGACACGCGGCAACATTGAAGTGACGATCACATTGGCTTGATGAGTCAGTTGGCTCCCAATTTGCCGATAAACCTGTCAAAATAATTGCTATATTAATAATAGCAAACTATTGAATAAATTCGAGAGCTAGAGGCCGATTTTATTCATAATTTGACATTTCGAGGCGATTTTTGACAAAAAAGAACCTGCAGGTTCTTTTTTGCTTTTTATGGGCTAAATTGTCCTGCGGGCGACTGAAAGCCGCCACTTTTTGAATAAAGTCAGCCCATGACTATTTCTCAATTCCTCGTTCAAAAAGACCAACTGCAAAACACCGAGCTGCGCACCCTGCCTGATGCGCCCCTCGCGCCGGGCCACATTCGCGTGGCCATCGACAAGTTTGCGCTGACCTCCAACAACGTCACCTACGCCGCCTTTGGTGACGCCATGAACTACTGGCAGTTTTTTCCGGTGGGTCAGGACAAACCGGGTTGGGGGCAAATTCCAGTGTGGGGCTTTGGCCATGTCAGCCAAAGCGACCACCCCGGTGTAGCGGTGGGCGAGCGGCTCTACGGCTACTTTCCGATGGCGTCCAGCGTGCTGCTGCAGCCTGCCAGGCTCAGCCCCGCCAGTTTTTCAGATGCCGCTGCGCACCGCAGCGAGCTGCACGCGGTTTACAACAACTACACCCGCTGCAACACCGATCCGTTTTACACGGCCGCATCAGAAGACGTACAAGCCTTGCTGCGCCCCTTGTTCACCACCGCTTGGCTGATTGACGACTTCATGGCCGACAACGCTTTTTTCGGCGCAGCGCAAAACACCGGTCAACCTGGGCTGGCGCTGCTGTCCAGCGCATCCAGCAAAACCGCCTACAGCACCGCGTTCGGGCTCAAGGCGCGATCCGGCATTAAAGTGATTGGTTTAACCTCGCCTGGCAATGTGGCGTTTTGCGAGAGCCTGGGCTGCTACAGCCGGGTGTTGACTTACGACCAACTGGAGCTGCTGCCAGCCGATCAAGCCTGCGTGTACATCGACTTTGCGGGCAGCGCCAAGTTGCGGGCGGCCATTCACACGCGCTTTGTCAATTTGAAATACAGCTGCTCAATTGGCGGAACGCACGTTGATGATTTGGGGGGTGGCCAGCGTTTGCCCGGCCCTCGGGCGACTTTGTTTTTTGCTCCTGCGCAAATCAAAAAACGCTCGGTCGATTGGGGCGGGGCAGAGTTGGGGCGGCGCCTGGTTGAGGCCTGGTTTGCCTTCACTCAAACCGCCTGCAGCGCCGCAAATCCATGGATCGCGGTTCAGCACCACCACGGCGCTCAAGCGGTGGCGTTTGCCTACCGCCAGGTGCTGGCGGGGCAGGGTGACCCGCGCGTGGGGCACATGCTTCATTTGCCTTGAATGCCACTGGGTCTATGAACCTGATCAATGACCTTGAATTAAGTCAGGTCGAAGGCGTCTGCCCACAGGTTTGCTGACACAATCTGATCAGTTCCTGCGCACCCAGCAGATACTGGGTAGACAACCCGTTTTTTGAAAGCGTTTTTCCAGCCCGCCAAACACAATTTGGCGCTGAGTCAAACGGTGCGCTGAACTCATAACTAAAAACAGACGTCGTTCAAGAAACCAAAAAAAATTCTCATGAAACTGGCATTGCTATCGGACATTCACGCCAACATTCAGGCGTTTGAGGCCTGCCTGGCCCATGCAGCAACCCAAGGCGTTCAGCAGCACGTCTTGTTGGGCGATTTGGTGGGCTACGGTGCCAACCCTGTCGCCGTCGTCAACAAAGTGCAGGCGCTTGTGGCGGGCGGTGCCATGGCGATCAAGGGCAACCACGACGCAGGTGCAGTGGCACCGCCCAGGGTGGCCAAAACGGTTGGCGACAGCACCACCGCCTGGACCCATGTGCAATTGGGGGCGGATCAGCGTGATTTTTTGGAAAAACTGCCCATGACTTTGCAGCACGGCACCATGATGCTGGTGCACGCCAGCGCCGATGGCCCTGACCTGTGGCGCTATGTTTACCACGCGGCTGCCGCGTCGGCCAGCCTGAACGCCGTGGCGGCGTTGCCCACGGTTCGCCACGTGTTTGGCGGCCATGTGCACCACCAGTCGCTTTACTCTGGCGACGACAACAAACCCAACCCTAGGCCTATCACCAAGCTCTCTCCTTTGCCCGGAATCCCGGTCAATTTGGGTCTGGACGCGCGTTGGCTGGCCACGATTGGTTCGGTGGGGCAACCCCGCGATGGCAATCCGAAAGCCATGTACGCGGTGTTCGACACCGAGTTGTTCGACCTGACATTCCACCGGGTTGACTACGACTTTCAAGCAGCCGCACGGGCCATTTTGCACGCGGGCCTGCCCGAATGGCTGGCGAACCGGCTGGTACTGGGGCGCTGAGGCACAAGGGCACTGAGCTGTTTCAGTGCCTGGTCGAGATTGCGCAAGCGACAATGCTTGCATGAACGACACCGAACCACTGACCCAACCCGTGCAATCTGCTTTGCACGCCTTTGGGCCCTTGACGCCAGATTTGGTGATGGACGCCTTGGCCAGCGTGGGCTTGTATGGCGATGGCCGTTTGATGGCCCTAAGCTCCTATGAAAACCGCGTTTACCAGTTGCACCTTGAAGACGGTCAGGTCGTGGTCGCCAAGTTTTATCGGCCAGCTCGCTGGACTGAGGCGCAAATACTCGAGGAACACAGCTTCAGTGCCGAGCTGATGGCCGCCGAGATTCCTGTGATTGGCCCGCTGCGGTTGAACAACGCCACACTCAACCATTTTGGTGGATTTGTGTTCAGTGTCAGCCCCAGCCGGGGCGGCCGCCCTCCGGAGTTGGATAACCCTGAGGTGCTCGAATGGACAGGCCGATTTTTGGCGCGCATTCACGCCGTCGGAGCCCAGCAGCCCTTTGCCGTGCGCCCCGCGCTCAATTTGCAAACCTTCGGTATTGATCAGCGGGAGTGGTTGTTGAGCCAAGACATCATTCCGCTGGACGTGCAGCGCGCCTGGAGCGACATGTCCCAGCGCGCGATTGAAGCGGTGCCGCAGTGCCCGTTTTTTGGAGATCCATCACGGGCGATTGGTGCCAACATGGGCGATGAAGACGATACCGCCATCCAACAAATTCGGCTGCACGGCGACGTTCACCCTGGCAACATTTTGTGGACGCCTGTGGACTTGCCCGCCAGCGCCGGCCCTGGCCCGCATTTTGTCGATTTGGACGACGCCCGCACTGGCCCAGCCGTGCAGGACTTGTGGATGCTGCTCAGCGGTGACCGCCAGCAGCGCACCCGGCAGTTGGGTGCTTTGGTGGACGGCTATGAACAGTTCCGTGAGTTTGATCGCCGCGAGCTGGCACTGATTGAACCGCTGCGCACCCTGCGCCTCATGCACTACAGCGCGTGGCTGGCCCGCCGCTGGTCCGACCCGACCTTTCCCATCAACTTTCCGTGGTTCGGCAGCAGCGACTATTGGAAAGGCCAAATCTTGATGCTGGAAGAGCAGATCGAAGCGATGCAGGAGGAGCCGCTGATCGTGTGAACTGCCGCCGCCGTTCTACCGCCGCCGCCCGTCGTTCGCCGCCCGCTCAGCACGGCGACAGCGCATTGCCCAGTCGGCGCGTGGACACCCAAGGACGAATCGATTTTGCAAACCCTGGGCACCCACTTCAATACCCATCCATAATTCTTCAAACTCACGAACAAATTCTAGGAGACGGTTTTGAAGCGCAGAACAGTATCGGCAAGTTTGGCGGCAATCAGCTTCATCGTAGGCATCGGTACGACGCTGCCCAACACGGCCACAGCACAAGGCCAGTTTCCACAGCGCGCCATCACCTTGATCGTGCCGTTCCCGCCAGGCGGCTTGGCAGACTTGGTGGCTCGCCCTGTGGCAGAAGCCATGGCACGCGACCTGGGGCAGCCTGTGGTGATCGAAAACCGGGCCGGTGCAGGCGGTGGCATTGGCATGGGCATGGCGGCCAAAGCCAAGGCCGACGGGCACACGATATTGCTGGCGTTGTCCAGTTTGACGGTGATCCCCGAGGCCGATGCCTTGCTGGGCCGTGCTCCTTTGTTCGCTTTGTCTGACCTTCGTGCAATTGCCCGCTTCACCGCTGACCCCACGGTCCTGGCCGTTCGGGCCGATTCGCCCTGGAAAACCGCCAAAGACTTCATTGACGACGCGACCAAACGCCCAGGTGCCATCAACTTCGGCTCCAGTGGCAACTACGGCACCATGCACGTGCCGATGGAAATGTTGGCGCACGCCAGCGGCATCAAGCTGACCCATATTCCGTTCACGGGCGCAGGCCCCGCAGTGGTGGCTTTGCTGGGTGGCCAGATTGACGCTGTGTCAACCGGCCCCGCCACTGTTTTGCAGCATGTCAAGGCGGGCAAAATCAAAGTGTTGGCGCATTGGGGCCAAGGTCGGTTGGCCGCGCTACCCGAAGTGCCCAGTCTGAAAGACGGCGGGCAGGGCGTTGAATACGCGCAGTGGTCAGGGCTGTTCATTCCCTCGGGCACGCCCGAACCCATTGCGCAGCGCTTGCGAAGCGCCGCCAATTTTGCCGCCAACGATGCCCGCGTCAAAGAGATCATTCAAAATGCCGGCAGCCCTGTGCAGTACCTCGATGCCGCAGAGTTTGACAAGTACGTGCAAGACGATGCGCGGCGCATGGTTGATGTGGTCAAACGCATTGGCAAATTGAATTAGTTGGCTTTCGAACTAGACTTGAGTTCCCCCCTTTCTTTGTGCCTCCAACCCGGCTGTCCTGTTGACAGAATTCCATGAAATTTGAATCGATTAGCCCCTTCCAGATGCTGATGACGCGCCGTGCTGGAATTACCCAAGGCGTCCTGGGTGCCATGCTGGCTGTCACCGCTATGGCTGGTGGCGACGCGCAAGCGCAGTCGTACCCCAGCCGTCCGGTCAAAATCATTGTGCCGTTTGCGGCTGGCGGACCGGCCGACAACTTTGCGCGCTTCATTGGCCAGCGCTTGACCGATTCGCTGGGGCAAAGCTTTGTGGTGGACAACCGCCCCGGTGGCGGCTCCGTGATTGGCACCGACGTGGCCGCCAAGGCCACGCCAGACGGCTACACGCTGTTGATGATGTCCAACACCCACACCGTCAATGAGACCCTGATTGCCAACAAACCCTTCAACTTGATGCGCGATTTTGTAGCGGTAGCACCCATCAATTCGTCTGAACTGGTGTTGGTGGCGCATCCGTCAGTCAAGGCCAACACCCTCAAAGAGCTGATGGCCATGGCCAAAGCCCAGCCCGGCAAATTCAATTACGCGTCCAGCGGGCCAGGCACCCCGTACCATATGGCGGGGGAACTGTTTAAAAGCATGGCGGGCGTATTTTTGGTGCACATTCCGTACCGGGGCAGCACAGGCGCGCGCACCGACGTGATTGGCGGTCAGGTCGACATGATGTTTGATGCCGTCACCACCATGACTGAGCAAGTCAAAGCCGGCAAGGTCAAAGCCATTGCCACCAGTGGCCGCCAGCGCTCTGCCGTGTTGCCCGATGTGCCAACGCTGGACGAAGCGGGTCTGCCCGGTTTTGACGCGACCATTTGGCTTGGCCTGATGGCACCCAAGGGCACACCCAAAGCGGTGGTGGACAGGCTGAATGAAGCGGTCTCTAAAATTGTCAGCCAACCCGAGGTCAAACAACTTTGGGCCAAACAAGGGGCCGCCCCCATCATTTTGTCGGCTGAGGGTTTTGACAAGTACATGCGCGATGACATTGCCAAATGGGCCAAAGTCATCCAAACGGCTGGAATCAAGGCGGATTAAGACGCTGGTTAAGGCGCTGGTTAACGCGCTGGTTAAGGCGCATTGGTTTTAATTTCAAGCGGGCTTCAATGACATCATCCAACACAGTCCATGTTTTAAGCGGTGGGGCAGCGCAGGGGCTGGTGGCTGCCCTGCGTTCCAAGTTTGAGCTGGTTGACAGCGGCCCGCAAAACGCCAGAAATTTGGCGGGCAGTTTTGGGGCCGTGGGCGCCATGGTGGACCGCTTGCTGGCCGACGAACCTTGCGACGTGCTGATTGTCACCAAGGACTTGGTGGCCCAGTTGACCGATTTGAACCACTTGCGCGCAGGCAGCGAGCAGTCTTTGGGCTTGGTCAAAACCGGGGTCGCCGTCAAACATGGGCAGGTGGCTCCTGATGTTTCAACGCCTGCGGCTCTGAAGGCGACTTTGCTGGGAGCGTCCGGCATTTATTTTCCAGACCCTGTCAAATCCACAGCGGGCATTCATTTCATGACTGTGTTGAACAGCCTTGGCATTGCCGACGCAGTTGCCAAGAGTCTGCGGGCCTTCCCAAATGGGGCAACCGCCATGCGTGAAATGGCTCAGGCCACCGAGACGGGTCTCGTCGGTTGCACCCAGGTGACTGAAATTTTGTACACACCGGGCGTCAAACTGGTGGCGACCTTGCCAATCCAGTTTGAATTGGCCACCGACTACACAGCGGCCATTTGCACCCGGTCGGCCAACCCAGCCCTTGCTCAGGAGCTAATTGACTTGCTCAGCGGCGCTGACGCGGCTGCCCTGCGCAAAGCAGCAGGCTTTAGTTAAACACCTCGAACCCAGTCGTTTAGAGGGTTTCCCCAAGTCCCAGCGCGCCTTGGTCAGTGCCAATGCGGGACAATAGTGGTCTTTTGTTCAAATTTCCGCATGGCTCTCATCACGCTTCTTAACGCGCAACTGGCTTTTGGTCACGTTGCCTTGCTCGACCACACCGATTTTGCCCTTGAATCCAGCGAACGCGTGGGCCTGATTGGGCGCAATGGCGCTGGCAAATCGTCCATGCTTCGGATTCTGGGCGGGTTTGAAAAGCCTGACGACGGCACCTTGCAACTGCAACAGGGCCTGCGCATCGCGTTTGTCGCGCAAGAGCCGAGTCTGAACCCCGAAGCGACGATTTTCTCAGCGGTGAGCGAAGGTTTGGCGCGGGTGATTGCCCTGCGTGAGCAGTATTTGGCGCACGAAGACGGCGTAGACCTGGATGCCTTGCAATCTGAAATCGAGGCTTATGACGCCTGGAACTGGGAGCAGCGGGTGGATGAAACCCTGCAACGCTTGCACTTGAACCCAGAAGCCATTGTGGGAACGCTGTCAGGCGGCATGAAGAAGCGAATCGCGCTGGCGCAGGCGCTGGTCGCCAAGCCAGACGTGATGTTGCTGGACGAGCCGACCAACCACCTCGATCTGGACGCCATCACCTGGCTGGAGGACTTGCTCATCGACTTCAAAGGCAGCATTGTCACCATCACCCATGACCGCAGCTTTTTGAACCGCGTGGCCACTCGCATTGTGGAACTGGATCGCGGCAAGCTCAATACTTACCCCGGCAACTTCACCCAGTATTTGCTGCAAAAAGAAGAGCAGCAAGCGCAAGAAGCGGTGATTAATGCGCGGGCTGACAAATTGCTGGCGGCTGAAGAGGTCTGGATTCGCAAAGGCGTGGAAGCCCGCCGCACCCGTGCGCAGGGGCGCATTACCCGCCTGGAGCGCCTGCGTGACAGCCGCGCGTCACGGCGCGACACCTTGGGCAGCGTCAAGCTGGACGTCGCCAGCGGTGCCCCGAGCGGCAAAATCGTGTCCGAACTGACTTTGGTAAACAAGTCCTATGGCGGGCGGCCGATTGTGAAGGGCTTTACCGGTACGATTTTGCGTGGCGACAAAGTCGGCCTGATTGGCCCCAATGGCGCTGGCAAAACCACCTTGTTGAAGCTGATTTTGGGCGAACTCGCCCCCGACAGCGGCACCGTGCGCCAAGGCACCAAAATTGAGGTGGCTTACTTTGACCAAATGCGCGATGCGCTGGATCTGGATGCCACGCTGGAAGACTTCATCAGCCCGGGTAGCGAGTGGATTGAAATTGGCAACAGCCGCCAGCACGTCAAAAGCTACTTGGGCGACTTTTTGTTTTCACCCGCTCGCGCCCGCTCACCTGTGCGGTCTTTGAGTGGTGGCGAACGTAACCGCTTGCTGTTGGCGCGCCTGTTTGCCCGCCCGGCCAATGTGCTGGTGCTGGATGAACCCACCAACGACCTGGACATCGACACGCTGGAACTGCTGGAAGACTTATTGCAAAACTTCGACGGCACGGTGTTTTTGGTTAGCCACGACCGCACGTTTTTGGACAACGTGGTGACCAGCACACTGGTGGCCGAAGGTGACGGTTTGTGGCGTGAATACGAAGGCGGCGTGCAAGACTGGCTGGTGCAGTCGGCCCGCGCCAAGTCTATCGCTGCCAAAACAATGACTGCACCTGCCGTGGCAAAAGCTGACAAAGAAGTCGCTCCAGCGCAGCAACCCGCCAAGCGCGATACCGCCGCCAAACGCAAATTGAGTTTCAAGGAGCAGCGACAACTTGAATCGCTGCCCGCTCGCATGGTGGAACTGGAGGCAGAGCAAGCCGACGTGCGCCGCCAGTTGCTAGCGCCTGACCTGTACACGCGCGACCCGCAAGTGGCTGCAGATTTGCATGCACGCGATGCCTCGATAGACGAAGAACTGATGGCGGCCCTGGAGCAGCAGGAAGCACTCAGCACCTAAATCGGCAGTTGAGTTCAGCAGTTAAATTCGGGGGTTAATTTCAAGCGGCTGAGTCCGACCGCCGAGCGATCGGTGGCTCAATTTGAGGCGCTAAATTTCGCTGTCTGCCGCTTCGCTAGAGGTGAGGCGGTAGTCTGCCAGTGCTTCCTCAAACCGTGCGTAGCATGCGCGCAAGCGGGGCAACAGGTCGTCTATGGCGTTTTGACCGCTGCGCAAACGCAGATCCTGCGAGGCCGCCAATTGGGCGATCTCCATCGCACCCACGGCAGCGCTGGTTGACTTCAAGGTGTGCATTTGAATTTTCAGACCCGCGCGATTCTGGTTGGCAATGGCTTGCTCAATCGCCATCAAGGTGGTGGTTTTCTCTTGCGAAAACAAGGTGATTAACTCTAGCTCCAACGCGTCGCCACTGCCTTGCGCTATGCCCAGGGTGGCTGCCAAAACGGAGGGGTCATAGGCCATGGCAACCGGCTCGGCGACTGGACTCACGACTGGCAGGGCAATCGCTTTGGCCACGCTTTGAGTTGTTGTTGTTTTGGCCGAATGCGATTGGGGTTTTCCGCCAAGCTTGGTTGGCGCGATTTTGGCCCAGTGGGCGACCCGCGCGCGCAGCAACTCGCCTTGCACGGGTTTCGTCAAAAAGTCGTTCATGCCGGCCGCCAGGCAAGCGGCCCGGTCCTCAGCAAAGGCATTGGCCGTCAGTGCGACGATGGGCACGGTTTGGCCGTACGTGCCACTGGCACCAGCACGCATCAACTGCGTGCATTCCAAGCCATCCATTTCTGGCATTTGCCAGTCCATCAAGACGACATCCACAAAATCTTCCGACAAAATTCTTATCGCTTCTGCGCCACTGGTCGCCGTAACGGGTTCAAAATTGCCCTGCGTCAGCAAGCGGCAGACGATGGCCAGGTTCAGCGCGTCATCTTCCACCACCAGCACCCGGACCATTGGCGGGGGGCCCGGCTTCACTGGTGAAGCATCGGCGCTAGGCGGCTTGCTGCTCAGGTAGCCTGGCTGCGACAACGATTCGCCCGGTGGCAGCCGAAGGACGAATTCAATCGTGGTGCCTACCGATTCCTCGCTGGTCGCTTTGACTTGCCCGCCCATGGCCGTGACCAGCTGATGAACGATGGACAAGCCCAGCCCGCTGCCGCCAAACCGCCGGTTGGCCTTTTCTTCGGCTTGGCGAAAGGCGTCAAAAATGAAGGGCAGGGCAGGCTTTGAAATGCCGACTCCAGTGTCTTCAATCCTGAAACGCACATCGTCAGCGTGTTCGCCGCGCTCGGCTTTCAGCCGCACGGAGCCGCGCGTGGTGAACTTAACGGCATTGCCCAGCAGGTTGTTCAAAATTTGCTTGATGCGGGTGGGGTCGGCATGGCGCCACAGGTCCAGGTCGTCCTGAACCTCGCAGCTCAACTTGAGGCCTTTGGAGCGTGCCGCCAAATCGCCCGTGGCAGCGGCTTCGGTGATGCAGTCCAACAGGTCAAAGTCTGAATTGATCAACGTGAGTTCGCCCGCCTCAATGCGCGAGAGATCCAAAATGTTTTCAATCAACCCCAGCAGGTTGTTACCGCTTTGGTGAATGGCGTCAATCAACTGCGGCTGCGCTTGCGAGTCGCTGCGGTCGCTTTTAAGGAGTTGGGCGGCCCCAATCACCGCGTTCAAAGGCGTGCGCAATTCGTGGCTCATATTGGCCAAAAAGCGCGATTTGGCTTTGGAGCTGGCCTCTGCCTGGGCGCGGGCGGAACTGGCGGCGGCCAGCGCGTCGCGCAGGTCAATTTTGCCTTTCACCAGCGCTTGCCGGTTAATGAACGCCCTGCGCCCGACCAATGACAGCACAACCAGCGCGCCCACCAGCTCAGCCGCCAACAGGTGCTCAAGCCAGCCCACGCGCACGACCAGTGCTACGGCGGGCGGCACCAGCACGGTGACCAAAAAAGTCAGCATGGCCCACGGTTGCCCGGCTTGGGTGTTCATGGACACGGCACAAACCGTGATCACAATACCGGTCAACAGCGCCTGCTCGTAGCCATTGGCCTGGAAAAACATCAAAGTGGGGGACGCTGACCAGGCCAGAGCTGCGACAAAATTACTGACCCAAAACAGCCTTTGCCAAGGCAGCAGGTCAGCCGGAACCTTGACCGCGCGATGGCGCCAGGCGCGTTGCGTCGCAAACGACACCACCATTCGAATCGCCATCATGCCGACAAAAAGCAGCAAAAATTCGATTGGGAAGTAGTTGTAAAACAGCAAAAAGAACAGCGGCACCAAGCCCAATGTCATCAGGGTGGTGCGCTTCATCAAGTCGAATGACTCGTCAAGCAGCCAGTACTGAACTTCGTGGGAGTTCGAAGCAATGCCGCCGCCCGGCAGGTCTGAATTTTGGAAATCGGCGGGCGGGGTGGTCATGCGTCAGTTGGGCTGCGGCAAAAAGGGGGTCAAGGTAAGCCCGGATTTTGCCATGCGAAACAGGCGCCGCACCGGGACGCGTGGTGTCCAAGTTACAGAGATAGGGGTGTTTTATCACCCAGTTACACATTTTGGGGTGAAAAATCACCCCAAAACTGTGTTCTCAGCGCGAGTCGATTAAACCAGCAGTGCGTTCACCCGCTTCACATAAGCGGCCGGGTCGGCTGGCATACCGCCTTCAGCTAGCAGCGCTTGGTCAAACAAAATGTGCGCCAAGTCGTTGAAATGCACCGAGCCGTCCAGCTTTTTGACCAAGGGGTGCTCGGCGTTGACTTCAAGCACGGGCTTGACATCGGGTGCCGCTTGGCCTGCTTGTTTGAGCATGCGCGCTAATTGGGTGCTCATGCCATGGTCTTGCACCACCAAGCAGGCGGGGCTGTCAACCAGGCGGCTGGTCACGCGCACGTCTTCGGCCTTGTCTTTGAGGGCTTCTTTCAATTTGGCAAGCAAGGGCTTGAAGGTCTCGGCGGCCTCTTCAGCGGCTTTCTTTTCGGTTTCATCTTGCAGTTTGCCCAAATCGACTGCGCCTTTGGCCACGCTTTGCAAGGGCGTGCTGTCAAAGTCTTGCACGTAGTTCAGTGCCCATTCGTCAACTCGATCGGTCATTAGCAAGACTTCAATGCCTTTTTTCTTGAAAACTTCAAGCTGCGGGCTGTTTTTGGCAGCGGCCATGGTGTCGGCAGTGATGTAGTAAATCGCCTCCTGGCCGTCTTTCATGCGGGCTTTGTAGTCGGCAAACGACACGCTGACGGTGTCGGTCGTGCTGCTGGCGAAACGCAGCAGTTTGGCCAAGCGGTCCTTGTTGGCAAAGTCTTCGCCCAGGCCTTCTTTGAGCACTGCGCCAAATTCAGCGTAAAACTTGCTGTATTTGCCCAAGGCGGCTTCGCTTTCGGTCTTTTCTTCGGCGGTTTGCACGTCGGTCACCCCATCTGGCGAAGCCGCTGCTACTTGGTCATGCTTGGCCAAATCCTCCAGCATGCCCAAAACTCGTTTGGTACAGCCTTCGCGAATGGCCTTCACGTCGCGGCTTTCTTGCAGCAGTTCGCGGCTCACGTTCAATGGCAAATCAGCCGAATCGACCACGCCTTTGACAAAGCGCAAATAGGTGGGCAGCAAGGCTTCGGCGTCGTCCATGATGAAAACGCGCTTGACGTACAGCTTGACCCCGGCTGATTTTTCGCGGTTGTACAAGTCCATGGGCGCTTTGCCGGGGATGTACAGCAGTTGGGTGTATTCGGTCGATCCTTCCACCCGGTTGTGGGTGTGGGCCAGTGGGGCCTCATAGTCGTGGCTGATGTTTTTGTAAAACTCGTCGTACTGCTCGGGGGTGATGTCTTTTTTGGCCCGGGTCCAAATGGCGCTGGCTTTGTTGACGGTTTCCCATTCGCCGGTTTTGACCATGCCACCGGGCTGGCGACCGCCGTTTTCGTCGCTGGCGTTGATCAATTCACCGTCTTTCCACTCTTCCTTTTCCATCAAAATGGGCAGGCTGATGTGGTCTGAGTACTTATTGATGATGCCCTTGACCTTCCAGGCGCTGGCGTAGTCTTGCGCGTCGTCACGCAGGTGCAGGGTCACGCTGGTGCCGCGCGCTGCACGGGTGATGGTTTCGACCTCAAACGCGCCGCCGCCGTTACCCAAAGTTCCAGCGCCACCGTCGCTGACCCATCGCACGCCTTCAGCCGCAGGCGTGCCCGCGCGGCGCGATTCCACGGTAATTTTGTCGGCCACGATGAAGCCCGAGTAAAAACCCACGCCAAACTGGCCAATCAGCTGCGAATCGGCCTTTTGGTCGCCGCTTAGTTTGCTCACAAAGTCTTTGGTGCCACTTTTGGCAATCGTGCCCAGGTTGTCAATGGCTTCTTGCTGCGTCAGGCCAATGCCGTTGTCGGTGATGGTCAGGGTTTTGGCGTCTTTGTCGAAGGTGACTTTCACTTGCAGATCGGGCGCGTCTTCGTACAAACCGCTGTTGTTAATGGCTTCGTAGCGCAGCTTGTCGCAAGCGTCCGAGGCGTTGGAGATCAACTCGCGCAGAAAAATCTCTTTGTTGGAGTAAAGCGAGTGGGTGACCAAGTGCAAGAGTTGGGCGACTTCGGCTTGAAAGGAAAGAGTTTGTTTGGTCATTTGGCGGGAATTGGGTAGAACTTGAAATTAGAAACTTGAAACTTGAAAATTTGAGTGTGAAAGATGAAAAAACGGATGTTGCCAACCGATTTCGCACCCACAAACAGGCAACCTTCAATTATGGGCGATTTGCAGGGGTTTCAAGGCCGCGGGCCTGCATGTGATCGATGTGCCGCTCGCAAATCGGGCGTTGGACTGGCGCTGGGCTTGGGAAGGCCGAAGTGCCGTCAAAGGTGAAGTGATGACATTTGCTATAATTAGCATAGCAAACTATTGATATTATTAGAGAGCTAGAGGCCTATTTTATTCGTAATTTGGCCCGATTTAGAAAAAAAGAACCTACAGGTTCTTTTTTTTCCTTTATTCCTTCTTTTTTCTCTATGTTGACACGGACTGACCACACGCTCCATTTGCATTGGCCCCTACGACTAATGGACTATTCCATTCGAACTGACCTTGTTCTAAAGTCTCTCTCAAACGTGCATGCAAGTCAGTGTTTTTCAAACGCCTTGCTGGGCTGAATGCCGGGCCATGTGGCAATGGAGGTCAGGTGGCGGCACCACACCAAACAGACGGAAATGGGGAAATTCAACATGATCAACAGACTTCTACAGAGTGTTGCTGGCCTGGTCCTGGCCCTTGCCGCGGGTTCCTCGCTGGCGGGTTCGGTCACCTTCAGCGGCAATCTTGGCAACTCGGCCAACTCGGCACTGGTGGCATCCGACTTGAGCGCGGCGCAGTTCACTGACGACCAGGCCACGGCCAACAATGTGGCGCTGTATGCGCTGCATGTTTTGGTGGGCAGCAACGCAAATTTCACCAGCTCGGGCTTTGCGCTGGGCGGTATGGACCCTTATTTTTCGATCTTCAGCGGCACAGACCCCGGCATTGCCACATGGCTGGAATCCAACTACCTGCATGCCCAGACCCTGGGCGGCGACTTTTCGATGGATGTGGCGCTGGCCCCGGGTGACTACACCGTGGCAATAGGGGTGTATTCGAACCTGTCCTTCGCGGAAAACCTGGGCAGCGGGTTTCTGGCTGACGGTTTCATCGGTCTGGGTGGCGCCCGGTACTTGGGCGATGGCGCTTACGCGCTCACCGTCACGCTGCTTGATGAGTTAACAGTGCCTGAACCAGGTAGCGCAATGTTGACCCTGACGGCAGCCTGCGCCGCCGTGTGGGTTCGCCGACGCCGCCGCTCCTAACCACCATAGATACCACCCACCAAACCACCAACGAAAGGCCAATGATGAAAACGAAGCTCATTTCCCAAAAAGGTTGGCTTGCAGCGCCCGCACTGGCGATTGCTGCTGCCTGTGTGCTGTTTGCACAGCCAGTGCTCGCGCAGACTCGCGCTGCGCTGGTTCAGTCTATTGACGAGCCTGGGCGTAACCCGTACCAGGAACTGCAAGCCAGCATAACTTGCCGTGGTAGAAAGGAATGTAGTCTTCAGTTCGCACCAATCCCGGCAGGCAAGCGTCTGGTGCTGACCCACATCAACGGCTATGTGGACGTCACCAACGGCTCCTTGCCAGACGTTTATATTGGTGCCGGCTATAACACCATTCCTCCGATACTCGTTACTGCTACCTCTGCCAGACTCGTTTTCACAGGGGTTCGGGGTCCAACCAGCTCACAGTCGGGAACCCGCATTTTCATCAACCACAGGGTGCAAGCCTACTTCGTCTCGGGGGAAATTCCAGGCGCCCATTTCGGCGTGCCCATTTTTGACGATAGTGTGTCTGGCGTTGTGCAGTTGATGTTGACAGGCTATTTTGTAAACGTCCCATGATTGAGGTGTCCGCGCAGCGCCGTGTTGGGCTATGACTCAGTCACAATCGTCAGCTTCAAATATTAGCCTCAGCCTCAGGTTCCTGCTCGAGTTCGGCTGGCTACTTTGACTTTGACGGTTTTGGCTGCAGATTGAGCCTTCGGCTTGGTGTGTGGCCTGGGTTCAGGGGCTGGTGGCGGTGCTTCGTCCACAACGACAACACCCTGTGTGAACAATTCCACCGCAGTTTGGCCCACGCGGGTGGTGTCAAAGTAGGCGTAGGCCCCTACGCCTACCGCGCCCAAAATCGGCACAAAGCGCGACACGCCTTTGCCAACCAGGCCTTGGGTGACTTTGACGCCCAGCTTTTGCGCGATGCTTTGCAGCATGGCGCCTGAAGCTTTTTGCACCAAAAATCGCTCTCCCGCCCGCACCACCACGTCGCGCACCAATTGGGCTGAGACGTGTTTGAACAGGCAGTACAGCATTTGTTCGCGTCGAAGGGTGGCGCTTTGGTCATGCACGGCGGCAATGTCCGCGACCATTTGGGCTTGGATTTTCCAGACACCGACGATCTCGGGCAAAAACGTGAGCCAGCCAAAAATGCCCGGCGGCAGCGCCATGGAACTGGCCAACAGACTGGCCTTGCGCGATGCATTGCGGGCTATGGCGCGGCTGCGCGTTTGGGCCAACGCGCCAGCACTGGCGGGCGCTTCGCGCGAGGTCGGCACTTTGACCACCAGAGCCAAAATGGCCTCAGACACCTTGTCTCGCACGAGCTGCTGGGGCTGAATCAAGCTGAGAGATTTGCTGGCCATGGCTGCTTTTAGACGATGTCCAAGGTGTGAAATCCAAATTGGCCTGCCCGTTTGTCGGCAAAGTAGCACTGCAGGGTCTCTTTGACGGTTCTGAACGAAATTTCTTCCCAGGGGATTTCATCTTCAGCAAACAGGCGGGCTTCAATCGTCTCAAACCCAGGGTTGAAGATGTCGCTG
This sequence comes from Rhodoferax sp., assembly GCA_031431035.1. Lineage (GTDB taxonomy): Bacteria > Pseudomonadota > Gammaproteobacteria > Burkholderiales > Burkholderiaceae_C > JANYCG01. Next base: position 29,952 of record JANPCR010000043.1, read on the forward strand.
GTCAATTGCGCCAGGTAAAACATGTGCACTTGGCCCACGCGCGGCACGTTCAAGATTGAAAACAGCCCTTGCATTTCAAACTGGGCACCGGCTTCTTCGTCGGTTTCGCGAGCTGCGCCCTGGGCCAGGGTTTCGTTCAATTCCATGAAGCCTGCAGGCAGCGTCCATTTGCCAAAGCGCGGCTCAATGTTGCGTTTGCACAGCAAGACCTTGTCGCCCAAATAGGGCACGGTGCCCACCACGTTCAGCGGGTTTTCATAATGAACGGTGCTGCAAGCGGGGCAAACCGCGCGGTGTTTGGTGTCGCCGTCGTCGGGGACGCGGTAAACCACGGCAGTGCCACAGTTTTTGCAATGTTTGATGGGGGGGCGGTGCATCAGAGCAGTTTACGGGAATCTTGCGGACGAAAAAAAGGGCTCTCGAAAGAGCCCTGAATTTCAAATTGCCAAACCTGAGTGGCGACTCAGCGGTTCACTTGCTTTGCTTTATGCTTTGCCGTGCTTGGCAATCAAGGCGCGGGCGGTTTCAAGCAGCTTTTTACCGTCAAAGTTGCGCTTGTTCATGTCGGCCACCCACTCGTCATCCACCTGGCTCGACAGCTTGACAAAGGCGTCCGTCTCAGCGGCAGTGAATTGGTAAATGGTGTTGCCTCGGTCAACCGCCGTTTTGCGACCCGCTGGGTCGTTGCTTTGCTGGGTTTTGCCCAACCAAGCAGAAGTTGCCATGCCAGAATTCGCGTCGATGATTTTCTTCAAGTCCGGGGCGAGCGACTCGTACTTGGCTTTGTTCATCGCCATCACGAAGGTGGTGGTGTACAAAGCGGGCAAATTGGCTGGAAATTCGCTGTGGAACTTGGTCAGCTCTTGCACCTTGATGGACGGCACCACTTCCCATGGAATGGCGCAAGCGTCAATCGTGCCTTTGCTCAAAGCGTCGGTGATGGCAGGCAGGGGCATGCCCACGGGGGTGGCACCCACGGCAGCCAGTAGTTTGGTGACTTGGCGAGTTGGCCCGCGCAGCTTCATGCCTTTAAGGTCGGCCGCCGATTTGATTTGCTTGTCTTTGGAATGGAACATGCCGGGGCCGTGCACGTGCAAGGCCAGCAGCTGGGTGTCTTTGAACTCATCCACTGCCACGGTTTGGACATATTCCCAATAGGCTTTGGACGTTGCCTCGGCGTTGTTCATGATGAACGGCAGCTCAAACACTTCAATGCGTGGGAAACGCCCAGCGGTGTTGCCCGGCAGCGTCCAAACCACGTCAACCACGCCGTCTTTGGCTTGGTCGTACAACTGCACGGGGGTGCCACCCAACTGCATGGCTGGGTAGGCCTCAAACTTGATGCGACCGCCAGATTCTTTTTCGACCTTCTCCATCCACGGCTTGTGCATGGTCAGCCACACGTTGGACAAGGGCGCCATGAAGGTATGAAACTTCAAGGTCACTGCCTGCTGGGCCAGACCGCTCAGCGCAGGTGCGCCCAAGGCCACGGCAGCGGCGGAAGATTTAAGAAGGGTGCGTCTTTGAATCATGGGTCAAACTCCAGTGGAAGAAAGGGAGAAACAAGTGGATCTCAACATAAATACCGACAGTGAAAGATCGGATAAATCGTATAAATCGGCAAGAAGACAAGATCAGGTGGCGGTCAATACGGTAACGGCAAACTTGCGCTCAGGATGACCGTGAATACCCTCAAGTGACATATTTCACCAGCCACAGCGAAATGCCAGGGAAGAAAAGCAGCAGCAAGGTGCGAAACACGTCGCTGATCAAAAACGGCATGACGCCCCGGTAGCTTTCTGCGATGGGCACATCTTTGGCCATGCTGTTGACCACATAAACATTCAAACCCACGGGCGGTGCCAACAGGCCAAAGCCCACGGTCATCAGCACCATGATGCCAAACCAGATGGCCACCGAGTCCTTGGGCATGCCAAAGTCAAGGCCCATCACCATAGGGAAGAAGATGGGAATGGTCAGCAAAATCATGGACAGCTCGTCCATCACTGCGCCCAGCACCACGTAAAACAGCAAAATCGCCGACACCACCATCAAGGGCGACAGCCCCCAGCTCAAAACCACGCTCGACAACTGCGCAGGCACTTGGGTCAGCGCCAGCGCCGAGTTCATTAAATCAGCGCCCAGGAAAATCATGAAGATCATGGCCGAGCCCTCTGCCGTGGCGTAAAAGCAGGTTTTGAGCTTGGCCAGCGTCAACTCGCCTTTGAGCAAAGCGGCGATGAAGGTGGATGCCGCCCCCACGCCCGCGCCTTCGGTGGGGGTGAACAGGCCGCCGTAAATGCCGCCAAACACAATCGTGAAGACAATGCCAATGGGCAGCACACCCATCAGGGACTGGGCGGTGAATTTTTCAACCTCCGTGTCGTGCTCAGGCGCTTGGCCGGGCACCACGCGCACGTAAATGGCAATCGCCACCATGTAACCCAGCATGGCAATGATGCCGGGCACCATGGCCGCCGCAAACAGCTTGGCGATGTTTTGCTCGGCCAAAATCGCATAAATGACCAAGGGCACCGATGGCGGGATCAAAATGCCCAAAGTACCGCCTGCGGCCAGCGTACCGGTCGACAAGCGACCGGAATAGCCGTGGCGGCGCATTTCCGGCAGGGCCACTGACGTGATGGTGGCAGCGGTAGCCACTGACGAGCCACAAATTGACCCAAATGCAGCGCTGGCCAGTACCGCCGCCATGGCCAGCCCGCCTCTGAAACGCCCCATCACCGCGCTGGCAAAGCCAAACAGCGCTTTGGAAATACCGCCCTGGGTGGCAAAGTTGCCCATCAGAATAAAGAGCGGAATGACCGACAGGTCGTAACTGGCGAAACGGGCAAACGCCTGCGTGTTGAGAAAATTCGACAACGGCCCCCAACCGGCTTGGCCCACATAGCCCACGCAGCCTGCGACAAACATAGCCACCGCAATCGGAACGCGCACCGCCATCAGCACCAGCATGATGGCAAAAATAGTCAGGGCCAGGGCAATGGGGGTCATGCTGTGGCTCCAGCCGCTTGCTCGCGGCTGTACCGTTCGGTGTCACCTTGAACGGCTTGTACCAAGGCAATACAAGCTGTCAGCAGCAATGGCGGAACGATGAAGGCGTAAACAATCCATTCAGGAAAGCCCATCATCATGGTGCCAGCCTGGGTTTTGTACGCGTTTAGCCCGCCCAGGGTAGTGCGCCATGCCAGTAGCGCCATCATCAATGCCATCAGCAGTGCACCAAATCGGTCTAAATTTGCATTGGTTTGGCTGCTTGCGCGGGCCGTGAAAAAATCAACAATGATGTTGCCCCGGCGCAGTTGGCACCAGGGCATGAAAAGGCCAATGGCGGCGCCTGCCGCCACCCCGGTCAGTTCAAAATCACCCGCGATGGTCAGGCCTATGGTGTTGCGGCCAATCAGGCTGGCGCAGGTCATGAGGGTGATGAGCGTCAGGACTACGCCCGCCAAAATAGCGGAAAATTTGGCCAGGGTTTCCAGTGTTTTCATAGGTGTCTTCTCATTTTTTTGACGGACCCGGTCGGTTGCCGGGCCTCGACTGGCGGGCCGTGTTCCTTATCGGCTAAAGCAAGCTAACTGCCTAGCTGACATGCACCGCGATCGTAACCAGTCCGGTCACGCCGCCCACCATGGTGTCGCCGGACACCACAGCGGCAACGCCTTCGGGTGTGCCTGAATAAATCAGGTCACCGGGCTGCAGCTCCCATGCGGTCGAAATGTGCTCAATGGTTTCTCCAATGTTCCAGATCAGCTTGGCCACATTGCTGCGCTGGCGGTCTTTGCCGTTGACCTGAATGTAGATCTCGGCTTTGGTCACGTCGCCTGCGTCAGCCGCTGGAGTGATAGGGCCAATGGGGGCCGATTGGTCGAAAGCTTTGCCAATGCACCAGGGGCGGCCTTGCTTTTTCATCTCGCCTTGCAGATCGCGGCGCGTCATGTCCAGGCCCACGGCATAGCCAAAAATGTGCTTTTGGGCATCGGCCGCCTTGATGTTTTTACCGCCAGTGCCTATGGCCACCACCAGCTCAATTTCATGGTGAAAGTCTTTGGTCAACACTGGGTAGGGCACGCTGGCCGTGGTGCCCGCATCCACCACCACAATGGCGTCGGCGGGTTTCAAAAAGAAAAACGGGGCTTCCCGCCCGGTAAACCCCATCTCTTTGGCATGTTCCACGTAGTTGCGGCCCACGCAGTAAATGCGCCGAACCGGAAAACGTTCCGTTGTGCCAACCACAGGCACTGACACCTGAGCGGGTGGGGTGATTACAAAACTCATGGCAATCTCTCTTCTTTAAAAATTCCCAGTGCCTGGTGCACCGGACGGTCAGAAAAACTGAACAATACGCAGCCTTGGGGCGATTCCAGGCGCAAAGTTTGCCACGACGGCACCACAAAATGGTCGCGCGCGCAGAAATCGAATCGTACCGAAGCTTGCGCGCCGTGAATGTACGCAGTTCCCGCACCTTCGACCACGCTGAACACCGCGCCGTCGGTCTGGCGATAGGGTTTACCCACAAACCCTGGCGACAAGCGCTGCATGAAAGTGGCCATGGTGGGCATGGGTGAACCACCGGTGAGCGGGTTGATGTAGCGCAGCTTGACGCCGTCCCAGTCGTCAATTGGCGCGTCGCGCTCTAGCTGGTGCAAGGCTTCGCGGCTGCGCTCATAGGGGTAACTGAAGATGGGCGAGGTCTGCCCAAAAGGCGCCGCGCCGCGCACGGGGGCCATGTTGTGGCCATAGCGGGCCAGGCTGCTGCCCTCGGTTTTGGACACGGTTTGAGTTTTGTCTGTGGCGTTTTCGGCAAAGCCCGCGTCAAAAAATCGAATCATGGGAATGTCCAGCCCATCGAGCCACACCACCGGTTCGCTTGCCTTCCCTTCGGAGTTGACGTCATGCCCATGGTCGTGCCAAGTCCAACTAGGGGTGATGATGAAGTCGCCAGGCCGCATGGTGGTGCGTTCGCCATCCACTGCCGTGTAGGCGCCCGAGCCCTCCACTATGAAACGCAGGGCGCCTTGGGTGTGGCGGTGCGCCGGGGCTACTTCACCCGGCATGATGACCTGCAATCCCGCGTACAAAGACTGGGTGATGGCCGATTGCCCTTTGAGCGCCGGGTTTTCCAGAATCAACACCCGACGCACTGCCTCTTCCGCGGTGATGGCTTGGCCCGCACGCATCAGATAGGGCCGAACCTGCTCATATTTCCAGAGCGTCGCAAAACAGGGCGACTTGGGCTGCTGCGGCACCAAGGCGTGCAAAACCTCCCACAGCGGGGTCAGGTGCAGGGGCGCCATGTCTTGGTACAACTGCTGGCGTGCGCTGGTGGTTTGCATTGGGGTGACCTCCAAATGATCGGGTGGCCAAAGTGGGTTCCGTCGGACATGCACGGTCGCACAGTTCGTACCGCCCCTTGGATTTAGTAAGTATACGTATTAATAGCTCGACCGACAAGCGTTTTGTGCCTTTGCGTGGCTAAACTCGTCCGCATGGTTTCAAGTTTTGACTTTCAACATGCCGTGGGGCACCAAATTCGCCGTGCGCACCAACTGGCGGTAGCGATTTTCATGGAGGAGACTCAGGGCTTTGATTTGACGCCAGTGCAGTTTGCCATGTTGAACACGCTGATCGACGAGCCAGGGGAAGACCAAGCGACGCTGGCCAAGCGGGTTGCGTTTGACGCGGCCACCTCGGGATCGGTGATTGCCCGTCTGGAGGCCAAAGGTTGGGTCAAGCGCGAGGCCGACCCCGCCGACCGCCGCCGCAAATTGCTGTGGGCGACTGAAGCCGGCGTGGCCATCGCGATGAAGATGAAGGACGCGGTCAGTCAGGCCCAGGCCCGCATCGTCAGCCCTTTAGATGAGCCGGAGCGGGCGCAATTTGAGCAGTTGCTGGGCAAATTGGTGACCGGGCTGCAAGGCGAGTGAGCGTGGGCAACCCGATCAATCCGACTTGGCCACCAATTCAAAGTGCTCAACCGTCGGCATGCCGTTGAAAAACGGCCCCACAATCGCCCGCCATTGCGCAAACAGCGGGCCTTGGCGGAAATCGACCGTGTGGTTTTCCAGCGTGTCCCAAAAAATCTGCAAGATGTAGCGTTCTTTGGATTCAAGGCCCCGGTTGACCTTGTAGCCCTGAAAACCTGTGGCCTTAGAGGCTACTTCACGCACCCCACGTTGAATGGCTTCTTCAAAGGCGGCGTTTTGGCCGGGGTGGATGCGAATGTCGGCAAGTTCGAGGATCATTTGATGGCTTTGGTCAAAATTAATTGGAATCTGACCCTAATTAAACACCATCGCGGTGGCGCGGCGCGGTTGCGGGCGCGACCACAATCTTTTTTTGAGATTGGCTTGAATGTCGAAAACT